>NZ_JANEZT010000194.1 GCF_025403405.1 Frankia tisae
GAGACAGCCACCGGCTCGGGGTCCGGCGGCTCGGGGTCCGGCGGCTCGGGGTCCGGCGGCTCGGGGTCCGGCGGCTCGGGGTCCGGCGGGTCGGGGTCCACCGCGTCGGGGCCCGGATCCGGCGGGCCCAGGACGTCCACCGCGAAGGCCGCCACCGCCAAAGCTGGTACCGGCAGGGCTGCCACCGCGAAGGCGGGAGCGGCGCGGCCTACGAGTGCGAAGACCGCGACCGTGCCCCGCGCCGCGGGCTCGGGGTCTCCGGCGAGGCCTTCCTCGAGCAGGTCCACCGCCACGGGGGCGGCCGCGGCGGGGTCCACCTCCGCGCGCGCCAGCTCCACCCGGGCGGGAACAGCGCGAACAGTCCCCGCCCGCCGATCCGCCACTGCCGCGACGCCGGCGGAATCGGCCGCCGGGGCGGCCATCGGGACCACGGCGCGGGCCGCCGCCACTCGCTCGACCGCCGCGCGGGCAGGAGCCGCCAAGTCGGGCTCCGCCAGCCGGGCGACGTCGACCCGGCTGGAGTCCGGGCGCGGCACCGCCCGCCGGGGCGGCGGCAGCCGGGTCACGGCTTCCTCCGCCGTTCGGGTGACCTCCACCCCTTCGGGGGGTACGGCGCAGGCGCGCCGTCCGGTGGGCACATCGACCGAGGTGCGCACGGCGACGCTGCGCCTGCCCTTCGTCACCGCCCACTTCGAGGTCTCCCCGCCGACCGTGCCCGGTAGCCAGGTCCGGGTGGGGCCGTTGAGCCTGCCCACCCCGGGACGCACCGCCTACTACCTGGGGCTGGGCACCCTCGCGGTGGTCGAACTGATCGAGTGGCCGGTGGCGCTGGCCATCGCGGCCGGCACCTACGTGGCCGGGCATGCGGTGGGACCGCAGGCCGCTGCCACGCGGGCGGGCGAGGCCGAGGTCGAGATCAGCGCGGAGCTGCCCACCGGCCTCGGGCCGCGCGGGCTGTGGCGGCGATTCCGGCATGCCGAACACGGCCTCGGCGGGCCGTCCGGCGGCACCGATCACAACGGAAATGGCCACCGCGAGCGTGGTCACGAGGGGCGTGGTCACGAGGGGCGTGGGCAGAACGGCTTTCGCGGCGGTGGCGCCGCTCGGCCTCGGTGATAGCCCGCCGCACGTGAGGCTGCCCGGCCCGGCCGCGGCGAGGTCCGCGGCGGTGATGCTCGTGCGGACGCTGAACATCGAGCTGACCCGCCCGGGCCGGCGACCGCGGCGGGTGTGGAGTCGCGACGGCGACGCGCACATCGAGATTCATCCGCCGTGGCCCGAGGGCACACAGCCGGATCCGGCCTTCGCCGACGCCCGCCGGCGCCGCCTGCATCGTGCGGTCGTCGCCGCGCTGCACCGATTGGACGGCGTCGACTGGGCCCAGGTCGACGAGGGCCTGGGACGGGTTCTCATCAGCTTCGACTCCGATCGCGTGGACGTGGCGGAGCTGGTCGACGCCGTCGCCGCGGTGGAGGCAACCCTGCGCGAAGGCGTGGTCGGCGAGCGGGGCCCGGACGGGGGGCGCACCCGGGCCGACGCCGGGGGCGAGGAGGATGACGCGGGACAGCCGGGTGCCGGCGCCGCGGCCGGTCCTGCGGCCGGCGTCGCCGACGCCGCGGCTCGAGCCGGTGACGGCCGCGCGACGCTGCCTGGGCACGCCGCGCACCCGGGGGATACGGGGCCGTTGGTCGCCGCGGTGATCGGACTCGGCGTGGACACCGCGGCACTCGGCGTCGCCGTGGCGGCCCGGGTCTACCGGGTGCCGGCCGTTCCCCGTGCGGCGGGCGCGGTGGTGGCGCTTGTGGATCACCAGCCGTGGGTCCGGCGGGCGGTGGAACGCCGCCTCGGCCAGCATGGCGCCGATCTGACGATCGGCCTGCTCGGCGCAGGCGCGGGTGCTTTGACCCAGAGCCCGGACATCCTCGTCGTCGGCGTGGCCCACCGGGCGGCGGTCGTCGGCGAGCTGCTCGCCGAACGGGCGGCGTTCATCCGCCGCCAGCCCGACCTCCTGCGCCGTACCGCCCGCGCGGACCAGGTTCCCGGCTCGCCGGCTGTCCCGTCCGAACCGGTTGCCGCGCAGACCTCGGGTGCCGCGGCGGAGCTGCTGGCTGCCGCGGCGCTGGCCGGTGGTGGGGATCCGTCGGCGCCGGGGCAGCTGTCCGGAGCCTCGCCTGGCCCGTCGCGACTACCCGGCGAGATCGGCGCACGCGCGCGGGAGCACCGGCCTCGCCCCGTTCCCGCCGGCCCGATCGAGCGCAGCGCCGAGCGGATGGCCGCCATCGGGCTCGCCGTCGGCGCAGCCAGCCTGCTCGCGACCGGCTCCCCGCGCGTCGGCGGTGAGCTGGTGCTGGCGACCGTGCCGCGGGCCGCCCGGCTGGGCCGGGAGGTCTTCGCGGCCACGGCGGCCCGCCGGCTGTCCGCTCGGGACGTGGTAACCCTCGACGCCCGCTGCCTGCGTCGGTTCGATCGGATCGACGCCGTCGTCGTCTGCGCGCAGGTGCTGCTGGGGGAGCGGACACGGGTGCTGGCCGCCGCCGACGCGGCCACCTGGTCGCGGGCGGATCGCCTGCTCGACGGGGTGGACCCTCGGCGGGTGTTCCAACCGGGCGACGTCGTCGCGCGGCAGGGGGCCGAACGGGTGGTGGCGGTGCACACCGAAGGGCCACGATCGGCGCTGCACCCATCCGGGCTACCCGTCGAGCTCCGCGTCGGCCGCCGCCGGGCGCACGCCGTCGTCGGCACCGAACTCGACGGGCTCGCCGAGGCACTCCTGCGTGCCGCCCGGGCGTGCGGCACCGTCGTGCTCACCGCCCACGCCAGCACGGTCGAGCTCGCCGCACTCGTCGACACCGTGCTGCCCGCGGGCACAGCGGTGGACACCGAGGTCTGGCGGCTGCAGGCGGCTGGCCGGATGGTCGCCGTCGTGGCCGGGGGTGCGCGCCCGGAGGCGCCGGCGGTCGCCGCCGGGGACGCCGACGCGCTGTTCAGCGCGGATGTGGGCATCGGGGTGGACATCCCGGGGGCTCGCCCGCCCTGGTCGGCTGATCTGATCTGCGCGGGCGGTCTGGTCGATGCCTGGCGGATCCTGCAGCTCCCACCGGTCGCCGCGGCGGTCAGCAGCCGGTCGGTGACCCTCGCCCACTCCGCGTCGGCACTGGCCGTCCTCACCACCATCGCCGGGCTGGGACGCGACGACACCGGTGCGGGCCGGGGCCGACGGGCGGGGCTGATCCGGCCCGCGGCGCTCGTGCGCGCCGCGCCGGTCAACGCCGCCGCGCTCGGCGCGATGGCGCTCGGCGCGCTCAGCGCGAGCCGCGCCGACCGGCGCACCCCTCCCGCGCCTGCGTGGCACACCGACTGGCATGCCCTGCCCGCGGACGCTGTGCGACGCCGGCTGGCCGCTGCCCCGCGGGACCCGGCGGAACCGGCCGGCGCCCGTACCGCCGAACCGGACTCCATGCAGTGGGACATCGACGCCCCGACCTCCGGACGCGGCGTCGGCTCGATGGCGTCCGCGGCCCGTGGGTTCACCGTCGCGCTGCTTTCGGACCTGAGCGATCCGCTGATCCCGGTGCTGTTCGTCGGGGCTGCCGCGAGCGCGGTGCTCGGGTCGACGGTCGACGCGGCCCTCGTCGCAGGGGTGTCGGTCGCCAACGCCGTGGTCAGCGGGGCGCAGCGGGCCAGGGCCGAGGCGGTGATGCGTCGGCTGATGGCCCGGAACACCCCGCTGGCCCGGGTGGTGACGACGACGGACACCCGGCTTGTCGACGCCGTCGACCTGCGCATGGGCGACCTCGTCGAGGTGCGTGCCGCCGACGTGGTGCCCGCGGACGCCCGACTGGTCCACGCAGAGTCCCTGGAGGTCGACGAGTCCTCCCTCACCGGGGAGTCGGTGCCCGTCGTCAAGGACACCGCCCCGACGCCGGGCGTCGCGCTCGCCGAGCGGCACAACATGCTCTACGAGGGGACGACCGTGCTCGCCGGGTCCGGTCGGGCGGTGGTGGTCGCCGTCGGCACGGCGACCGAGGCCGGTCGGGCGGGGCAGGCGGCGGTCGGCCACGGGTCGCCGCAGGGTGTGCAGGCCCGGCTCGCCGATCTGACCCGGCTCGCGATCCCGCTCACCGCGGTCAGCGGGATCGCCGTGGCCGGCCTGTCCTGGCTGCGTGGCACGTCGTTGCGGGCCGCCGTCAACGCCGGGGTGGCCGTCGCGGTGGCCGCGGTGCCCGAGGGGCTTCCTCTGGTCGCCACGGTCGCGCAGATGGCGTCGGCGCGCCGGCTGGCCAGGCTCGGCGTGCTCGTCCGTTCCTCCCGCACCGTCGAGGCCCTCGGTCGCGTCGACACGGTGTGCTTCGACAAGACCGGCACCCTCACCGAGGGTCGGCTGGTGCTGCGCGACGTCGTCGTCCGCTCTGCTGCCGGGCGTGGGCGGCCGAACGGTGCCGCGGGCGGGCCCGCCGCCCGGTGGCGGCGGGTTCCCGCGTCGGATCCGGCCGCGGCGGCGGTGCACCGGATCGCGGCCGCGGCCAGTCCGGCGCCGGGTGGGCCGGCGCCGCATGCCACCGATCGGGCGGTGCTCGATGCCGCCCACGGGCTCCCTCTGTTGGGGCGACGCCTGGCGGAGATGCCGTTCGAAACCGCGCGTGGATACGCGGCCACGCTGCTGCGTGACCCGGGCGGGACGGAGGTGCTCGCCGTCAAAGGCGCCCCTGAGGTGCTGCTCGACCGATGCCGGCTGGGATCCGGCCGGCGGCGGGAGGCCGTGCTGGTCGCCGAGGATCTGGCCAGGCGGGGGCTACGAGTCCTCGCCGTCGCCCGTGCGGACCAGACCGCGCCGGACCAGACCTCACCCGACCGAGGGCGGCCTGTGGGCGTGCACCCCCGATCGAACCCGGGAAGCCCGATCGAGGCAGATCGGCTCCGCGCGTTGGAGCTTGTCGGCTTCCTCGGCCTGGCCGACACGCCCCGGCCATCGGCCGCTCCGGCTGTGCGACGGCTGGCCGAGGCCGGGATCCGGGTGCTCGTCGTCACCGGGGACCACCCGGTGACCGCGGGCGCGATCGCCGCCGAGCTTGGCGTCCCGGGGGCTGACCACGTCGTCACCGGCGCGGAGCTCGCGGCGCTCGGTGACGAGGAGTACGCGCGCCGGGTCGAGGAGGCGACGGTGTTCGCGCGCATCTCCCCCGAGCAGAAGGTGCGCCTCGTCCTCGCGTTGCGCCGGCGCGGTCACGTGGTGGCCATGACCGGGGACGGCACGAACGACGCCGCCGCCATCCGCGCCGCCGACGTCGGTGTCGCCGTACGCGGCCATGGGTCGGCGGCGGCCACCGGCGCCGCCGACCTCCTGCTCACCGACGCCGACGTCACCCGCCTGGTCGACGCCCTCGAGGAGGGCACGAGCATGTGGCAGGCGGTGACCGATGCGGTGTCGGTGCTGGTCGGCGGCAACGCTGGGGAGGTCGCGTTCACCGTGCTCGGAACGGCGCTCGGGGGGACGGCGCCGTTGAACCCGCGCCAGCTGCTACTCGTCAACCTGCTGACCGACATGGCCCCGGCGATGGCCCTCGCCGTCCGGGGGCGTGCACCGCAGGGCGGGGCCCCCGCCGTCCGCGACGACGATGCCATCGCCCGCTCGGGCGGGGAGACCGGGCGGGCATACGGCGGGTCCGGCCCGGCCGGACCCCGGGGGGTCCGTCGTGGCGGGGGCGCGGCGACCGACTGGCTCACCGGCCCGCTGCGACGCATCCTGCTGATCCGTGGTGGGGCGACCGCGGGCGCGGCGAGCGCCGCGTGGCTGCTCTGCCGGCTCACCGGCACCCGTCGGCGCGCCTCGACCGTCGCGTTGCTCGCGCTCGTCGGGGCCCAGCTGGGCCAGACCCTGGCCCTTGCGGGCCGGGATCCGCTGGTCATCACGACGGCGATCGCCAGCGTGGCCGTGCTTGCCGTGCTGGTGCAGACGCCGATGCTCAGCGCGCTGTTCGGGTCCCGCCCGGTCGGGCCGGTCGGTTGGAGTATTGCGCTGGGCGCCGCCGGCGCGGCCACCCTCGCGGGACGAATGCGTCGACGACCGCCGCCCACACCAGGCGGCCCTCCCCGCCATCCGGGTGTGCTCCGCGCTCCGCTAGCGTGAGGCGCGTGGAGGGGTGCACACCGATGACGCGACCAGATCGGACCCGGCGGGCAGGTGACCCGCCGACCGGCAGAGGGGCCGCCGCGTGCTCGGGTTCCGCCGGCCGGCGCCGATGAACTTCTTCGAGGGCACGGTCCTCGGACTGGTGCAGGGGTTGACCGAGTTCCTTCCCGTCTCCTCCAGCGCGCACCTGCGGATCACCGCCGCGCTGGCCGGCTGGGACGATCCCGGCGCCGCGTTCACCGCGGTCACGCAGATCGGCACCGAGACGGCGGTGCTGATCTACTTCCGCAAGGACATCGCGCGGATCGTGCGGGCCTGGGCGCTGTCGTGGACCCGCCGGGAGATGCGCAAGGACACCGACGCCCGCGTCGGCTGGCTGGTCATCCTCGGCACGATCCCCATCGGCCTGCTCGGCGTCACGTTCCAGGATGCCATCGAGGGCCCGTTTCGCGACCTGCGCCTGATCGCAACGACACTGATCGTGCTTGGTCTGATCCTCGGCGGCGCGGACTGGTACGCCTCGAAGGGCCGCCCGCGCGGGCGGCACTCGCTGCTGCGGCCACGTAAGACCCTGCCCGACCTGTCGGTGCGCGACGGTGTGCTCTACGGGCTGGCGCAGTCGGCCGCGCTGATCCCGGGGGTGTCCCGGTCCGGGGCGACGATCAGCGGCGGGCTGCTGCTCGGCTACACCCGCGAGGCGGCCGCGCGCTACTCGTTCCTGCTCGCGATGCCCGCGGTGCTCGCCTCCGGCGTGTTCGAGCTGAAGTCGATCGGTGGCGGCGACGGCGACGGCGACGGCGCCGAGGTGTCGTGGGGGCCGACGATTCTCGCCACGGTCGTGGCGTTCGCCACCGGCTACGCGGCCATCGCCTGGTTCCTGCGCTACATCACGACCCGTAGTTTCGCGCCGTTCGTGCTGTACCGGGTCGCCCTGGGGCTGCTGTTGCTGGCGTTGCTCGCCGGGGGCGCGATCAGCGCGGACGCGGGCGCACCGGCCGACTGACGACCCGCGGGCGAACTCGTCGCAGAAGCGTCAACTACGGTGGGCAGGCGGCCCATGCGGCGTACGGAACGCGACGCGCGGTGGGCGGGGGTGCGGGGTACCCGGTCGGCGCGGTGGCGGGGAATCGCCGCGCGGCAGGGGACGAGGCATACCGGGACGTGACCGTCCCCAGGCACGCGCATGGATCCGCGGTGCGCGCGCCGGCCGTCCGCCGGATCCCGGGCCCAGCAGGCGATGCCCGACGCCGCCGAGCCCCTGATGGCGGCCGCGACGGAGCGTGGAGGACGCAATGGATCGGCCAGGGGTCGCGGGAACGCGGCCGTCCGGTTTCCCCGTCTCGGCGGCCGTGCCCGCCGCCGGGCTGACGGCTGCCGAGGTCGCCGAGCGGATCGCCGACGGCCGGGTGAACGACGTGCCGTTGCGCTCCAGCCGGAGCCTCGGCGAGATCGTCCGCGCCAACGTCTTCACCCGGATCAACGCGATCATCGGCGTCCTGCTGGTGTTCATGGTGATCGTCGGCCCGTTTCAGGACGCCCTGTTCGGCGGTGTGATCGTCGCGAACACCCTGGTGGGGCTGTTCCAGGAGCTGCGCGCCAAGCGCACCCTGGACCGGCTGGCGGTGGTCGGGGAGTCCCGGCCGCTGGTGCGCCGCGACGGGGTCGCGGCGCCGCTCGCCGCATCCGAGATCGTCCTTGACGACGTCATCGAGCTCGGGCCGGGCGACCGGATCGGCGTCGACGGGGTCGTCGCCGAGGCCGAGCACCTGGAGGTCGACGAGTCGCTGCTGACCGGTGAGGCCGACCCGGTGCACAAGCAGCCCGGCGACCAGGTCATGTCCGGCAGCTTCGTGGTCGCGGGCGTGGGCGCCTTCCGGGCGACCCGGGTGGGCCGCGAGGCCTACGCCGCGCAGCTCGCCGAGGAGGCCAGCCGGTTCACCCTGGTGCACTCCGAGTTGCGCGCCGGCATCAGCACGATCCTCCGGGTCGTGACCTGGATGATCATCCCGACTGGCATTGCGTTGATCATCAGTCAGCTTTACGTCAACGACGACGACCTGTCCGAGGCGATCCGCCGGATGGTCGCCGGCCTGGTGCCGATGGTGCCCGAGGGACTCGTGCTGCTCACCTCGGTGGCCTTCGCGGTCGGGGTGGTGCGCCTGGGGCGCCGCCAGTGCCTCGTCCAGGAGCTGCCGGCGATCGAGGGGCTGGCTCGCGTCGACGTCGTCTGCCTCGACAAGACCGGCACCCTCACCGAGGCGGCGATGGACGTTGCCGAGCTGCGCATCGTCGACGCGGTCGCCGCAGTCACGGCCGCAACCAGCGCCGCAACCACGGCCGGAAGCGACGGTTCCACGACCGGTTCCGCGACCGGTTCCGCGACCGGTTCCACGACCGGTTCCGCGACCGGTTCCGCGACCGGTTCCGCGACCGACGTGGCCCGGCAGGTCCTCGGCGTGCTCGGCACCGCCGACGCCCGGCCGAACCCCAGCATGCAGGCGATCATCGACGCGTACCCGACGCCGACGGGCTGGGCGGTGCGGGCGGACGCCCCGTTCTCCTCGGCCCGCAGGTGGAGCGGCGCGACGATGGTCGACCCGGCCGGCAGCGTCGCCACCTGGCTGCTGGGCGCGCCCGACGTGCTGCTGCCCGCCGACCACCCGGTGCTCACCGAGGTCGACGGCTTCGGCGCGCGCGGCCTGCGGGTGCTGCTGCTCGGCCGGTTCACCGCCCCGCTCGACGGTGCGCTGGCCGAACCGGCGAGCGTCCCGGCCTCCGTGGTGCCGGTCGCGCTCGTCGTGATCGCCCAGCGGCTGCGGGCCGACGCGTCGGACACTCTGCGCTATTTCGCCGAGCAGAACATCGCGGCGAAGGTGATCTCCGGGGACAATGCGCTGTCCGTCGGCGCGGTCGCCCGCTCCCTGGGGCTGCCCGGCGCCGACTCGCCGGTGGACGCGAGGACGCTGCCGACCGATCCCGACGGTCTCGCCGACGCCCTGCAGACCCATTCGATCTTCGGACGGGTGACCCCGCAGCAGAAGCGGGCGATGGTCGCCGCCCTGCAGGCGCGCGGCCACACGGTCGCGATGACCGGCGACGGCGTCAACGACGTCCTCGCCCTCAAGGACGCCGACATCGGTGTCGCGATGGGTTCGGGCAGCCAGGCGGCCCGCGGCGTCGCCCAGATCGTCCTGCTCGACAACAGCTTCGCGACGCTGCCGTCCGTCGTCGGCGAGGGGCGCCGCGTCATCGGCAACATCGAACGCGTCGCGAACCTGTTCCTGACGAAAACCGTCTACTCGGTGCTGCTCGCGATCCTGGTCGTCGTCACCCGGGTGCCCTACCCGTTCCTGCCGCGGCACCTGACGTTGCTCAGCTCGCTGACGATCGGCATCCCGGCGTTCTTCCTCGCGCTCGCCCCGAACACCGAGCGGGCCCGGCCGGACTTCGTCGGCCGGGTGCTGCGCTTCGCGCTGCCCGCCGGGATCATCGCCGCGGCGGCGACAATGGCGTCCTACCTGGTGGCGCGGTCGATCTACGACGATCTGGACGCCGAGACGTCGATGGCGACCCTGACGCTGTTCCTGATCGCGTTGTGGGCGCTGGCGATCGTCGCCCGCCCCTACACGTGGTGGCGCATCGCCCTGGTGCTGACCATGGCGGTCGCGTTCGTGCTGGTCCTGGTGATCCCGTTCGGCCAGGAGTTCTTCCAGCTGTCGCTGGTGGGGACGACCGGCCCGTGGACCGGGGTGGGCATCGCGGCGGGCTCGGGGATGCTGCTCGAACTCGTCTGGCTGCTGACGCGGCGCCACCTGGCCGTCGCGGCCTCCCGGGACGAGCTGGCCGCGGCGCGGCGTCCCTCGGCATCGCAGAGCAACGTGCGGACCCTGCCGGCACCGGCACCGCCCGCCGCCGAGCTCGTCGCGCTGGGCGCGGGGACGACTGCCGACGGCGAACGCGCGGCCGGGGGGAGGCCACCGCGGGTGGATGGCGAGGCCGGGCACGGTGACACCAGGTGATTGCTTTCAGCCGTCGTCGCCGGCCGATGCGCGCCCGCCGAAGGCGATATCGTCGTCCGCTGCCCGTCGGGGCATGGGAGGCATGGGCGGTCCCGCCGGCCCGCTGCCGGTCAGCACGCCGGTCGTGACCGCCGGGCCGGTCGCCGCCGCGGTACGGCGGTGGGTCGGGCCGTCGGCGAGACCGGCGAGGTAGGCGTTGTAGGCGTCGAGTTCGGCGTCGACGTCACCGGCGGCGGCGATCCGGCGCTCCCGGTTCCGGGTGCGCCGCTCGTCGAGCCGCGCCCACTGGAAGGACAGCACGATGAGCACGACGAACGTCGGCAGCTCCCCGAACGACCAGACGATGGCGCCGGCGGTGCGCTGGTCGCTGAGCGCGCTCACCCCCCAGGGCCGCACCAGCCGGCCGTACCAGTCGGCGCCGAGCAGCGACGATTCAGCCATGATCGCCAGGCCGAGGAAGGTGTGGAACGGTACGGCGGATATCAGCATCAGGATCCGCCCCGGATGCGGCAGCCGCCGCGGCAGCGGGTCGATTCCGATGAGCAGCTCGAAGAACAGCACGCCGACCGCGAGGAAATGCACGTTCATGTACAGGTGACCGAGGTGGTTGCGCATCAGCGTGGGCAGCAGCGACGTCAGGTACAACACATACAGGCTGCCGATGAAGTTCACCGTCACCAGCGCCGGATGGGTCAGCACCCGTACCGGCCAGGAACGCAGCAGCGCCACCAGCCATTCCCGCGGCCCGCTGCGATGCGGGGCCCGCGCGGGGCGCATCGCCCGCAGGGCCAGGGTCGCCGGCGCGCCGAGGACGAGGGGGATCGGCGCGAGCATGCTCAGCAGCATGTGCTGGGTCATGTGCACGCTGAGCAGGACGGGCCCGTAGCGCCCGAGCCCGCTGGAGGTGGCGATGACGACGACGGCCAGACCGCACAGCCAGGCGATGGTGCGCCCGACCGGCCAGCGGATGCCCCGGACGTGCAGCCGGCGCACCCCGGCGAGGTACATGCCGGCGGCGACCACCGACGCGGCGAGGAACACCCAGTCGATCCGCCAGTCGGCGGCCAGCCGAACGGCGGTGACCGGCGGCGGCATCGGGTAGCCGAGCATTGCCCGGGTCGGGTCGGCGGGCACGAGGGCGTCGTTCACCGGCGGCGCCGTGCGGGACAGCCCCACGGCCAGGCCCAGCGTGGCCGTCAGCACGGTCAGTTCCACGCCCGCCAGGCGAATGAACCGACCGACCGCCCCCGCCGCGCCTGCCGCCGCCGTCGCCCCTGCTGCCGTCGCGGCCGCGGTCAGCCGGGCGACGACCTGGCGGCGCAGCAGGCCGCCGAGCACGACCGCGGCGATCAGGCCCACAGCCTTGAGCGTGACGAGCAGGCCGTAACGGGTCTCCCACAGCGGCGAGAAGCCGCCGAGGCGCAACGCGGCCCCACCGATCCCGCTGACCGCGGTGACGAGCGCCGCGCCGGCGGCGAACCGGCTGTGACGCCGCAGCGCCGGGCCGAAGGAACCGGCGGGCAGTCGCACGGCGGACAGCAGGCCGAGCAGCCCGCCCACCCACGCCGACGCGGCGAGGATGTGCACGGCGAGCGCCACCACCGCGATCGCATGGTCACCGGAGCTGGCGGCGTGCCCGGCGAAGACCGGCGGCAGCAGTGCGATGGCGGCGACGGCGAGCAGCGCACCGGCCGCGGTCGTCGTCGTCACCGTGCGGCCGACGATCGCCACCACGGCGGCGAGCACCGCGACGGTGATCAGGGCGCGGCCCTGCTCGGTCGAGGCGACGAACGACCGCAGCGCGTGCAGGTCGAGCACGTCCCCGGCCGGCTGCGCGGAGACGTCGGACAGGGTGAACACCAGCTCCGCGAGGGTGGCGAGTACCCACACCACCGCGGCGTCGGCCGCGTACCGCCCGCAGCGGCGCGAGGTCGACGTCAACGGCCGCTGGCGGGAACCGGCCGCGCGGTCCGGCAGGGCGCCTGCGTGTGCCGTCGCCGAGTCGCCCGCGTGTGCTGCCGCCGCGTCCGCATCGGGCGGCTCACGGTGGTGGCGGGCGGAAGTGCGCTGCGACGGCAGCAGGACCGCGGCGGCGAGCAGCCAGCCGAGCGTGGCGACCGAGGCGATCCGACCTACCAGCCGGGCGAACGGCAACGCCCAGTAGGTGCCTTCGCCGGCCGAGGGCAGCCCTGGCAGCCGAAGCGGACCCGGGCCGAAGCCGACGACCAATGCCAGCACGGCGCACCCGGCCAGCACCGCGACGGGCAGCGCACGGGCGGCCGCCCCCGGTGGCCGGGCGGACGTCGGCCGGGCGGACGTCGGTGCCGGGGAGACGCCCCCCGACGGGAGGACCTCCGGGGAGCCGGGAGAGCCGGCCGAGGTGGGCGTGCCCATCGAGGGGGAAGAGTCCATGGTCAGCGCGCTCCGGGTTGACGTCGGCGCAGGATAACGAGCAGACCGCCGCCGGCGAGGACGACGACGGCGGCGATCACGACGACGACGATCCAGCCGCTGCCCCCGCCGTCCCCATCATCCG
>NZ_JANEZT010000195.1 GCF_025403405.1 Frankia tisae
GACGAGGTTTCGCCCCCTCCCACTGCATGCGGCCGCGCGGCCTTCCACGAGGCCGGAGGGGCGGCCGCCCACGGCGGCGGGCAGCGGGGCCGGCGGGGAACCGATCAGGAGTTCCCCGCGCGGATCGGACGCCGACCGGCACATCCGCCGGTACGTCTTATGACACACTGCGCAGCAGACCGGCGACAGACCGCGAGAGGCTCGCGGACGCGAGAGAGATCTCTCTCGCCCGCGAGGCTCTCGCGAAAGCGGGAGGGGGCCGTCGTGCAGGACCGGCCGCGGCCAGCGAAAGCGGCGTTCGTCTCCGAACTCGCGCAGCTGCGCGAGTCGCGTGGGCTGAAGGATGCGAACTTCACCAAGCTCGGCGAGAAGATCCGCGTTCATAGGAATGTCGTGTCGGCGGCCTTCCGCGGCGAGCAGCACGGTAGCCCGTGGCTGCTGCCATCCCAGCAGGTGGTCGAGGGCCTGGACCGGGAGTTGCATGCC
The DNA here is from genome assembly GCF_025403405.1 of Frankia tisae. GTDB lineage: Bacteria > Actinomycetota > Actinomycetes > Frankiales > Frankiaceae > Frankia > Frankia tisai. Next base: position 487 of record NZ_JANEZT010000195.1, read on the forward strand.
GGCGGCCGGCTGATCGGTCTGTGGCAGAACGCGGTCATGGAGCACACCGCGCTGCAGATCAAACGCGAGGGCGATGGACATTTCCCACCCGGCAACCCCAGAGTGGCGGGGGGACCAGGAGAGGGGATGGCCACGGACCGACGCGAATTCGTCGAGCTGGCCACCCTGTCCGCGCTGGCAGCATCTACCCAGACGCGCATGGACGAGGCGGTCACGGCGGCGACCCTCGACGAGCTCGAAGCCGACGCCGACGAGATCGCTCGGGCGTATGGCTCCGCCCCTCACGCCTCACTGCTGCCCGAGGTCGGCGCCCGCTGGAGGCAGATCACCGACATCCTCGGTGGCCCGGTCGCTCCCGAATCGCGGGAGCGCATCACGCTGCTGGGCGGACAGTTCACCTACTTTCTCGGCCGGCTGGCCTTCAACGCCGACGACATGCGCTCTGCCCGCCGCTTCGCTGGTCTCGCTGGTCGTTACGCAGAAGAGGTTGGCGATCCTGTGCTCATCCTGTCCGTGGCCGCGCTGCGATCGAGCGTCGCCTACTGGCGGCAGCGGTACGGGCCGGCCCTGGCCGAGCTGCGGGCCGTTGCCCATGTCTCCGACCCGTACATGAACGCTCGGATTGCCGCCTATGAGGCACGCACGCACGCGGCCCTCGGTGACTCCGACGCCGCCCGCGCCGCGCTCGACCGGATGGAGACGGCGGCCGGCACCTTCAGCCCGCGGCCGGGATCAACCCCGGTCGGCCCTGCCGGTGTGGCGATGTTCCGGGCCGGAACCGCCCTGGCTCTCGGGGACGCCCCGGCGGCCCGAGAATGGGCGGCGCTCGCAGTCGACGGTTACCAGCGACGGGGCGGTGACTTCTCCGCCGAGGAAGCCCACCATGCCGCGCTGACTCTTGCCCTCGCGCACCTCCTCGGTGCCCGCCCGGAACCGGAGGAAGCGGCTCGGCTTGCCTGCCGGGTGCTCGACGAGACGACGACACCGGCCCACACCGTCACCGGCAAGATCCGCAGTATCGGGCGGGCGTTCACCTCTGACCAGCAGCGCCTACCGGAGGTGGCCGCGTTCGCCGAGGCCTACCGGGCCCTGCCCGCAGGGACGGTGACCCCGTGACCGCCATCCCGACCCTGACCACCAAGCGGTTGACCTTGCGGCCGATCGTCCGCGACGACCTGGACGGCTTCGCCGCGATGTGGAGCGACGAGGAGTTCACCCGCCACATCGGCGGCCCCACCGACCGGCACGGCACCTGGCACAACCTCGCCGGCAACATCGGCTGCTGGGAACTCGAAGGTGTCGGCCCATGGTCCGTCGTCGAGCGCGTGACCGGCACCCTGGTCGGCCGCGCCGGGCTGTGGTCCGAGCCGGGTTGGCCGGGTATCGAGGCGGTCTGGTTCATCGGCCGGCAGTGGTGGGGGCGTGGTTTCGGTACCGAGGCCGCAGCGGCGGCGATCGCATGGGCCTTCGAGACACGTCCTGCTCTGCCCGAGGTCGTCTCGGTCATCCGGGCCACGAACACCGCATCCATCCGGCTCGCCGAACGGCTCGGCATGCATCTCGCGCGCACGGAGCAACTACACGGCGCCGAAAAAGGCGTCTACGCGATCACCCGCTCCGAGTGGGTCTCACGAGCGCCAACCATCGAAGCCTGACCTTCTACACCACCCCCTTACCCTGGTGCAGCACCTGGTCGAAAACCGCTGGCGAAGCTGTCGGTCACGCCGATCCCGGTCGCATAGCGGATCACGTGGGGACTACGGCGCGGACAGGCAGAGCGGGCCATCCTCAGCAACATGGATGATCCGGCGGCGAAGCCGCGGAACCCGGCGGCGATCGTCCTGCGCTGCCGGAAGCATCGCCGCCCGCAGACCGGGCCCGGGGTGAAGCTGACGTTCCGTCGTCCGCCGTCGTCCAAGGACTGCCCGAACTGCCGGACCGTGCACGCCCCGAAGCGGCCGGAGTAGCCGACGCTTCCCGAGCCCGGGGAGCGTGACGGCATCCGGTCGGGTCGCGCACCCCCACACGACAACGCCCCGCCAGGACCAGCCCGGCGGGGCGCTGTCGTATCCGGAGTCAGATGGTCACGTCGGCAAGCGGGTGGTTCTTCCAACGGTCCCGCTGGCGCACGTAGCGGCCAACCGCGGTCGAGCCCTTCGCCCAGCCGCCGCCGTCCTCGATCTGCCCCGTCGTCGCCCCGGCCTCGGCCGCCGACGTCGCCGCCCCGGCACGCAGCGAATGACCTGACAGGTGACCCACTCCGGCGGCGGCGCCCAGCCGCTTCAGCACCAGGTCGACGCCCTGGCCGGACAGCCGGCCACCCAACCGACCGTGTCGGTCGATCCGGCACAGCAACGGGCCCTCGACGATGCCCTGCTCGGCGAGGAACGTGCGCCATGCCCGGACCGCACGGACCGGGCAGGCATCCGGCCGGGCGCCGTACGGCAACACCCGTTCCTGGCCGCGTGCCGCCTGGTCGGTCTTTGTGCGGGCGATGTAGACGACGAGCCCGTTTTCGGTTTCGGTGACATCGGCCAGGTCGAGGCGGGCCAGTTCCGAGCGGCGGGCGAACATGCCGAAGCCGACGAGGAGGATGACCCGGTCGCGGAGCACCTGCGCGCGGGCCCGGTCCGGGACGGCCGCCGGGTCGCCGAGGGTGTCGAGCATCCGGCGAATGTCCGCGGCGACGGCGGGTGGCGCCTGCCGGTCGCGGCCGCCCTCGTCGGCGCGGCGGCGCCGGTAGCCGCGGATGAGCAGGCGGGCGTCCCGGGTGTCAGGCACCTCGACCCGGGCGTAGCGGTGCATGGTGCGGATCACCGAGATGGCGACGTCGATGCTGCCCGGCGCCCGGCCTTCGGCGAGCAGGTGTCGGACGTATTCGGTGACCGTGTCGGCGTCGCTCGGGAGGAATGGCCTGTCGTCTGCCTCGCACCAGGCGCGGAACGCGGCGGTCTGCGTCTGGTAGCTGCGGCGGGTGTTCTCTGGGATGGCCTCGGCGAGCATGGCCCGGGTCTCGTCGGACAGTCCTGCGCCGACGGCGGCCGGGACGACGACGGGACCTTGCTCGGGGACAACGAGAGACACGTCTGGACCGCCCTTTTCGATCTAGGTTCCTGAGTCACGATTATAAGGAAAATCGTGACTCAGGAACCCGACCGGGACCGACCTTAGCCGACCGTCACCGACCGGAACCGACCGGCTACGCGGCCGGCTGCCGGCACGACGCGAGCCACCGCTCAACATCACCCGCGCTGACGTACACCCGCGAGCCAACCCGCCACGATGGGATCCGCCCCTCCGTCGTCAGTCGACGGGCGAGCCGTTCCGAGATCGCCGGCCACCGGGCGGGGACCTCGGTGCGGGCGACCAGGTCCGTCGGGGTGGGTTGGGCCGGGCTCGGCGCCGCAGGTGTCGTCACTGCTCCTCGCCGGCGAGGAGGTCACGGAGTTCGCCGTGGCGCCGCGCCTGGTCGACTTCGTCCGGGGTCGCGGCGGCCAGGTCGTCCCCGGTCCACTGCCGGCCGTCGGTGGGGGCCCGGAACGGCACCGGCTGGCCGAGGACCTCGGCCAGCTCCCCGCGTTCGTACGCGGGGTGGATCTCCTCCGGGCGGGCGGAGTCCAGCCACTCGGGGCTGCGCTGCGGAACCCGGTTCTCACCCCGGAAGCCGGGGTGCTGGTCGTCGCCGAACGGGGCCGGGGTGGGCGGTGTCGCCGCGCGCCGCTCCGCGGCCGCGTCGAGCGCGTCAAGGAACCCGAACAGGCCACCCCGTGGCGTCTGGTCGTCCCCGGTCATGAGGTCTCGCCGAGGTCGGACGCCAGGACGGCGCGGATGTAGCCGGCCGGGTTCTCGGCGAACTGCCGGTTGTAGTCGAGTGTGGCGGGGGTGAGGTCCATCCCGGGTGGCACCTTGCGCGCGAGCTGGTGCAGCAGCGCGCCGAGCAGGTCGCCCGGGGTCAGGAAGTGCACCTGACGGCGGTCCACGGCGACCGCCCCGTTGAATCCGCTGCTGCGGCCCAGCCCGGCGTCACGAACCGCACCGCCGATCCCCTCGGGTACGTCGAGCCGGGCCAGGTCGGCACGCCAGCGGATGTGCAGCTCACGACGGGCGGCGACCACGCGGACCAGCTCGGCGACGGAATCGACCGCGGTATCCAACCGGCTGATGATCTCGTCGGCGTCGCCGGCGTGAGCGATGATCTCGGCGCGGAGAGCCTTCAGTTCGGCGAGGCGTTCGGCGTTCGCTTCGGCGTCGAGACGGGCCCGGGTCCGTTCCGCCCGGGCGGCAATGAGACGGGCGAGGAGTCCTTCGGCGCGGGCCGCGGCCTCGCCGTCCGGGGCCTGGTCGAGGTCGGAGAGCAGCGTCTCGGCGTCGGTCGATGTGGCCATATCAGGCGTCCTCTCCGAGCTCACGGCGGAGCACCTCGGTCAGGCCGGCCGTGCCGACGGCGTCGACGGCTGCGGCCGAGGGCTGCGGCAGCGTCCAGCCCGACGGCGCACCGCCGAACACCCGGCGCAGTCCGAGAGCGACGTACAGCGCGGGGTCGATCTGGTCGACGCGGCGTCGGCCCACACCGACCGCCCATCCCGAAAAGGGCTCGGCGTGCCACGCGCCGGTGGTGGATCGCGGTCCGGCCGCCACGCCGCAGCCCCGCAGCCCCGCGGCGGTGTGGGCGATGAACGTCCTGCGGTCCTCGGCGATCCGGCGCAGGCCTGCGACGGCCTGGCCGATGGCTTCGAGGTGGTCGACGATCTGCGCGGCGTCGCTGGGCCGGTTCACGATCGACGCGATGAGCTCGTCCCGCCGGTCCCGGCGGACCGTTTCCCGGCGGGCGGCCTCAGCCTCGGCGCCCCGTAGCCGGGCGCGAGCCCGGGCGAACAGGCCGAGGGCCTCGACGTCGTCGGGGTCGGCGTCGTCGGCGGCGGCCTGCTCGAGCTGCTGCTGCGCGCGGGCGTGAGCGGCTTCGGCGACGCGCTGGTAGTCGGCGAGGTCGGCCGCCGACAGGCTGCTCAGGTCATCGACAGGCGTGGGGGTTGCGGTGGTCATGGTCGGTGTCCGGCTCCACGGTGATCAGCCATGCGCCGCCGGCGGTCTGCCGGGCGGGCAGCGCACCCGAGCGGGCCATCCGGCGGACATGACGTGTCGTGAACCCGGACCGGATCGCGTACTCGGTGACGCTGAGCTCAACCCTCTTCGGCGCCGAATCCGCAGGTCCGATGTCGGACATCCCCTCTCCCACAGAGAGGGCCGCAGCCCGCCCGAGCTGGCCGAGTAGGGCGTGCAAGCCGTCCGATCCCGCGGAACCCCCATCACGACGGGCCCGAGCGTCCAACGCCTCGACCAGCAGCGACCGCACCGACCCGGCCAGGGGTACCGGCACGACCACCGCACCACCGAACATCTGTTCGCGGCGAGCGAGCGCATCAACGATGATCGCTGCCACCGACCAGCCGGCCGGCGGCTCATCGCCGAGCAACGCCCGCACCCGCCGCAGTCCGGCGAGATCGGCCTCGGCTACGGCGACGGTGAACGCCACGGCGGGGCGGGCGGGTAGCCGGGCCAGATGGCGTGTGAGCGCGTCGAGCGCCCGGGGATCCACGGCACCCGACAGCCGGAGCCGAACCGCCTCCATAGCCCGCTCGTACCGGGCGACCCGGTGGGCGACAGCGGCGAGGTCGATGACACCGAGCGCGGCCACGTCCAGCCCGCCGGCGTCAGCCATCCGCACCCCGGCGCCGCTCGGCCTCCAGCAGGATCCCGGCCACCACATCCTCGAGCCAGGTTTCCGCCGCGTCCGGATCATCCTCGGCCCACTCGTCGAGGATCGTGGCGGCGAAGCGGGCGAGAGCCATCGTCAGCGAAGCCGCCGCCCGGCCGGTCTCGTCAGAGTCCGGGCCGGCCGTCGCGGAAATCTCACGGAAGATCGCGAAGAAAGAGCGTTCGAGGTCTGCCGGGGGTAGGTGCCGGGCAGTCCCGACCAGCTCTGCCGCCCGCAGCGTCGTGGCGATCACCTCCTGCGCTATCTCGCCCCGGCCGGTCATGAAGCCTCCGGGAGGTTCTCCGCGGCGACGCCGAGAGCGTGTGCAAGATCGCCGAGCATCGAGCGCGCCTCGGTCGTGCTGTCGCTGACCGGAATCGTGGACAGGCGGACGATCGACGCCGACAAGCTCGCGACAGCCGAGGCCAGATCGCGGGCACCGGCGGGGGTGATCTGGGCGAGCGGGGTCACCACCGACTCACCGTCCTTCGACGCGAACACGCTGCCGTAGGGCTCGGACAGCCGGCGGACCAGCCTCGACGCCTCGACGAGCATGTCGCCGACCAGCTCGGTGCGGCGCGCGGCGGCGTCAACGACCTTCGCCGCGGTCGCCGCTTTCGTCGCGGCCCGGTCGAACTTCAAACCCAAGCCTTTCGCGATCTTGCTGACGGTGGCGGGAGATCGGCCGATCTCCCGGGCAATCGCATTCCGGGAGAGGCCCTGCCGGTGCAGCTCGCGCACGGCGTCCTCGTCCTCGGGACCCAGCACCCGCAGGGCCGTCACGCCGACCGTCCGCTCATCGCGCGAAGCCACTCGTCGACCGCCGAGAGCTGAGCCGCACCGTCCTCGACGCCTTCGAGGCGGGCAATCACCGAGCACAGCCGATCCGCCGCAGTCGCGAGCGACTGGACATCCCGCGCGGGAAGCACCGACACCGGGCTCTCCACGACTTCGCCGTCCTTGTTCTCGCCGTGTGCCAGCGGCCGGCGGGAGCCCATCCGGGACAGCGTCTCGCCGAGCCGCAGGTAGGCCACGCCAAGGACCTCCGCCCGCCGTGCCGCCGCGTCCACCACCGCCGCACGGGTCGCCGCGCGAGTGGCCGCCCGGTCGAACGACAGTCCAAGCTGCTGGGCGAGCTTCGACACGGTCGAAGGTGACCTCCCCAACCTCTCGGCAATCTTGTTTCGGGACAGGCCCTCGGCGTGGAGCAGGCGCACCTTGTCCTGGTCATCGGCCGCGACCGGCCGCAGGTGGGCGCGACCCGGTCGGCCACTACTCTCTGTACTCATCGTCTGGACATGCTCCTTCGAACAGGTGTTTCAACGTTAGCCCCATCGTCTGCCGGTGACAGGTCGTGGCACTGTCGGCCTCGCGCGCGTGCGCGAGCGACCGGACGCGCCCGCCACCGTCTCCCGGGTTGGGGTGTGGCACGGTGGCCGGATGACGGGGGAGGTCACGGGGGATGTGTGGGATGGCGACGGGGAGGACTGGGCCGCCGAGGAGGAGGCACCAGGCCCGCGAGTGCGGCGGTACGACGTGGCGCGCGAGCCGGGTGAGGTGATTCCGCGGCGGCTCAGTGATCTCGGGATCCGGGTGTACACCGCGGAGGCGACCGACGAGTTCGTTGCCTGCTTCATTCCGACGATCTTGTATCCCGGGGATGAGCAGTACGCGGGGTACGACCTGCGTCTACCGCCCGGGGCGGTCGCCGAGGCGTTGCCGCAACGCCGACGGCGTACCCTGCGGCTCGGATCGGTGCTCGCCATGAGGCTGGCGGCCTGGCGGTAGATCGTGAATCCGGGCTGTCGGGAGACGTCTTCGCATCGGGTGTGGGCCGGGAGCCGAGATGACGGCCTCGGCGCCCGGCGGTGAGGGTCAGAGGTCGGCGAGCGGGATCTCCCCGGATTTGACCTTGCCGATGAAGTCGCGGATCTCGTGTGAGGGCTCGTACCGTCCGTCGGTCATGGTCGCGGCGGTGATGTCTGCGAGTACCTCGGTGGCGAGGTCCTTCCAGTCGTCCGCGCCCGTGCGCTTGGCCATGAAGGTGACGGCGTCGTAGATCGCCGCAGCCTTGTAGGCGGGCAGGCTGATAGTGACGGGAATGTCGGTCGGGTCGGTTGGGGACACCGGTGGGATGTCGGTCATGCCGCTGTCTCCACGCTGTCGAAGTCGAGGGAGAGCTGTGCTGTGGCGCGGGCCGCGGCGTTTGCGAGCACCTCCAGCGTGCCGGGGCGCAAGCTCGCGGCGCAGGACGGGCCCAGACCGAGAGCCCGGCTACGGGGGTCCAGAAGGACCCGGGAGCAGCGGCGGCAGCAGTTGACCGGCTCGGCGGCCAGGGTGGGTGTGGTCATCGGGGGCCTTCCTGTGCTGCGGCGGGGCGACACCGCGCGCCGGGGTGGCGCTGGTGGAGGCGGTCGGGGAGGTGAGCCGGCCCCGGAGGGTGTGCCGGGGCCGGCGGGGCGGTCAGACGCTGCTGTGCGGGCGCTGGCTGAGCAGCAGAGCCTCCAGACCGCAGGCGAGGTCAGCCCAATCCCTGGGCGTCATGTCCTCCGGGAGTACGCCGTCAGAGTGCTGTGTGGTGATCTCCGTCAGCCCGGCGTAGTCGGGGTGGTCGCGGACGTCCTGGCTGCTCTTCGAGGCGTCTGCTGCGGCGCGTTCGACGGCGTCGATCAGGCCGGCAAGGCGGACCAGCAGCGTCCGGGCCTCATCGAGGCCGATTCCGTAGATCAACGTCCGGCTGTCGGCGGCGGAGCCGAGCCAGCTGGGGGCGTCGTGAACGACCAGGTTGATGATGGCGGGGCCGTCCGTGCTGGCGGGGAATACCTCAGCGCGGATCGGGCTGTTCGGGATGAGGTCGATTTCGTCGATGTAGTCGATGTTGCTCATGGGGCGGTCTGTCCTCTCAGGTCGAATGTGCTTCTGCTGCTACCGGATCCCGGGTGGCCCCCGGGCCGGGCGCGTGCAGGTCACGGGCCAGGCCGACGAGGCGGGCAGGTGGAGGTGTGCCGAGCGACGAGCGCCCCGTGCTCATCGGCTTCGGCTGTCGCCCCGCAGGTGGGGCAGGTCCAGGCGGCCGGGGAGCGCAGGCCGTGCCACGGGGCGGCGACGCGGGTGGAAGGCTCGGGGTCGCCGTCAGTGCGGGCATGGCCGGTCCACGGCTGGGCGGGCCGCGGGGCGCTCATGCTGCGGCCCGGGTGGGGTCATCGTCGTCCCAGTCCAGGCGCATCTGTGCGGTGGCCGCGGCCGCGGTGGCGGCGAGAACGTCGAGGGTCGCCGGGTGCAGCGTGCCGGCGCAGCCCGGGCCCAAGCCGAGCGCCCGCGACGTCGGGGCGTGCAGGGGACGTCCGCAGCGGCGGCAGGCCGAAGGGTCATCGGCCGGGCGCAGCACCGCGCGGTGATGACTGTCAGTTATCGACATGGGGTGTGTCCTCAAGTTCCGTCGTAGAGGGGGGTGTAGGTGCGGTGCGAGGGGTGTCCCTGGTGGCCCATGCGCGTCGATCTGCCTGCAGCACAGTGGGTTTTTCGGGGCCACCATTGGTTTTGCGGTGGCCCGCCGGGTGGCCCACTCGCCGCGTTCTGGGCCACCGGTGGCCCAGCGAGGTCCCGGCTGGGCCACCGGATGGGACACCGTCCCGGGGTGTGGGCCACCACGCGGAAGTGGGTGGCCCGCCCCTCAAACCCGCTTCGACCTGCGGTTTTCTTGCTGTTTCGGGCCGGGTGGGCCACCTGGGACACCGATTTCACTCAGCACCCACCCCCCATACGGAAGTGTGGAGATGCAACACGGCGACTCGTCGCGCTCCGTCAACAGTCCGGCGGACCGTGAGCCGGCGTTTCCCGCCGCGTTCCTCGGTGCTCGCGAGTAGCCGGGCCTCGTCGAGCCGCTTGCGCAGCGTGGGTTCGCCGGGCAGGGACGGCAGGCTCGCGAGTGCGGCTTGGCGGACCGCGACGGTGTACGCGGCGCCGGGATCCAGGAAAACGTGTTCGCCGTCGAGCCAGCCGATGCGGGCTCCCCGGGGACGGTCGCTCAGGTCGGCGCCGACCATGACCTGTTCCCACCCCCACGCGGCCGCCTGGAGCGGCACGCCTCCGGACAGCGCCGACAGGTGCGCCGCGCCGCTGGAGATTGCCGAGGAGAGGACCTCCAGGTAGATGGCGACCGGGTCCATCTGGCCTTGCGCGTCGGCCTGCTCGTCGGCGCCGGCGACCAGCGCGGCCCAGACCCGCCGGGCGTAGGCGTCGCGGCCGGCGGCGTCGACCGCGCTGACTGCGGCGGCGTAGTCGAGCCAGCACTGCCACCCGAGAACCAGGCTGGCGATCATGTCGGGGGTGCGGCGGTGCTGCCCGCTGCCGGCCGCCTGGGCCCGCAACGTGGCCCGCGTCTCGGTGAGGGTCGCGGCCGACAGGTCGCCGTCGTCGAGGCGGCCGGCGAGCCAGCGCACATAGCCGGCCATCGCCACCGCGAAGGTGCCGGCGGCGGCGCGCTGCTGATGCCCGCCGAGGCGGTCCCACTCCAGGGCATCGGGTGCCAGTTCGGTGATGAACATCCGGCCGCGCAGCGACTGCCCCGGCGGCAGATCCTCCCCGGTCGCGAGGATCTGCGCCCGCGGGGGACGGGCGGTGCGCAGGGTGGCGGTGGCGTCGAGCCGGTCCCGGCCGGCACCGTTCGCCGCGCCACGCAGGAGCTGCTCGGCGGTACGGCGAAGCCGGGCGAGGTCGCTGGTCGACCCGGCCGGCACGTAGTCGTCGACGGTGAACAGCGCGTCGGCGAGCAGGAACGCCTGTTCGGCCAGGGCGTTACCCGTCGACGACCAGGAGCCGGGCAGGTGCTGCCCGTCGAGGGATGGCCCAAAATGCTGCTGGGCGAGAGCGACGAGCTGCGACTTCCCCGCCCCGGTCCGACCGACCAGGTACACCGACCCGTCCGACGGCAGCGGCAGCGGCGCCCGGAACGCCGCAGCCAAGACCGGGACCGTCGCCGCGTCCGGGGCCACGTCCAAGACGGCGAGGCTTGCCTGCACGGCCTCCCGCAAGTCCGCCGCCGACGACTCGCACGGGTCCGGCAGGTGGTAGCCGGCGAGCTTCCCCGGCAGATCCACCAGGACGCTGTCGGTGAGCCCGTCGGCGCCGAGAGCGCCCGCGGCGGACAGGTAGCGCCAGCGGCCCGCGATCTGCCGCCACCCGGTGTGCACGTAGATCGTTTGCGTCGGGAGGTGCTCTGCGGCGAGCAGTTGCGCGGCGGCCCGCACGTGCTCCCGCGCACCGGGCACGGCAAGCACGACCGCGCGGACGCCGGCGGCGCGCACCGCCCAGTCGACCGGGTCGGCGAGCTTCGCTGGCGGCACGTCGACCTCACCGCAGCGCCCCGAGGGCAAGGTCACCCGTACCCGCAGCGTCCGGACCCGCTCGGCGCCGTCATCGCGTTCGACGTCGGCGACGACCTCGGGCGCGAACGACGCGATCCGACGCGGCTCGTCGCCGTCGCGACGCAGGTACAGGTAGCCGTCCCCGCCGACCGTGTACGGGACACTGGCCGTCTGCTGCACGCCGTCAGCGCCGACGATGCGCGCTGCCTCGCGGAAGACCTCGACGAAGTCCCGCTTGCCGAACAACTTCCTGCCGGCCAGGCCGTCCCGGATGGCCATGCGGACCTCGGTGGTCGATGCTGCCGTGGCAAGACGGCGGATCACCGTATGAACCGCCCGCCGCCGATCAAGCTCGGGAAGGGCGGAGAGCCGGGACAGGACCAACTCCGGATCGTCGAGAGGCCACTGGTCCACCGCACCCGGGTCGACCGGCGGCACCTGCTCCAGGGGAGCGATCACGCCGCGTCCTCTCGGGGCTGCCGGGCGAGCCGGACCCGCTCGTCGATGGGCAGGCCGATGTCGCCGCCGGCGGCGCGGGCCCGGTCGACCCGGCCGATGTTGTGGTCGAGCGTGCGTCGCCACATGTCCTCGAACTCGGCGATGGCCGCCTGGTGGGCGCCATCGAACTCGGCGGTGAGCCGAGCCCGGATCCACGCCGGCGCCGAGTCGAGACGCCATGCCTCGGCGGCGATCAGGACGGCGGCGGTGCGCCGCGGGTCGTCGTCGGGCAGCGCCAGCCAGCCGGCCGAGCCGTACTGGGGGATCGGGCCGGTCCGCCGGGCCGCGGCGATCGCGGCGCGGGCCCAGCGGCCGACTTCGTCGTCGCCGGCGAGACGGGCGTACTCCGCTGGGGTCATGCCCACCCCCGGGAGACCTCGCCGGCGCGGCGCCGACGCTCGTGCTCGCGTTCGTCGGCGAGGGTCCGTGGCCGGCCGTCGGCGAGACGGTGCAGCTGGGCGCGGACCTCGGTCACCGCTGGATGTGGCTCCCGGGACGGGGCATCCCCGGGAGGCGTTGCGACTATCATGGAGAGGACCTTTCGAAGAGGTCAGTGGGTAGGGCGGGGCCGGCGTGGGG
>NZ_JANEZT010000196.1 GCF_025403405.1 Frankia tisae
TCTGTTCGAACTCGCCGAACACGCCCTCGACCGGCTCGCAGGAAAACCAGACATCGTCCGCGGATTTTTCCACACCCCGGAACTCTCCTACATCGAAGCAGTTTAGATACTTAGAATTTCGTTAGTAGGTCCGCTGGAGGAACGCGGTGTCGACGGTGAAGAAGTCGCAGGCCAGCAGGCCAGCAGGCCGGAGGCCTGCGCGGACAGGAATGCCCGCCAGGAGCCCTTTGCCCGCCGCGGTGCGGGGTCGACGCCGGCGCGGTGCAGGATCCGCCAGACGGTGGCGACCCCGACCGGGTAGCCCAGCCCGATCAGTTTTCCGTGGATCCGGCGGTGGCCCCAGGTCGGATTCTCGCGTGCGAGGCGTAGGACCAGCTCGCGGATCTCCCGGCGGACTGGTGGCCGATCGGGGGTCTTGCGTGGGTAGGTCCGTTGTCGTGCGAGGAGGTCACGGTGCCCGCGCAGCACGGTGGCCGGGGTGACGAAGAACGAACCCCAGCGGGCCCGGGGGAGTAGCCGGGACAGGGCTGCGAGGATCCCCGATCCGCCGGTTCCAGCGCCGGACGGTTCATCTGCCGACGCAGCACCGCCACCTGATGGCGAAGGACGAGGAGCTCCACCTCCTTCGCCGTGTCCCCGCGCACGCGCAGCAGCACCAGCCCGAGAGCGTTCCGCGTCAGGGCGTAGGGCAGCGACCACACCATGACCATCCAGCCTGCCCGAGGCAGACCCCGTCCGGCAGGAAAATATCCAGGTCACCGCCCAAATCGGAATTCCGGAGCCCCACACGGTGAACGCAAGCAGATCTGCCTTCGCCTCTTCCAGATGCGCGGCGGCGCGGGGCAGTTTCTCGGGTTAGTGAGCGAAAGCCTCGGTACCGAGCACGCGGAGTAGGTCGAGGCGGCTGGCGTCCTGGCTGTCCGGCTCGGCGGAGTAGACGATGATTCGGAGAGCGCTGCCGGGGGTTTGCAGAACATCGCTGTCGAGCGTGAGGTGACCGACGTGAGGATGCTCGATGCGTTTGCGGGCGGTTCGATGTCGGACGGGGCGACCGGCGATCCACCTACTCGCGAAGTCGGTGCTGCGGGTGCGAAGTTCGTTTACCAGTTGCCGCACACCAGGGTCGTGAGGATATTCGATGGAGGCTACTCGAAGATCGGCTACCAGGGCATCGCGAAGGGCGTCACGTTCGGGCGGGGCCAACGCGATCCGAGACGGAGTGTCGGTGAACTCGTGCCAGATCAGGTTGCGGCTTCGGCCGAGCAAAGCGCCCGGGTCGCCGAGAAGCGCGGCCCACAGGCGGTTCCAGCGCAGCAGCCACCAGTCGACGGAGTAGACGGCGACTGGCCAGTCGTCGAGGCGCTGGAGTAGACGCTCGATTCCGGACGGCATTTCGGTGCTGACCGCGCCTTTCGGTATAGCGAGACCGGCGGCTTGGTGCAGCAAGGCGGCGTCGTCCTCGGCCAGGCGCAGCGCTCGGCACAGCGCCGCGACCACTTGCGGTGAGGGCCGGGCCGCCCTGCCCTGCTCCAGCTGGACCAGATAGTCCACCGAGAGACCGGCTAGCGCGGCGAGTTCCTCGCGGCGCAGTCCCGGCGAGCGCCGGTTCGTTTCGATCGCGCCGACGGACGCTGGACTGGTGCGGTCCCGCCATCCGCGCAGCAGCGACCCGAACTCACTCAACACGGAACCAGTATGGCGCTACGGCGGACCGGCTGACTGGTGCTGTCAGTCCCACCCACGAGCCGTACCTTCCTCGGGTGCGGTCGATCCCGACAGACTCACCGGCATGGAGACGATCACCTTGATCACGGGGGCCAACAAGGGCCTCGGCTACGAAAGTGCCCGCCGACTGCGCGAGGCGGGACACACGGTGCTGCTCGCCGCACGCGATCCTGAACGCGGCCAGGCTGCCGCAGGCGAGCTGGCCGTCCCGTTCGTACATCTCGACGTCACCGACGAGGACAGCGTGGCGCTGGCCGCCTCCTGGGTCCGCGATCAATACGGACGACTCGACGTACTAGTGAACAACGCGGGCATCAACGGGCCGTCGATTCCGATCGACCAGGCCACCGCGGCCGACGTCGCGGGTGTCTTCAACACGAACCTGCTGGGCGTCGTGCGGGTGACAACCGCCTTTTTGCCGCTGCTGCGCGCCAGCGACAACCCGCGCATCGTCAACGTCTCCAGCGGAACGGGCTCTTTCGCGCTGACCGAGAAGAACAGCTGGTGGGATCCGGAGTATGTGCCTCCGATCTATGCGGCGACCAAGACCGCATTGACCAAACTGACGGTCTTCTACGCGCACGCGTTGCCCGATATGAGGGTCAATGTCGCCGATCCTGGCTGGACGGCGACCGACCTCAACAACTTCCGGGGCATCCAGACGGTGCAAGAGGGCACTGACGCCATCGTCGAATTGGCGACGCTTCCCGCGGACGGCCCGACCGGAGCCTACGTCAACCGACACGGCGTCGTCCCCTGGTGACCACCAGCCCGTGCACCCGGCATGCGTCCACAGTGGACCAGGAGTTTCGTGACGCCGAATTCGAATCGTTCCTCGAAGGATTCCTCGGCGAGATGGGCAAACACCCGCCGCAGCGCGGGATGTTGTCCGACGGTGAGATCGCGCATTGAGCGGCTCGGGTAGGCCTATTTGACGGCCGGGCCACTCCCGTTCGGACGGGGAACCTTACTGATTGTGCCTGGCCGCCGCAGTGCGCGGCCGACTTTGTAGAGAGAATCTCGCTACTGTAAGCCGGCGCTTCTCGCATTTTCTTCTATGCTGTTTCTCTGCCGTGGGAGTGTCCGATCAGCAATCGGACAGTCCCGCCGCCGCGTACAAAATGGTAGGCGACGGGTACGGCAGTTCCGGGTCCCGCGACGCGATCCCGGAACGCGCACCGCTCCGACCGGCCGCCGGCGACCTACCGGTCCACCCGCGGGGTGCTCTACTTCAATGGCCGTTACTCGCCGGGTCGACGACCAGCTCGCGGGGTAGGCGGTGAAGGGCGAGGAGGTCGGCTTGCGCGTTGGACGGGTGGCCGGCGCCCTGCGGGAGCTTCTCTTCGATCGCGTCGACGGCCTGGCCGAACTGGACGGTGATCCTGTTCGGGTCGGCCCCGCGGTGGTCGGCTGGATCTTAAAGCTGTCCTCATCTTGATCGGCTTCCGCTGCGGAATCAGGCCGAGGTCTGGAATCGGTGCGTAGCTGCACGACAAGACGGCGGGCCGTGCGGGCGCCGATGCGAAGGCGTTTACGGAGGGCCTCGGCCGATATTGGCCGGCGATGAGTCCGCCAGTGCAGAGCGTCTTCGACGCGGGCCTGCTTGAGAAGAGTCTGCTCGGATGCACGCTCCTGCTGTTCGTTATGGCGACCCTTGGCCGCTTCCCGCGGGCGTGGCATGGAGTGGCCGGGCGCCGGCGGATCCGGCTGACGGGCATGACCTGCCGCGTCCAAGGTTCGGTCCTGGAGGGCCGGCGTGGATGCCTGCTCTCTGCTGCTTGCGGTGCGCTGCAGGGCTTGGAGTAGGTCGGGTCCGATGTGGGACCAGCCGATGAGGAGGCAGCAGTCGACGGCGTCGAAAGCGGCGCGGCCGTAGTGACCTTCGATGATCGGTTCTGCGGTGTTCAACGCGAGCGTGACGAGACTGCAGAAGATCAGGAGGTGTTGTGCGGGTCGGATCTGCTCTCGGCTGGCGCCGGTGAGAGCCAACTGGCGGGTGGCGACGAGCAGCGCAACGACAGAGAGGTCAACTGTGGGGGCGACCAGTGGGGCGATGTAGGTGGGAACGCCAAGCCGGATGCCCAGCGCCCACACGTTGCCGAGCCCGAACAGGAAGCTCAGTGCGACGACGCTTGCGATCAGTATGGTGACCGCGCGAAGCGCGAACGGTCGCGCCTCCTGGCTCGCAGGTGGAGTGGCAGTCGCGTCGTTCACTGGTCAATTCCCGCGTGGCCTGCGGGAATGAGGTCACCGGACAGGGTGACCGGTGGTGGGGTAATGGTTCGAGTCCCCCCTCGGACACTCTAGGTAATCAAATGATTACCTAGAGTAGCTGTTTTTTCTTTGGTGTGAGTTTCCCCGTCTGTGCTGTGTGGTCTGTGGCCAGCTTGAAGTGGCGTCCTGACGCAGGGCCGCGACGTGTGGGGTGCCAGAATCCGGGTTTCGGTCTGTGACCTGGCCTTTTGCGGTTGACAGGATCGTCCGTGGGGGTGGTCGGGCGGCGTTGCGGTACTCGTTGATCGGGTCGCCGAGGACGGGCCGGCGGTTGATCCGTTCGTGGGTGAGGTCTGCGACGGGGTGGTCGGGCCGGGGCGGTTGAGGGCCGCGGCCGCGGCCGCGGTGTGGTCGTCGTTCGTTGTCGTGCCGCGCGTACTCGGCCAGGACGGTGCGCAGGTGCCGTTCACCGGCGATCAGCATCCGGTCGGTGACCTTGGCCCGGACGGTTCGGACGAACCGTCCGGCGTAGGCGTTCACCCGCGGAGCCCGGGATGGGATCTTGAGGGTGGTGGTGCCGGCGTCGGGGAGGACCGTGTCGAACGAGGCGGTGAACTGCCCGGCCCGGTCGCGGACCAGGAACTGGAAGTCGGCCATCGGCCCTGTTGCATCGGCGAGGTCCGCCATCACGAAGCTGCCGATCAGTCATGATCGAATGATGCGTCGACGTCGTGTCCGTCCACCGGCTCCGACGTCGGAGTTCGCCGGGTTCCGGTTTCCGCCCGAGGTGATCGTGTTGGCGGTCCGCGCTGGTACCCGCGGTTCGCCCTGTCGTACCGGGATGTCGAAGAGCTGCTCGCCGAACGGGGCATCAAGGTTGATCACCCCGCGGTGGCGCCGAACTGCGGATGACCGTTTTTCGATCTTGGCGCTCTGGTTGCTGAGAACCTCGGACGGTGGGGTCCTCGTTCGTCGAGCGCCGGGACAGCGAGTTCCGGGATCTGTGCGTCTTCGTCGATCCCCTGGAGCAGTCGTCGATCGACCAGGCCGGTGAGTCAGCAGCTATCCGTCGCCGAGGGGCCGGTGTCGTGGCCGCCGCACCCGCAGCCCCCCGACTGGTGACCCGGCCGGGCGGCGGCCGTTGAGGCCAGCGTCGGAAGCGGGATGGCGGTCGACGCCGGTGTGGGGGCCAGCGGCCAGACCGGGGGTACGTCGGGGTCGTGCGCGTACATCGCCTTGCGCAGCCAGGGGGGCGCGCCGTCGGCGAGCACGCGGACGAACCTGTCGAGAAGTCCCTCGATGGGGGTTCCCGACTCGATCCGCATCGGATGAATGCCGGCCTTGATGACCCTCGCGGCCGCCGTACCGCCGATGCTGCACATGTTCAGAATCGCGCAGTCGCGGACCGCCGCCACCCGCGAGTCAATCTTGTCGAGCTCCTCCAACTGCTGGATTGTGAACTCCCGGACCTCGAACAGCAGGGCGTCCCGCAGCCTGACCTCGTACACGTCGAACCGGCGGCACGACCCGAAGTGCTGGTCCACCGCGGTGCCGTCACTGGTCGCGAAGGCGATCCTCACCATGTCGGTCACGCTCCACTCGCCGTGGTGGTTCGGCTGGCGCTGCCCGCGGCCCGCGTGCGGACGTTCTGCTGGTGGCGGTGATCGAGCAGCCGGTTGGCGGCGTCGGTGAGCAGCCGCAGGCTGCCCTCGTAGCCGGCCGTCGTGCGCAGGGAGGAGCCGAACCGGTCGTAGATCGGGAAGCCGGCCGGCAGGTGACTCACGCCGAGCCGATCTGACACGGCGCGGACATGGCTGGAGCCGACCACCAGCTCGGCCCCGCCTTCGAGGGCACGGTCCTCCAGGTCGATCAGATCGCCGATGACGATCTCGTCCCACGGCGCGTCTGCCAGCACGGGGGCCGGCGTCGGCGACACCGCCGCGACGATCTCGGCGCCGACGGCGCACAGCAGCGAACCGACCGCCACCAGTGCCTCCGGCTCCATCGCCAGCGCGACCCGGACGCCGCCAAGGGTGACGTGGGTGTCGAGCAGTCCGTCCGCGAGCCGGGCCCGACTGCGGCGCGCCTCCTCGGACGGCTGGATCCCCGTGCGTGCCATCAGGACGCCGACCAGGCCGTCGACCGCAGCCAACCCGCTGAGGTGGTCGTAGGACACGAGATCGGCGCCGGTGCGCCCGGCCAGGTCCACTCCGGCCTCGGCCGCGGTCGCCCCGATTGTCAGCACCAGACCGGCTCGGTCGAGCCGGTGCAGCTGGGCCAGCGACGTGCCGCCGGTCGTCGTCGGTTTCCAGCTGGACGCGAGATGGCCGTCGAGGGACGCGGAGAGATCCGGCACGAACACCGGTGCCAGGCCGAAGGCGCGGATCAGCCTGGCCAGCTCGTCGACATCCGCCGCGACGAGCGACGGGCCGACGAGGACGGCGACGGTCGGCCTTTCCGTCGCCCCGTACGCCGCCCCTTCCGTGGGCTCGTCGGCGGGCCCGCCGGCATCGAACGGGATGGAGTTCACCAGCGCCCGCAACGCGGCCGACCAGCCGTCGGACATTCCGCCCCGGAAGTCCGGTGTGGATACTCCGACAATCAGCGGTGGCGCCGCATGCTCCGTCCCCGGCACGTCCGTGGCGGCGTACCGGTCCCGGCGATACTGCAGCAGCTGCCCGGTGATGTCCTCACCGCTGACCTCGGTGATCCCGGTGGTAAGCAGCCCCATGATCTCGGGGCACTGTCTGGCCTGGAAGGCGTCCAGGTTCTGCACCAGGTCACGGCCGCCGCCCACCACGGCAGTGATCTCGCTGATCCCGGTGGACTGCAGCGGGACAGGCTCGTTGTAGTGCCGGACCAACAGTTCGTTGGCGAACGAGGAGCAGCCCTTCGAGCCATGCAGGATCGGTATCGCGTTGGCCAGGCCGAGAAATACCAGCGCCGCGCCGAGCGGTTGGCTGTGCTTCAACGGGTCGAGGCCCGCCTTTCGGCCGCTCGCCGCGATTCTGGCCATTGCACGTTCCTTCCTGGTCGTTTCCGTGCGGGTTTTCGCAGCTCACGCCGGAGCGGCGATGTCCCACGGAGCACCGGCACGGACGTGAGCCCAGACCGGGTTGGAAATAGCGCGGTCGAGCTGGTGGCCCAGCTCGACCGCGCCGCGGTAGCCCGAGTACGGAACGTGCCGATCCTGGTTGATATCGAGGAAGGGCAGCCGACCCTTCAGAGCCGTGTACATGTTCCGGCCACCGGCGATGAGAACGTCCGCCGCTGTCTCGTCGGCGATGCGCAGGAAGTTGCTCGGGTCGGTTTCGTCGATGATGCGGGCATCGGGCCCGAGCACCTCGTGGATCCGCCTGATCGCGTCGTCCGAGCTCCGGGAGGTGCCGGCCGCGACGACCTGGACGCCGAGATCGGCGAGCGCGGCGATCAGTGACCAGCTCCTGGCCTCATCCGTGTAGAGAATCGCGCGCTTACCCGCGAGCCGCTCCCGGTAGGACGCGAGCTTCGGCCGCACGGCGGTCTGCTCGGCCGCGATCAGCTCCTCGGTCCGCTGGGCGAGCTCGGCCCCGCCGAGCAGGCGAGCGAAGCCACGCAGCGCGTCGCTCGTCGCCGCGACGCCGTAGAAGCTCCCCTCGAACCAGGGGATGCCGTGACGTTCCTCCATCCCGAGGGCCAAGCCGAGCAGCGCCGGTGAGCAGACGACCATGGTGGCGCGGGACCGGTGGGCCGCGGCCACGTCAGCGTAGCGGGCATCGCCGCTGATGCAGGCGCGCACGCGCAGACCGAGGCGGGCGAGTATCGGGAGCACCTCCCACAGCTCGCCGGCGAGGTTGAACCCGCCGATCAGCGTCACGTCCAGATCGGTGACGTCGTCGGGTTCCACGGTGCCGATGACGCGTTCCAACAGCACCGTGCCGGCGATCCTGGCACCGAGGTTCCTGGTGCCGAGGAAACCCGCGCCGTGCACCGGGATGACCGGAACTCCGGTGTGCACGGCGGCCGCGAGGCAGACCGCGTCCAGATCGTCACCGACCATCGCCGTCACGCAGGTCTCGTACACGAAGACGGCCGGCGGCCGGTGACGCCCCACGACCTCGGCAATCGTGGCGAACAGCCGCCGACCGGCGCCGAGGACGATGTCCTGCTCACTGAGGTCGCTGGTGAATCCGCGCCGATAGAGGTCATGGGCGGAGGTAAGAATGCCGCGGCTGCCCCAGGAGTTGCCGGCGCAGCCGATCGGGCCGTGGACGATGTGGGCGCTGTCGGCGATCGGGACCAGCGTGCTGATGGCCCCGTCGAAGGTGCAGCCCCCGAGGACCTCGCCGGGCCGGGGCTTCCATCGGCCGGAGTCGCGTTTCTTCACGGATTTCGTGTCGCCGCGGTCACAGGCCGACTCGGTGAAGGTCCTCAGGCTGTCAGGGTTGACCATGGCAATCCCTCGACTAGAAGGGCTCGGAGTATCCACTGGACGAGATTATGAAACGCCTTTGGTCCGCCCCGAATGCCGCAGCCTCGCGTTTCGTTGCCGACGAGGAGAACACTAGGGCACACATGTTTCGTAAATGCAAGGCCCAGTAACTTTGAAGTTAACCGAAATTCGCGGAAGATGACATCAACCTCATCCCTGACCTAAATTTAACGAAAAAAGAAATGATAATTTTGTCCGGAAATATTTCCTGGGCGGGTCTTCGACGAACTCGCCCGCACGACTATCCCGGGCCGGTGCTGGACGAAGGGCGGCCACACACTCGTCCGCCCTGTCGGGGCGGACGGTTACCCGGCAGGCACGGCCCCGCGCGGCGCCACGCGCCGCCTACCTGCCGTCACTCAGGCGGAGCGAAATGTGTTCACCCCGCCCACGTTCGCGGCGGAACATCGGGGCCACGCAGCCCGAGTACGAGGATGCGGACGGCCCGCTCGGTTCGCGGCAAAGTGCCCGAGGGTGTGCTTCCGACAGCACCGACAGCACTGACTGGCGGCGCCAGAAACCCGGGAGGCTGCTTGAGACCGGACGCTTTCGTCAACGCCCTGGTGCTCGTCGTGGACACCGAACGCGGCGTTGCCCGCCGGGCCGGCCCGGCGCACGAGACGTCGCTGTCCGGGTGGGGTCCGCTCGCCGATGCCCTCGTCGAGCTTGACCTTCACGACGCAGAACGTCGCCGACGAGTTCCGCGACCATCTCTTGCTCGCCCGGCTCGCCGTCCAGGCATGGATGATGGTCGCACGCGTCGAGATCGATCCGCCCAGACCAGCTGGCATCCTAGCCGCCAACCCTCCGGGTAGCCCAGCCCGATCAGTTCTCCGTGGATCCGGCGGTGGCCCCAGGTCGGGTTCTCCCGTGCGAGGCGCAGGACCAGCTCGCGGATCTCCCGGTGGATCGGTGGCCGCCAAGGGGTCTTGCGGGGGTAGGTCCATTTTCGTGCAAGGAGTTCCCGGTGCCCCCGAAGCACGGTAGGGGGGTGACAAAGAACGAACCCCAGCGGGCCCGGGGTAGCAGTCGGGACAGGGCCGCGAGGATGACGCGATCCGCCGGCTCCAGGGCCGGGCGGTGGACCTGTCGTCGCAGCACCGCCACCTGGTGTCGTAGGACGAGGGGCTCGACGTCTTTCGCGGTGTTCCCGCGCACGCGGAGCAGCATCAGTCCGAGAGTATTGCGTGTCAGGGCGTGGAGCAGCGACCACACCATGACCGTCCAGCCTGTCCGACGTGGACCCCGTTTCGCAGGCAAACACGCAGGTCACCGCCCAAATCGGGATTCTGGGGCCCCACAAGCCCGCGGCCACAGACCTCCCACCCCAGCGACCAGAAAGAAACACCGCCCCGGACGTGGACCGGGCGCCCACCCGCGCGACAGCAGGGGCACTCCGCCACGGCCACACCCAGACCAAGCGACACAACTCAACATCAACAAGGGTGGGAGGCCGCACGTCGACCGGGTCGTCAGCCGATGCGATCCCATTCCTCGAAGTAGTCGTAGACGATCCCACCAGTGTTGGAACGGCCGTACAGCTGCATGTTGTCGCCGCTCAGCACGAAGTGCTCGGAGCCGTGATAGAGCCCGTTCGGTTCGTAGAACGCATCGGAGACGAGGTCGTCGCGGAGCAGAGAGAAGGCGATGTACAACGCGGGACTGCCGTCGTCGTCCCAGATCATCGGTCGAGGCCTGCCGTCAAACGCCCCGTCGAAGGTGAAGCTGCGCTTCTTCCCGTTGCCGAACGTCTGCGCGATCCGGAAATTCAGCCTGTCCCCGTCAACCGTGACCACTTTGAGCTGGGCTGCCCAGGCGTTCTGGTGGACCGGATTGTCGAACCTCGCTGTCGCTGCGTTCCACTGCCACCGTCCCGTCCAGGCGTCCACGTTCGCCGGAGGCGCGGCCACGGATCGGGCTGTCGGGTTCTCGGTCGTCATTGCATCTCCTAGCGGAAGCGGGAGCGTGGTGGTTTCGCGCGCCGACGTCGTTGCCTCGCTCGCGACGAGCGACCCTGATGCGCATGAGGGCGCGGCGAACGGCAAGCGTGGTGGCCTGCGGTGTGACTGCCGCGGTGATGCGCGCCGAGCCGGATGTGGGGCTGGCTGCTGGTTCAGGATCACTGCCTCCGCAACCTACGACGGCGAGTCCGATCGCGAGCATACCAATAGCGGCGGTGTGTGTTTCATATTTCCCTCTGGTGAGGGGGCCACAGCAGCGAGTTAGCTCGGTCGGGCAGGTGTTCGATCGGTGGTCGCCCGCGATCCATACGAGGATGAGGAACGTGGTTCGGCGCGGCCCCGGACGTAGGGAACCTGCCTGCGCGGGACACGATCAACGCTCCGGGTCGGATGACCAGCAGGCCGGCGGCGACCGAAGTCCGGCCCAGCCGGGTCGAGGTGGGCCCAGTGCTCGTGTTCGACGCAGACCTCTGGCGCGGGACGGAGTCCTACCGGAAGTGCCGCTGCATCGCACTGGCTGCGTCGACGATCGCGGGCATCTGGTCCAGCTCCCGCGCCCGCGCGCCGGTGGAGATCAGCGCCGCAGTCTGGGCATAGGCAATCCGGCCGTCCGCGTCGAGCGCCATCGCGTCGATGCTCTTCAGCTCGTTGACCTGTCGTCCGGGGATGAGCCGATCGGCCGGCGACCCGGGATCCCAGTCTCGGCCCGGTGCGCGGCGTCGGCTACTCGGCCGGCGTGAGCACGCGCTCTGGGCAGGCGGCGGCACCCGGCCGGGCCGCGTCCTCCAGGCCCGCGGGCACGTTGAGCCATCCCTCGGCGCCGATAAAGCCCTCGTCGTCGAGCTCGTACACCTCGGGGGCTTTCGCATGGCACTGAGCGTGACCTTGGCAGAACTCGTTGCTGATCGTCACCTTCATCTGAGCTCCTTCCAGCTCGGTGCGTGACTGCGGTCGCTTCGGCGGGGACGACTTGGGTCAGATCCGGAACGGGTCCGGGATCTTGAGGTAGGCGCCGGCGTCGACCCGCAGCTGGATGCCCGTGACGTAGCGGGAGTCGTCGGAGGCGAGGAACAGGACCGCCTTGGAGATGTCGATCGGCTCGATGTAGGGGATCGGCAGCGCCTGCAGGGCTGGGAACGCCGCCAGGGCGTCTTCGCGGGTCGAGTTCTCCAGGCGGAACTTGGTTTCGTAGCCGAGGGCGACGTCCTCAACATCGGGCAGAACTTCTTCCTTGCGCTGCTTTCCCCAGACCTCATGGCCGGTGTAGCGGGGGTTAAACAAGATCGTCCGGATCGCCCCTTTCGACCAGGCGACGCCTTCGCGGTGTTTGCGGGTCCGGTCGTGTGCGGAGGGGCAGGGGACGGCATCGGAGGTGTGGTGTGCCTTATTTAATCCGGACAGTCTCTATCAACTGGTCGGACTCGGTCAGGGTGTGCCGCCAGGGGCGTGGCTGGCACGGCTCCAGGCCCTGCTCGCGCATGAGGGCGCGGACGAGCTCGGGGCCGCAGGGCCGACTCCAGGCGAGCAGGTCAGCGTGCACGCGACGGTAGCCGTAGGTGCCGTCGGAGGCGGTGAACGACCGGACGACGAGCGCGGCAAGCTCACCGCGGCGGGTCGCGGTCGCCGAGGCGGGGCGGTCGCGCCACTCGTAAAAGCCGGAACGGGAAACGTCGAGCCAGGCGCACATCTGAACGACCGACGGCGCCGGTGTGCGGGCATTCGCGGTGGTGCGGGTGGCGTACTCCGCATCGATGAACTCGAACGTGTCGCTCACCGATGATCCTTGGCGAAGTACGCTGCGGCTTTTTTCAGGAACTCGTTCTCCATGCGCAGCTCACGGTTCTGCCGCTCGAGTTCGTGCAGCCGGATGCCTTCGTCGGCGGTCGGTGGCGGCGCCTCACCGGCGTGGGCGCGCCGGTACGTGGCGACCCAGGTTCCGAGGGTTCCTTCCAGGATGCCGAGTTCCCGTGCGACATCGGAGATCGGACGCGAGGTCTCGATCACCATCCTCACGGCTTCTTCCTTGAACTCAGGCGAGAACTTCCTACGCTTCTGCGTCAACTATCATTCCTTCCGGGCTGCCCCTATTCTATTAGGGGACACTGTCCGGAAGGAAAAGGGCAGGCGGATTCAAGCGGTCATAGCGACGCATGCTTCGCCAGCAAATCGTTGAAGACTTCGACCGGCTTCGCCCAGCCCAACGTCTGCCGCGGCCTTCCGTTCAGCTGTTCGGCCACCTTATCAAGCTCG
>NZ_JANEZT010000197.1 GCF_025403405.1 Frankia tisae
CCCCACCGTCGTCCCCACCGCCCGGCCGTGGCGAAGGCCCCAGGCGCCGAGCGCGAACAGCAGCGTCCCGCACGCCGGATAGTCGATCGGGGCGCCGCCGAGCCGCAACGCGCCGACGCACCGGCGGAGACTGGACCGGAACAGGTCGTGGCCGGTGGCAAGATCGTCGGTGGTGGTCGCGTGCCAGGCGAACGCGGCCAGCGCCACCGCGTCGCCGACGAGGGCCCAGGGCTCGACGCCGGTCGGTTCGATGCCGGCCATCGCATCGCCCGCAGCCCCTGCGCCGCGTCCAGGTAGCGGCGCAGGCCGCCGGCCGTGTCGCCGCGGGCGATCTCGAGCTCCGCCCGGCCGACCGCCGCCATCATCGCACCGCTGTGCAGCGTGTCGCTGGGCGAGCCGACCTGGGCGAGATACCGCTCGGCCGCGTCGAGCTGGCCGTCGTTGATGGCGTCGAGCGCCAGTAGCACCTGCAGCTGCGCGACATCGTCGTGGGCACCGAGCCGCTCCAGGACCGACAGGGCCGCCTGGGCGTGGGAACGGGCCGCCGGTAGATCCCCGAGCTGCATCGTCAGCTCGGCAAGCCGGGTCTGGATCACGGCCGTCAGCCACGGCCCGTCCCCTGGCGCGGTCAGTGCCAGTGCCCGGTTGGCGGCCGTGGCCGAGGCCCGCGCGTCGCCGGCATTCTCCCGCTGATGGATCAGCCATACCAGAGCGTGCAGGCGGGTGTGCCGGTCGGGATCGTCCGCCAACCGCGCGAGCCGCGTCTCGACGTCCGCGGCCGGCGTCGTCGGGGCGAGAGCGAGCAGCACCCGCGCCGCACCGACCAGCGACGGATCGCCCGCGGCCTCGGTGGCCAGTCGTGCCAACAGGTCGTGGACCGGGGGTGGGAGAACCCCGTCGCCCACGAAGCTCGCGGTTCTCGCCACGACGGTCCCGGCGGCCAGCGCCGCCGAGATGACCGTGGGCGGCGGTGTCCAGCCGGCCAGCACCGCGGTGACCGCGTCGATCAGCGTCATCATCCGGATGTGCTCGCCGCGGATCTCCCAGAACACGCCGAGCACCGCCACCAGCCGCACGACCGTCTCGGCGTCGCCGCCGGCCAGCGCGGCCCGCAGCTCGTCGGCGAGGTTCGTCTCCTCGGCCGCGATCGCGTCGATCGCCGCGAACTGCCGCTCGGTGGCCAGGTCCCCGCCGTGTCGGGTCGAGTGGCCGACCGCCCAGTCCCGCTGGGCGCGGCGCGCTGATGCCTGCTCGCCTGCCTCGGTCAGCCGCAGCCGGCCGAACTCCCGGACCGTCTCCAACATCCGGTAGCGCACCCCGTCGGCCGACTCGCGCACGCTCAGCAACGACTGGTCGACGAGGCTCTGCACTGTCTCAACGGGATCGGGCTCAACGGGATCGCCGCCCGCGCCCGGGTCGGCGGAGCCGGCGGCGGTGAGGACCTCCTCGGCCGCGGTGAGGGTGAAACCGTCCGGGAAGAGCGCCAGCCGGCGCAGCGAGCGCCGCTCCGACTCCGCCAGCAGGTTCCACGACCAGTCGATCACCGCGAGCAGCGTGCGGTGGCGGTCCGGGGCGGACCGGTCGCCGCCGCGCAGCAGGGTGAACCGGTCGGCCAGCCGCCGGTCGACGTCCTCCACCGACATCGCCCGGACCCGCGCCGCCGCCAGCTCGATCGCCAGCGGAAGCCCGTCGAGCCGATCGACGATCCGGCCGATCACCTCCCTGTCGAGCCGGACGGTGGGGCGGGCGGCGGCGGCGCGCTGGCAGAACAGCTCGATCGCGTCGGCGGGGGCCAGTTCCCCGAGCAGGTAGACCTGCTCGGCGCTGATCGCCAGCGGGGCCCGGCTCGTCGTGAGCACCCGCAGGTCGGCGGTGGTCGCGACGAGGAAGGCGACCAGCTCGGCGACCTCGACGACGAGGTGCTCGCAGTTGTCCAACAGCAACAGGCCCGGCCCCCGAGCGAGCCGCGCGGCGATGCGGGCGCGCAGGTCGGCGCGCTGCGCGGGGGTCAGCACCCGGCGCTCGCCGATCGAGTCACGGACCCCGAGCGCGGCACCGATCTCGCCGAGCAGGTCCTCGGGCGCCGTCACCCCGGCGAGCTGGACGACATGCACCACCGGCAGCGCGCTGTCCCGGGCGAGCAGGTACGCCAGGCGGGTCTTGCCGAGACCACCCGGCCCGACGATCGACACTACCCGGGACCGGTCCAGCAACGCCCGCAGCTCGTCGACGTCGTGCTGGCGGCCCAGCAGGGCGTTGGCGTCGTACCGGATCCCGTCACGGATGGGCCGCCGGTCGAGGGCGAGCAGCTCACGTTGGATCCGGGCGAGCGTCTCCCCGGGGCTGATGCCCAGCCGCTCCCGCAGGTCTCGGCGGTACCCCTCGAAGCGGTGCAGGGCCGCCCCGGGCCCACGCACCGCAGCCTCGCTGCGCAGCAGGTCGGCCAGTAGTCCCTCGTCGTCGGGCCGCTGCGCGTGGGCCGTCTCCAGCAGCGGGAACGCCTCGGCGTGCCGGCCAGTCCGGCTCACGGCCCCGGCCAGCAGCAGCCGGGCCGCCGCCAGGTCGCGGCCGGCCGCCCGGCGGACGTCGGCGAGCATGCCCAGGTCGTCCACGGGCACCGGCGGCAGCGACGCGCCGAGCTCGAGCGCCTCACGGGCCCGCTCGGCGGCGGCTTGCGGATCAGCCGCGATGAGTCTGGCGGCCTCGGCCACCAGCTCGCCGAGCAGGCAGCTGTCGACCTGCCTCGGCGGGAGACCGAGCCGGTAGCCGTCGCCGTCGCGCACCACCGCGCCGGCGCCGCAGGCCGCCCTGGTCCGGGAGACGACCACCTGCAGACCCTTGGCCGGGTTGGCCAACGGTTCCCCGCACCAGATCATCTCGACCAGCCGCCGGGACCGCACCGGCCGCCCGAGCTCGGACGCCAGGGCCGCCAGCAGCGCCTGCGGCCGGTCGCCCGCCACCGGGGCGCCCTCCCAGCGCACCCCGGCCAGGAGGGTGAGACTCACGACCACGCTGATCAGTCTAGGACGGGGGTCCGCGATCCAGGCCGTCGACGATGCCGGTCACCCGACCGGATCTCCGCTCGTGACGTCGGCCCCCGACGCGCTGCGCGGCGCGGGGGCGGCTGCGGCGCCGCTGCTCGGGGCGCCGGTGTTCGGGATGCCGGTGTTCGGGGCGCCCGCGTCGCGCACGACGGCGAACGGGTTCGGGCCCGGCACGCCGTCCGCGGGCTCGCCGGGCACCCGGACGGCGGTGAACGTCACCCGTCGGCGAAGGCGGAAACCGAGCTGTTCGTAGAGCCTGATCGCGTCGGTGTTGTCCGCCGAGGCATGCAGGAACGGCGTCTCCCCCCGGACCCGGACGATCGCGGCGACGGCGTGCACGAGCCGGGTGGCCAGTCCCTGCCCGCGGTGGGCCACGTCGGTGCACACCGCGCTGATCTCCGTCCAGCCCGGCGGGTGCAGCCGCTCTCCGGCCATCGCGACGAGCACGCCGCCGCGCCGGATGCCGAGGTAGGTGCCGAGCTCGATGGTCCGGGACCGGAACGGCCCGGGCCGGGTGCGGTCGATCAGCGCGAGGATGTCCCCGACGTCGTCCGGCCCGAGTCGGACGGCCTCGTCGTCGGGCGCCGCGGCGACACCCTCGTCCACCAGCTGCACGCCGGCACCGTGTCCGACCACCTCCCATCCGGTCGGCAGCACGCCGTCGAAGCCGGCGAGCGGCAGGACCGCTCCGGGCCCGAGCAGCGTCGCGGCGTCGCGCCAGGTGTCGGCGTCGGGATCGTCCGGCAGGGCGATGAACGGTGCGACGTCCTCGGGGTAGCGCAGCACGTCTCCCTGCCGGACGGCGAGGTGCGCGTGCGGTCCCAGTAACGAGGCGAGTGCCGGGTTGTCCAGCGGATGCCGTTCGGTCACGCCGGCGCGTCCTGGGGCGTCCGGTCCGCAGGGACCGGAACCAGCGGGAGACCGAGGTTCTCCCGCAGCGTCGTCCCGCTGTACTCGGCGCGTAGCGAGCCGCGCTCCTGCAGCAACGGGACGACCTTGTCGACGAACTCGTCGATCCCCCCGGGAGTCACGTGCGAGCCCAGGATGAAGCCGTCCGAGCCGTCGCGCTGGACGAAGTCGTCGAGCCGGTCGGCGATCTGGGTCGGCGTGCCCACGAACTCGGTGTGGCTGAACACGCGGATCGCGAGGTCCCGCAGCGAATAACGGTTGGCCTCGGCCAGCGCCCGCCACGCTCGCACGGTCTCGAACGGGTCCTCGCCGAGCCGGGCGCGGCCCTGGATCACCAGCGGGCCGGTGGGGTCCGGGTCGACGTCGGGCAGCGGGCCGTCCGGGTCGTAGCCGGACAGGTCCCGGTTCCAGACGGTCTCCAGCAGGATCTGCGCGGTGCGGCCGCTCACCTGGGCGCGGGCGACCTCCCGCTTCCGCTCGACGGCGTCGGCCTCGGTGTCGCCGAGGATGAACGCCCCGCCGGGCAGCAGCTTCACCGAGCCCGGCGGCCGGCCCGCCCGCGCGACCCGGGCCTGGATGTCGCGGTAGTACTCCTGGGCCGGCCCGAGCTCGTGGTAGGGCGAGAAGATCGCGTCGGCGGTGGCGGCGGCGAAGTCGCGGCCCTGCGGGGAGACCCCGGCCTGCAGGACCACCGGCCGTCCCTGCGGGCTGCGCGGCACGGTGAACCGGCCGGCCACGTCGAACTGGCGACCGGAGTGGCGGAACGTCCCGGCCGCGGCGTCGCGCAGGAACCGGCCGGTCTCGGCGTCGGCTGCGATCGCGTCGGCGGCCCAGGAGTCCCACAGCTGGCGGGCGAGGGCGACGAACTCCTCGGCCCGCACGTACCGGTCGTCGCGGTGCAGGAAGCCGCCCCGGCGGAAGTTCTGCCCGGTGAAGGCGTCGAACGAGGTCACCACGTTCCAGCCGGCCCGGCCGCCGGAGAGATGATCCAGCGAGGCGAGCTGGCGGGCCAGCTCGTACGGTTCGTTGAAGGTGGCGTTGAGGGTGCCGACGAGCCCGAGATGCTCGGTGACGGCGGCCAGCGAGGCGAGTACCGGCAGGGTGTCCGGGCGCCCGACGATGTCCTGGTCGAAGATCTGCCCGAGCCGCTCGCGCAGGATCAGCCCCTCGGCGAGGAAGAAGAAGTCGAACTTCCCGCGTTCCGCCGCCTGGGCCGCGTGTTGGAACGACGAGAACGCGATCTGGCTGCCGGCAGCCGGGTCCGACCACACCGTGTGGTGATTGACCCCACCGATGTAGTGACCCAGGATGATCTGCTTGCGTGGCCTGGTCATGCGGAGGCGACCTCGATTCGCTGCTCGGCGCTGGCGGCGGCATAACGGCTGGCCGGTCGGGGCAGGCCGAGGTGTCCGCGCAGGGTGGTGGTCCGGTATTCGGTGCGGAACCGGCCGCGGTGGGCGAGCCGGTCCGCGGCCGCCTCGGTGACCAGATCCACCCAGTAGGCCGGGGAGAACAGGTCCCGCGGCCGAGCGGATGGCTCCCGCCGGGCCGCCGGATGCCACCCCGCACCGTCCAGGGCGACACCGTCCAGGGCGACGGCGAGATGCAGCGGATCGGGCTCGGGCATGATGATCCTCGCTTTCTGGCAGGTCAGCGGGTGGAGGCGAATCGGGGATCGGGACGGGTGTTGTCGACGGCCAGGTCGGCGAGGATGCGGCCGATGGCGGGCACGAACTTGAAACCGTGGCCGGAGAATCCCGCCGCCACGACCACCGGGCCGTGCCGGTCCAGGACGAAGTGTGAGTCCGGGGTCGTGGTGTAGGTGCAGCTGATCGGGGCGAAGCGGTCCGGGTCCACGCCGGGGATCCAGCGCCGCACGTACTCCCGCAGCGCCGCGAGCTGGGCCGGCACCGCAGCGAAGTCCCGCCGGTCCGGGTCGACCACCGGCCCGACCCCGTGAAAGCCGACCTTGACGCCCTCGCCGGGGGTCTCCAGCCCGTAGACCCCGCCGTGGAAGGCGATGGCCTCCTGGGTCCCGGCTGTCAGCAGGTGCCCGAAGCTGGGCCAGCGGTCCTGATCGGCCGCCGTGGGCGGGCCGGCCGGGGCGAAGTGCACCGGCTGCTCCTGGGTGACCCGCAGGGCCGGCAGCGGCACGAGGCCGCCGAGCAGCTTCTCCGTCCAGGCCCCGGCGGCGGCGACGACGCGGCGGGCGAGGTAGCGGTCGTCCTCTGTGTGGATCTCGACGGCGTCGTCCCCCCGCACCGCAAGCGATCGCACCGGCGCCTCGTGCCGGACCACGCCGCCGTGCTTGACGGCGCTCTCCTGCAACGCGGTGACGGCGTTGTCGGCGTGCAGCCGCCCGGAGTCCGGGTGGACCAGCACCCGGGTGTCGAAGCGCAGGCCGGGCCAGCGCCGCGCGGCCTGGCGCGGCGTCAACCACTCCGACGCCACGCCGGCCGCGGCGGTGGCATCGGCCACCTGGTCCAACGCGGGGTCGCCGCCGTGCTCCACCCCCCCGGTGACGGTGAGCAGCTCGGTGCCGGTGAGATCCTCCAGCTCCCGCCACAGCACTCGGGCCTGCTGGGCGAGGCGGATGTAGCCGAGGTCCGGGTAGGCGAGCCGGAAGATCCGGGACGCGCCGTGGGAGGCCCCCCGGACGTGCCCGGCCGCGAACCGTTCGAGCAGCACGGCGTCGACGCCGCGGCGGGCCAGCTGCCAGGCCGCCGCCGAACCCATCGCCCCGCCGCCGAGCACGACGACGTCGACCTTGTGGACGGTCATGCCACCGCTCCTTCGTTGTCCGCCACGCTCGTCGCCTGTGGTTCCACCGTCGCCCGTGGTTCCACCGGGGGGCGCAGCGCGGCGCCGTCCAGGGTCGGCACCGCGGCGAGCAGACCGCGGGTGTACTCGTGCCGCGGCTCCCGGAAGACCCGCTCGACATCGCCGGACTCGACGATCCGGCCGTCCTTCATGACCAGCACACGGTCGCTGACGTGGTAGATCACGCCGAGGTGGTGGGAGATGAACACGTAGGCGATGCCGAGCCGGGCCTGGAGATCGGCGAGCAGGTCGAGGATCTGGGCCTGGATGGAGACGTCGAGGGCCGAGACCGGCTCGTCGCAGACGATGACGCGAGGCCGGGGGGCCAGTGCCCGGGCGATCGCCACCCGCTGGCGCTGCCCGCCGGAGAGCTGCCGCGGTCGTCGGTCCAGCACGTCGCGCCCCAGCCCGACCTGGTCGAGCAGCTCCAGCACCCGGGTCCGGCGCTCGGCGCGAGAGACCCGGGTCACTGCCAGCGGCTCGGCGATGATCTTCCGGACCGGGTAACGCGGATCGAACGAGCTGAGCGGGTCCTGGTAGATCACCTGGATGTGCTGGCGCAGCCGTGCACTGGTCCGGACGTCGATCTCGCCCCAGGCCGTGCCGTCGACCTCGACCGTGCCGGAGTCCGCCCGCTCCAGGTCCAGCAGCAGCCGGGCGGCCGTGGTCTTGCCGGAACCGGACTCGCCGACGATGCCGAGCGTCTCCCCGGCCCGCAGTTCCAACGACACGTCGTCCACGGCGATCAGGGTGCGGCGCCCGTCCAGGGCGAACGTCTTGACCAGGTTCCTGGCCGCCAGCACGACCCCGTCGCCGACGACCGCTCGGGGCTGCGCGACCGGGCCACCGGGCTGCGGTGACAGTCGGGTGCCGCGGGCGTGCGCGACCGGCACGGCGGCGAGGAGCTGGCGGGTGTAGGAGTGCTGTGGGTCGTCGAGTACCTGCCGGGTCGGGCCGTGCTCGACGAAGACTCCGTCCTTCATGACGAAGACGTGGTCGGCGACCTGGGACACGACGGCCAGGTCGTGGCTGATGAGCAGTAGCGCGGTCCCGGCCCGCCTGCGCGCGGCGAGCATCTCGAGGATCTGGGCCTGCACCGTGACGTCCAGCGCGGTCGTTGGCTCGTCGGCGATGAGCAGCGCCGGGTCGGCCGCGATCGCCGAAGCGATCAGGGCCCGCTGCCGCAGCCCGCCGGAGAGCTGATGCGGGTACTGGCCCGCGCGGGCCTCCGGCTCCGGCACGCCGACCTCCCGCAACAGCTCGATCACCCGCGCGTCGACCTCCGCCCGCGGGACCACCCGATGGGCCCGCAGTGTCTCGGCGATCTCGGCGCCGACCCGGCGGGCCGGGTCGAGTGAGACGAGCGCGTCCTGCAGGACGAAGCCGATGTGCCGGCCGCGCAGGGTCCGCCATCGGCGTTCGGGCAGCGCCCGGGCGTCCGTGCCGTCGATGACCAGGCGGTCGGCCCGCACCTCGGCTCCGCGTCCCGCCAGCCCGACGAGGCTGCGGGCCGTGACGCTCTTCCCCGAGCCCGACTCCCCGACGACGGCGATGCTCTGACCGGCGTCGATCTGGAACGACACGCCGCGCACGGCGTCCACCGCGCGTCGACCCAGCCGAAACCGCACGTGCAGGTTCGCCACGTCGACGAGGGTCCGGGACCCGCCGGGCCGAACCGCCGGTTCCAGCGACGCGGTGCCGCTACCGGTCGCCGTGCCGCTGTCGGGCGTCATCGCGCGTTCCGGCCTTCGAGTCGTGCCTGCAGGAACTGTCCAGCGACCGTGATGGCCAGGACGGCGAGCGTGATCGCGATCCCGGGGAAGATCGCGGGCCACCAGGCGACCGAGAAGTAGGTGCGACTGCTGGACAGCATCGCGCCCCACTCGGCGGTGGGCGGCTGCGGGCCGAGTCCAAGGAAGCTCAGGGTGGAGCCGAGACTGATCGCCCCGCCCACGTTGATCGTGGCCAGGATCAGGACCGGGCCCAACGCGTTCGGAACCAGGTGTCGGATGATCACCTGACGTCTCGGCCAGCCGAGCGCCCGCGCGGCCTCCAAATAGACCGAGGCGCGGATGCGCATCACCTCGCCGCGGACTACCCGGGCGAAACCCGGGGTGAAGATGAGGCTTAGACCGATGATCGAGTTGCGGGTGCCGGGGCCGAGCATGGCGATGACCAGGAGCGCGAGCAGCAACCCCGGTATGCTCAGGAACACGTTCAGCAGCCAGTCTGTCACTGCTCCGAGCACGCGGCCGCCTTGCGCTGCCGCTACGCCGATGGCCGCTCCCACCACGAGCGCGAGCGCCGACGCGCTCAGACCGATCCAGAGGGAGAGCCGGGTGCCGTGGACGATCCGGGCGAGGATGTCCCGGCCGTTCTGATCCGTGCCCAGCAGGTGGCCGGAGCCCGGGCCTCGCAACGTCTGCGAGATGTCGGCGGCGTTCGGATCGGTGCCGGTGAACAACTGCGGCCAGAACGAGGCCAGGAGCAACACCAGGAGGAAGGCGAAGCTCAGGACCACCCCCGGCCGCGACACGCGCAGCCCGGACCAGCGTCCGCGGGTCGCGGCCGCGGTCCCGACCTGCGTGCCCGGTGTTGCGCCGCCGGGCGGGAGCCCGGTCGGATCGACCGGCGTGACGGTCATCGGTCGCCTTCCTGGTCAGCCCCGGTCGCGGAGGGGGACGGGCTCGTTGTCGAGGTGATGCTGGCGGCGGCCGCGTTCGCGGGCCCGGATGTGGTCGGGGCGACGGGACGCAGCCGGGGGTCCAGCAGCGGGTAGACGGCGTCGATGATCAGGTTGATGACGACGTAGAACGCCGCCGCGATGAGCACGACCCCGGAGACCAGCGGGAAGTCCCGGCGGCCGAGTCCGCCGACCGTCAGCGTCCCGAGCCCCTGCCGGGAGAACACGTTCTCGATCACGATCGCGCCACCCAGGAACGCGCCCGCGAGCCAACCGGCGATGGTGATGGCCGGCATCAGGGCGTGTCGCAGGGCGTGCCGGACCAGCACGGCTGTCTCACGGATGCCGCGGCTGCGGGCGGTCGTCACGAACGGCTCGTCGAGCGCGCGCTCCAGACCGTCCCGCAGCACCTGGGCGAGGGTCCCGCCCGGGGCCACGGCCAGGGCGATCGCCGGCAGCACCAGTCCCCGGACGCTGTTCGATCCGATGGCCGGGAACCAGTGGAGCTGGAAGGAGAAGACGGTGAGCAGCAGGATCGCGAACCAGAACGCCGGCACGGAGACGCCGACGATCTCCAGGAAGGCGAACGGGCCGCGGATCCAGCGGGGCCGGTTGGCGGTCAGCAGCGCCACCACGATCGCCCCGACCAGCGCGAGCACGACGCCGGCGGCCATCAGCTCGAACGACGGCGCAAGCTGGTCGCCGATGGCGGTCGTGACGTCCATCCCCTGGTTGTAGGAATGGCCGAGATCACCGCGCAGCAGGTGCCCGAGGTAGTCGAAATACTGGACCAGCCAGGGCCTGTCCAGGGCGTAGTCGGAGATGATCTGCGCCCTGACCTCGGGGGAGACGGTCGCCTGCCCGATGATCGCGTCGATGATGCCGCCGGACTTCAGGTGCAGGGCCGCGAAGGTGACGGTGACCGCCCCCCAGAGCACGCCCACCGCGTACCCGACCCGCCGCAGGACGGCGAGCCCGATCGAACGGGCGCTGGAGGCGGTGAAGCCTCCTGCGCGCCGCTCGTCCGCCGCGAGGGCGATGGTCACTTGCTGGTCCAGGCGTCGTAGAAGAGCGGGAACGCCTGCGGCTCGAACCGCAGCCCCTGCACCTTCGTGCTCGACCCGAGGACGTAGTTGAACACGTAGATCGGGAACACCGCGGCGGCCGAGGTGATCCGCTGCTGGGCGTCGCCGTAGAGCGCGGCCTGCTTCGTCAGGTCGGTGGTGCCCAGGGCGTCGGTGAAGTCCTTGTCGAGGGCCGGGTCGGACAGCCGCGAGCCGTTGGTGCCGAAGCCGTCCTTCGGGATGGCCGCGCTGCCGAACAGGGTGCGCAGCGCGTCGGGCGAGGCACGCTGCCAGCTGAAGTCGATGAGGTCGTAGTTACCGGCCGCGACGTCCTTGATGTAGGAGGTGTACTCGGGGTTCGTGGTCCTGACCTCGATGCCGATCTGCTTCGCCGCGGCCTGGACCTGGTCGGCGACGACGTCACGCTGTTCCCGGGCGAACTGCTTGAGGAAGGGATGGACGATGGTGAGCCGCTTGCCGTCCCTGGTGCGGTAGCCCTGCGCGTCCCGACTCGTCCAGCCGGCCTGGTCGAGCAGCTGGTTCGCCTTGGCGGCGTCGTAGCGGTAGGCGGATTCGATCGACGTGTCGTAGCCGACCGTCGCCGGGGACAGCGGGCCCTTGCCGGCCGGGAAGACGCCGAAGTACAGCTTGTCGACGATCGTCGCCCAGTCGATGCCCGCCCGGAACGCCTCCCGGACCCTGACGTCCGCGAAGGGCCCCTTGACGGTGTTCGGGTAGTAGTTGTAGTTGCCGCCCGGCGCGGACGCGGTCTGGATCCGGAATCCCGATGTCGACTTGAGCTGCGCCACGTTCACTGGGGGGACGCTCGCGATCGCGTCGATCTGCCCGCTGGTCAGCGCGCCGTACCGGGAGGAGTCCTCGGGGAGGCTGCGGATCGACAACGCGTCGAGGTAGGCCGGGCCGGTGTGCTTGGCGTTCTTCGGCGCCCAGTTGTACTTCGCGTTCCGGACGTAGTCGATGCCCTTGCCCTTGACGTAGCCGCCCGAGCTGATGAACGGTCCGCTGCCGACGATCTTCGAGCAGAGGTCGGACGGCGGCTTCGTCAACGTCCTCGGCGCCTCGATGCCCAGGTACGCCGTGGCCAGCGAGGGCAGGAACGCCGAGTTCGGCGCGCTGAAGTGGACCTCGACGTGGGTCGGGTCCTGCACCGTGGTGCCGGTGTAGGTCGCGATGGTGCCGGCCGCCAGCTGCGACTTGGTCGCCGGGGCGACGATGTGGTCGAGGTTGGCCTTGACGGCCGCGCCGTCGAACTTCTCACCGTTGCTGAAGGTGACGTCGTCCCGCAGGACGAACGAGTACGTCTTCTGGTCCGGCGAGACGGTCCAGCTCGTGGCGAGCCAGGGGGAGATCGTGCCGTCGTCGCTCAGGGCCACGAGCGAGTCGACGATCGACCGGGCGAAGAACCCGTCAACGTCGGCCGGGCTCTGGTGCGGGTCGAGGCACGAGCCGTCGGAGTTGATTGCGAACGTCAACGTACCGCCACGGACCGGGGCGCCGGCCGCGCCGGCAGAGCTGCCCGTGGAGCCGCCACCAGAGCCGCAGGCCGCGAGCGCGAGCGCTGCGGACCCGGCGGCGAGCGTCAGCGAGACTCGCTTGCTGACGCCGAAGACGTTGCTGGACATCGGGTTTCCGTTCTCCTGATCGCGTGGTCGACGGGGTTGGGGGTGGTCGTGGCGGCGCGTCGGTGGATGGAGCTGCGTCGGTGGATGGAGCCGCGTCGGTCGCCGCGATTGGAACCGGCCCGGCGGCCCGGCGGCGTTTCCTGCCGCGATCGGTATCGGGGTTCCGGCCGGCCGGGGCGCCGGCTGAGCCAACCGGCCGCGTGCGGCGGGCCCGCCGCACGCGGCCGGAGCGGCCGGTCCGGGCACGATCTGAGGGAGGCCGCCGCCCGCCCGAACCCGGGCAGCCGCGTCCGGGCACTCAGCCGACGGA
>NZ_JANEZT010000198.1 GCF_025403405.1 Frankia tisae
AACCCACCCACCCCGCTCGGCCGGGATGCCGCGGGCGGCGCCGGGCGGCGATGCCAGTCCGCCGGGCCGGCCAGATTCGCGTTCCCTCCGCTGCGGATGTGGGAGCGGGGTGAGCCCTCGACCGCCGAGGAGCCACCGGCGCCAGCCCGGACGGACGCCGTGCTGCCGGGCGCCGGCCACGGCAGCCGCCCGCCCGCGGCGGCGGAACGGGCCGGCGGGACCGGCCGGGCCGGGGCAGGCACCAGCGCATCCGGGACCCGCGTCCCGGTCTGCGGCGACACCCGCCACGCCGCGACACCCGCCGCCGGTGCGGCCACCGCGGCGGCACGCAGGGTCTCGACGAACTCGGGATGGGCGGCTGCCAGTCCCGGGTGCGCGTCGAGCATCGCCAGCAGCTCATCGCCGAGATCGAGAAACGGAGCGGCCAACCCCTCGTCCTCGGCGAGGACCAGGGCCCGTGCGAGCAGCGCCGTCGCCCGCGCGTGATCGTCACGCCGGGCGGCGGCGACGGCCGCGAGCGCGCACGCGGCGACGACCGGGCCGCCCCCGCCGCCATCGGCGCGCAGCAGGCCGGCCACCGCGTTGTCGGCCGCGTCCAGATCCGCGCAGGCGAGATCCGCCCGTGCCGCGGCCAGCGCGAGGACGTGGTCAGGACGGCGGGCGTCGGCCGGGCGCCCCAGCACCTGCCGCGCTGCCTGGGCATTGCCGACCGCGAGCAGCAGGTCGACCTCGACGGCCTGCCACAGCGACAGGCACAGCGGCGGACCGGCCGGTCGCCCGCGCCCGATCAGCAGGCGGCGGGCGGCCCGCACGTCGTCCGGCCTGCCTCGCCGGCACCGCGACCGCGCGTCCAGCACCGCGAGGAGATCGAGCAGATGCGGCGGACACCCAGGGCCCAGTCCGGTTCGGGCGGCCTGGAGATGGCCGGCTACCTGTTCCCCCTTGGCTCGGGCGATAGCCACCATCGCCATTGCAAGATGCGCCTCGGTGGCACCGACCATCCCCGGATAAGTCGCAACCATTTCATCACCATGCGTTGAGATTCCCTCGCCACCCATCTCGGCAAAGGAACCCATAGTCATCTCAAAATCTCCCACTGTAGCGACAGCAGGCGGGGCCGGCTCGCCGGAGCCGGCACCGAGCTCGCCGACGGCGGAGAACACCACCGCGGCCGCCGACTCGGCCAGCCGAAGCCGGCCCCGTAGCGCGTGGGCGAGCGCCAGGGCGCCGGCCGCGGAGATCTCGACCATCCGGGCATCCGCCAGCCGAGCCGCCTCGACCGCCTCGGTAAGCGCGTCCACCGCGGGCTCGGCACGGCCGAGCCACAGCTCCGCCCGCCCCCGCCCGCACCAGGCCAGCGCCGCGACGATCTCGCCGAGGCGATCGGCGTCCCGCTCGGCCGGCCCGTCGGTCTGCTCGGCGTTGAGCGCGGGGTCGTCGGCACGGGCCGGCGCTGCCACCCGCCGGCCGGGGCCCCGCCGTTGGCCGATCCCGGACTCCGGGCCGGCACGCAACAGCCGGCGAGCCACCCCGAGCATCTCCTCGCCGGCCCCGACCAGCTCGGCCCGGCGCAGTTCGACGAGGTCGGCCTGGGTGGACAGGAAACGACGCCGGGAGACGGCCGACGCCGCGATCGCCACGCGTGCCACCTCCAGGCACCGAGTCGCCTTCGCCACTCGGCCGTGGTGCAGATGTCCGACTGCGGCGACGAGCGCGCATTCGGGCGCCCACGACACCCACGACGCTGGCATCGCCGCGAGGATGGGCCGCAGGCGCAGCGCAGGGCCGCACAGCGCGTCCACCATCCCGATGCCGTCGACAAGCAGGCAGGACGCGTACCACCAGTCGCCGGCCCACGCCGCGTGCCGCGCCGCCTCCGCCGGCCGGCGGTGCGCGGCGAACCACAGTGCCGCCCGCAGGTGCAGCTCGGCGATGTCCTCGGTGTGATCCCGGGTCAGGTCCGAGCGCAGCAGTGCGGCAAGCAGCCGGTGGTACCGAAACCGGCTGCCGTCGGGGTGCACGACCACGAAGCCGGACCGCTCCGCGAGCTCCGCAAGCAACTGCGCGCCGGTGCCGGCCGACGCCGGAGCAGCGAGGTGCGGTTCGCCCACGACGGCGTCGGCCAGCGAACCGGTCATCGACTCCAACACGCTGGTACGCAGCAGGAAACGGTGGACGTCCGGGGGCTGGCGGGCGAGCAGCTCGGCGCGCAGAAACTCGACGATCTCCGGCGTCGCGGCCAGCGAGGCGGACGAAGGATCCAGATCCGCGGCCGTCGCCCGCCCCTCGGCCGGCGCCGGTGCGGATGCCACCGATGTTCTTGGCGGGGGCCCGCCGAGCCGGGCCGCCGCGCCGCGGGCCAGGGCTCCCACCGCCAGGCGCAGGCCGGCTGGCCATCCCTCGGTGGCGTGTAGCAGGTTGTCGACCAACCCGTCCGTCACCGGCAATCCCTGTGCCTGCAGGAGGTCGGCGGCCTCGGGTCGGGTGAACGCCAGTGCGTCCGCGTCGATCTCGGTGACCTGCCCGGCGACGCGCAGCCGGTGCAACGCCACCGGCACGGCCCGACCGACCAGGATGGTCCGGGCGCGCTCGCCGGCCTCGTTGATCAGAAGTTCCAGCCCGTCGAGATCCCGGCGTCGGCGGAGCAGGTGGGCGTCGTCGAGGACGAGCACGAACGGCGCCGGCAGGTCGGCGAGCAGGTTGGCCAGCTGCCGATAGCCATGGTCGGGCGGGTGGTGCGCCGCGCCGGCACCGGGGCGGGCGAGATCGGAGCCGACCGGAAGGAGGCCGGCGCGACCGAGGCCGTGCAGCAGTTGCGGCCACAAGGGCACGCTCGGCCCGTCGGGCACCGCCGGCGTCACCGCCGGATCGATCCGAATCCAGACGAGCGGTGGCCGCTCGGTCCGGGCTGCGGCCCAACCGGCGAGCAGCGTGGTTTTGCCCCACCCGGCCGGGGCCCGCACCACGGTGAGTGGGCGTGTCACCGCCTCGTCGAGTGACTGGCGCAGTCGGGGCCGGTCGAGGCAGTCGGGCGGAGTCGCCGGCACGACGAAATGGCCGCGCACCAGGGGCAGACCGGAGAGCGCGAGGGGACCAGACGGGACAGCACCGGGCACCGGTGACTGTTCGTCGAGCATCCCGCACCACCCCCCACGGCAAGTTCGCCCTCGGTAGTGGTACAGCTACTCGGCCGTATGAGCAACCTGTTGCGGCTCGGCGGGCGGGACAATCCCGCAAAGGCTGCCCCAGACAGCGGGCAGGCCAACGCAGGACCACGGTTCACGGGCCGGCGAACGGATCGGGGGCACCAGCCCGGGGACCCGCGTTCGGGTGCCCCACCGGCCATGGCGATCAGCCCCGCGCGGTCCGACCGATGGAAATGATCACGATACCGGCGGCCAGCGCCATCCCCTGGGCGGCCCCGCAGAGCGGCAGACCGTAGTAGACGAGCAGGACGGCGGCCACGGTCACGGACGCGATCGCGGCACGCCGCCCGGCATGGGTGAACACCCCACCGGGGTCATCCCCGTCGCGGCTATCTCCCAATGCTGGTGGTGCTGCTGCTGGTGCTGGTGGCCCGGGCGGGGGCGGCGGCGGGCCGACCGGGGGCGTCGAGCCGGTCATGACGCCCGCCGTGCCGGCCGCCGCAACTGACGTTGCACCGTGCCGACCGCCGTTCCCCCGGCCCCGTCAGGCCGCGCAGTCCGAGCAGACGACGCGGCGCGGATCCGCGAGCTGGCTGCGGTGCTGCACCAGAAAGCACTGGGTGCAGGTGAACTCGTCCGCCTGCCGAGGAAGCACCCGCAGCGACAGTTCCTCGTCGCGGACCTCGGAGTCGGGCAGATCCAGCTCGGCCTCGAGGGCGTCCATGTCGTCCCCAAGGTCCGCCGCGGCGCCCGCGCGCTGTGCCTTGAGCGTCTCCAGGCTCTGCTCCTGGAGCTCGTCCTCCTCGACATCCGTGCTTCGCCGAGCGTCGAAGTCACGAGCCATGCGTCCCCTTCCTTTCTCTGCCGTCGTTCACCCAGGGGTTATGCCAACCCGTGGGTAGTGGTTCCCGCCGAACACGGGGGGCCATGCAACACGACACCCCGCGATATCGGCTGACTACGGTACGCAATGACCCGGAGGATGGGGGATGCAGTGCCTTATATCCGCATTTCCCGGTGCCTCCGCCACATCCAAGGGTCCCGGCCGGAACGCGGATCTCCAAAGCCGAGCGAAGGATACGGGGCGCAACCGCGTCAGGCCAGACAGGGGGGCATCTGCGCGGTGTCGCTCCCACCACATTCACGCCCCGGACGTCACGACCCGGGCGGATCGCCTCCATCCCGATCGATGCGGCAACGTACACCACTCGGGCCCGGGGGCAGCGCCAGGTGGTCGACGGATCGCGCGTACGGACCCCATGGAGACTGCCACGTCCCGCAGCGAAGCCTCAGAGGTAGAGACCCGCGGGCCCGTCGTCGAGCCGCTCGGCCGCGACGGCGTGCACGTCGCGCTCCCGCAGCAGGACGTAGGTTGTCGATTGCAGTTCGACCTCGGCCCGGTCCTCGGGATCGAACAGCACCCGGTCGCCGACCTGGATGGTCCGCACGGCGGTGCCGACCCCGACGACGTCGGCCCACGACAACCGCTTGCCCATGTGCGCGGTCGGCGGGATGACGATGCCGGCCTTAGACCGCCGGTCCGCGGAGTCCTCCTGGGGCTCGACGAGCACCCGGTCGTGGAGAAGCCTGATCGGCAGCGGTCCGGCCTGCATGACACCCGCCTGCGTGCCCGCCCCAGCCACGCCGCCGACACCGTTGACACCGCCGGACACAACGCTCACAGGGTCGGACACTACCTGCCCGCGCAGGGCTCGCGGCACCCACGGCAGTCTTCGCGTGCCCGGAGGGCGAACGAACCGGGCGTGAGCCGGCGGATCCGGGCACCGTCACCTTGGCCTTTCCGCCCGGCGTCGCCGCGCCGGGCGGCTGCGCGGTCTCGGCCCGCCCACTCGACATCGCGCAGCTCATCAACCTGAAGTAACGAGTTGATGCACGCAATCGGCGTTGCCGGCATCGCGCACTATCGGAGCAGAGCCCACCGAACCTCCCCGGATGGGGAATGGTCTCCCAACGCGGTATAAGCTGCCGCCCATCGCTGCCCGGGCTGGCGCTGACGGGCGGCGTGCCGTGGCACCTCTCGATCGTCCGTTGGCGCCCAGGTAACCGTCGGCACGTCACGAACCTCAGGGATGGGGCACCACCATGGCATTGCGCATCAGTGTCGATCTCGATGGCCTGCGCTGGGCCGACCTGTTCCGCTTCGTCGATCTGGCCCGCAACGGCGGGATCAGCGCGGAGGATCAGGTCGACGTCATCACCTACGGCAGTGACCCGATGTCAGTGAGCCTCTCCGCCCGGATCTACCCGGCAACCGAGGGCT
The DNA here is from genome assembly GCF_025403405.1 of Frankia tisae. Lineage (GTDB taxonomy): Bacteria > Actinomycetota > Actinomycetes > Frankiales > Frankiaceae > Frankia > Frankia tisai. Next base: position 5,428 of record NZ_JANEZT010000198.1, read on the forward strand.
TCATGTCGACGGAGCCGTCGGACCCGTCCGGTGATGGCCTGCGCGGTGCCCCGCTCTCGATCGCCCCTGGTGCCGCCGCTCCCAACGGCTCGGGATTCGCCTACGACGGAGGTTCCGCCGAACGGAACGCCGCCCAGAACGGCACGCATTACCCCGCCTTCGACAACGGCCAGGAGCGTGCCGGTGCGCCGGGCGCCGGCAGCCTGCCGCCGTACGGCCCCGGTTACGACGCGCCGACCGACCGTGGCGGCCCCGGGCCCGGTGGCCATTACCCCACCTTCGACGGCCAGCCTGACCGGATGCCACCGAGCGGTGGCGGTCAGTTCTCGGGATTCGAACCATTCGATCGCTCCGGGCCAGGTAAGGAGCCCGGAGGTGCCCCCGGCCAGGTCGAAAGTCCCTACATCGAGGAATTCGCCCGCCTCCAGGAGGGGCTGATGCGGCAGGTTCGGCGCACCGACGAGGTCCGGCCGGACCGCTCCTGACCAGCGATTAGTGCCGCCCGGCCGCGGCAGTCGCGGGACCCCGGGCGGGACGTGACCGCGTACCCACCGGCCATGCGGCCCGCCGCCACGCTCACGGCAGGTGAGGAGGAGAAAACCGTCAGCGTCGCCGCGCGCCGCCCATCGGACGCAGACTGTGAGTCAGCCGTGACGGCACCCTCAATGGTTCTACGCCGTTCGCACCTTCTCGCCCGCTATGGTGCATGCTGCCTGTGATGGACGATCCGCGTCTTGCCGACGTCGAGCAATATCACGGGCGTTTGCGCTCCGAGCTCGACGTCATCGCGCGTGGGCCGGTTCTGGTCGGCCCGAAGATCATTGAGCACATCCATTCACTGATCACACTCATCGATCTGCACCAACCGAACGAGTTCGACCTCTGCCTGAGCTGCGACCGACTCTGGCCATGCGCCTCGATCATGGCCATCACCGGTGTCTCGCAGGACGCTGAGCCCGGTAGCCGCAACGACGAGGTCGAGCCGGACTACGCCGAATCCGGGGCCGACAGCAGCGCCCGCGCGGCCGCGGCCGACACCGGCCGCCCGCCTCCCCCGCCGGTCATCGGCTATGACGACCGGGAGCGCAGCCGAGACAGCCGCACCGCCCCCGAAATCAACGACCAGCGCGTCAACGAGCCGCGGTTCGACGACCAGCGGCCCGACGACCGCCGGTTCGACGACCAGCGGCCCGCCCCTCGAAGCTTCGACGACCGGCGGCCAGCGGACCGGCGGTTCGACGACCACGGCACGAGCGGCCGGCACCACGACGGCCGCGCTCTCGTCGGCCGCAGGCGCGACGATCGCGGCCTCGAGGTGCCCCCGGATGCCGGGCAGGACCGCGGCAACGTCCCGCCGCCGGGTCCGGGTTATCCCCCGGCGCACGTCGCGGCACCATCGCGCCAGCCGGCCATGCCGGGCACCCGACCCGCCGCCGGACCGCCGCCGGCCGCCCATCCTGGCCCGCCGCCCTCGGCGCCCGGCCGGCCTGCTGGTCCGCTGCCTGCGGTCGCGGCACACGGCGGCATCGGGTCCGGCGACGCTGACCGCCCACTGGACCGCGCCCGCGACGGTTACACCGGCTACCCGCCGGCAGCCGCGTCCGCGCAGCCGACCGCTCCCCGGCCGACGGGCCCCGCACCGCGCGTCCCGCCGACCTCCGGCAGACCACATCCGAACGGCGCGCTCCCCCGGCTGCCCGGGATGAACGATCCGGGCCGACGGCCGGCCGCGGAAGTCGGCAGCGAAGACAGGTCCGCCGGCCGCCACTACGCGGCCCATCCCAACGGCACGGCGGCCCATCCCAACGGCACGGCAGCCCATCCCAACGGCACGGCAGCCCACCCGACGGGCGGTGCATCGAACCTGCCCGGCACCGCGCCGCCGTCGCCGGGGCCGCCGCAGCAGCCCGGGGCACCCGGCTTCGCCCCGGCGCCCGCGGCCGGCGGGTCGTCCCCGGCGCAGCCGTGGCCCACGGGTGCGTTCCCGATCGCCGGGGATGCTGGCCGGGAACGATCGGACGAGTTCGGTTCGGCCCTGCCGGGTCTGGCACCGCCCACGGCCGGCGGCCGGTCGGGCCCACCGGCGGACGTCCCGGCGCGCCCGACCGGCGCGCAGCCCCGGTTCGCGGCCGGCGGCGCGACTGGTGTGGGCGGGCAGCCGCCGGACCGCCCACCGGACGCCGTCCCGAACCCGACCCAGCCGGTCGATCACAGCGTGCCGCCCGGATATGCCGGGCGGGTGTCCGTGCCGGCGTCCCGGCCCGCACCGCCTATCTCCGGCCCGGTGGAGATGGCGTCGGCGCGGGCAAGCGGCACCCGGGCCCCGCACCAGCAGGCCCCGCATCAGCAGGCCCCAGAGACTCGGGCTGGCGACCCGGCAGCCCGCGGTCCGGTGGAAGGCTCGGTCGGCGACTGGTCCGGCCCACCCCGAGGGCTTGACGTCGCCGGCCCGGCGGGAGCGGGGCGGCCCGACGCCCCCAGAGGCCCGGGACGTCCAAACGGGCCAGGCGGGCCCGGTCGAGCCGAGGACCCGCGCATGCGGGCCACCTCGGCTACCGCTCAGGGCCACGCCGGACCGCGGCTTGCGCCGGGCCGCGGCGGCGACGTCCCGCCTGAACGGCGCTCCACCGGCTGGCGCACAGACGGCGATCTGCCCGGTCATCCCGAGCAGGGTGGGCCGGGATGGCCAGGCCCCGACCCGCGGGAGCGGCGGCCCCGGGGCCAGGCGTCCCAGCCGGACCGGGCCGGGCCTCCCACCGGCGCGCCCCCACCGAACGGCCGATCGCCCTACACGGCGCCCACCGGTGGCCCGGGTAGCGCGGCGCCGGACGAGGGTCGCCCAGGTGGTCCCGGCCGTGGCCGCCCGATCGGGGCGGGCGGTTCCAGCACGCCTAATCTGCACAACCGCGGGCCGGGCCTCCGTCCGGGCCGGCCGAGCCGCGAGGAGTCGCCGCGCCGGCCGGGCGGCGAGCCGGACCGGCCGGGGCCCGGGTCGGAGCGGGAGGCCGAGCTGTCGGCGGCGGCGGCGCGCATCGACCAGGCGCAGGTCGACGAGGTCACGCAGGCATGGCTGGCGCGCCGCGGATCGGTATTGGACGGCATCGACGTCATCTGAGCCCCGGCGGACCCCGCCCGTGCCGCACGCCGCGCTGCGTCCCGCGGCGCGTCGTCGCCCCGAATGACCCCGGAGCGCGGTATCCAGATGCGGCACGCGGTCGTGAAGGCGACCGAGGGCCACAGACCGTGCAGGTTTGAGGTGGCGAACGGTGTGGCACGTACGCGTCATCGGGCAGCTCGCCCGGCGCGAGGGCGGCAACGGAAGACGGGGCCGTCCCCACCGATTTCACGGAAGGTGAGGCGTGGCCGGAGCACTGACCGCACGCTTCGACCTGCCCGCCGATCCCCGCGCCGCCGGCCGGGCCCGCCGCCTGGTCGCCGAGCTGCTCGCCGCTTGGCGCCGCCCTGAGACCGTCGAGGTCGCGCAGCTACTCGTCAGCGAGGTCGTGACGAACGCCGTGCGGTTCGTCGGCGCGAGGGGGGCGCTGTGCCTGAGCCTCACGCTGCAGACCGACCGGATCCGCATCGCCGTCGACGACGGCACGGCGCAGCATCCGGCGCTGAAGCCCGCCGGCGAGGATGACGAGTCCGGGCGGGGCATGCACCTCGTCGCCGCGCTGGCGCTGCAGTGGGGTGTCGTCGACATCCTGGACGGCCAGGGGCCGGGCAAGCAGGTCTGGTTCGATCTCCCCCGCCAGCCGGATCCGCCGCGCCAGGAGGATTCGCTGGAGGCGGCCTGCGGTTCCTGATCGAGCCTCGACGCCCGCACGCCTCCCCATTAGTTGGCCCCAAATCGGCTGAAAAAGTGTGAGAACGACTTTTCTGTCGCATATCTCTGGCATGTTTCGTACCGATACGTGCAGGAGGTCGCGGAATGGCCCGCACATCGCCCGACTCGCCATCATCGACGCGCCGGCCGCCTCTCTCGGCGCGCGGCTTCGGGCCCCCTCCCCGTGACGCTGACCAGCGCTTAGCACCGCCTCGCGCCGGCGGCTGGCCCGGCGGCACACCGGCCGCGCGGGCGTCATCGGCACGACCGGGGGATTTGTCCGCTCCATCCGCCGCCGACTGGAGTTAGTCAGGCCGACAATGCGGATGCTTCAGCTGTTGTTCAGCCAACTCGCGTACCGTGACCTGCGTCTCCATCGTCACGACCGTGACCACTGCTCCGACCCTACGGGGGTTGCCATAGAGATCCCGGTCCTGCTCGGCACGGACAGCGTCACTGCACCGCCCCTCGGCCCGTCGTCGCACCAGACCGAACCGCTGACCCGCCAGCGCCCGCGCCCGGCGAGGCCGAGCCACGACGAGGTCAGCGCGCACGAGCCCGCGGCGATCTCGGCTGGCAGTCACACCGGTGCCACCGATCCCGACCGTCACGTCTTCGACCGGCCCCTCGCCGTCGGTCCGGCCCGGTCCCGGCGCCGCACCGTGGTGTGCGGCATCGTCGTCGCGGCGTTGCTGGTGGCGCTGGCGGTGCGCTTCCGCGGAGACGCCGCCTCCCGGCTGTCCGGGGTGCCCGCCCCCCGCTGGCACTGGCTCGCCGCCTGCGCCTGCTGCACGGCGCTGTTCTACGTTGCCAACGGCCTGTCCATGCGGGCGGCCAGTGGTCTGCGAGTGGAGCTGCGCACGGTGACGGGCGTCCAGGTCGCGGCCGCGGCGACGAACCGGATCGTCCCCGCCGGCCTCGGTGCGATCGCGGTCCACCTGCGCTTCCTGGAGAAGCGCGGGATGACCCGGCCCGCGGCACTCGCCGCCATCGCGTCGATCAAGGCCGCCGGCGCGGTCAGCCACCTGGTCGGCATCATCATCGTCGCCGGGACGCTCAGCGGCTCGGGGATCGGCGAAGCGGTGGTCAGCCCGGTCCGGTCCACCCTCACCGGCATCGGCACCGGGCCGGTCCTGGTCGGCTGCGTGGTCGTGTGCGCGCTCGTGACCGGGACCGTCGCCCACCCCCGGGTGCGGGCGATGGCGCGGCCAGCCGCTCGCGCCTTCCGCACCCACATGTCGGTCCTCGCGCACTCCCCTGGACGCACCACCGTGCTGCTGCTGTCCCAGGCCGGTACCCGCCTGTTTCAGATCCTGGCGCTGGCGTGCACGGTCTGGGCCTTCGGCGCCAGCATCTCGATGATGTCGGTGGCCACCGTCTACCTCGTCGGCTCCTTGGTGGCCGGCGCGGCGCCGACAGCCGGTGGGGTCGGTGCCCTGGAACCGGCGCTGGCCTTCGGGCTGGCGGCCGCCGGCGGCGACGCCGCGACCATGCTCGCCGTCGTCCTCGTCTATCGGGTGATCAGCTTCTGGCTACCGGTCCTGCCCGGGATCGTCGCCCTGGCCGGTCTGCGGCGCCGCGGCGACCTGTAAAGCTACGGCCAGTCAGGCGGCCTCCAGTCAGGCGGCCAGGTTGAGGGCCTCGACCACCGGCTCCTCATGCTCGTGGCCGAGCACCGACAGCCCGCCCGCGGCCAGCACGAAGTACGCCCCCGCTCGCGGCGGCAGGCCGAGCCAGCGGCCGAGCAGCACCCGCAGCATGTGCCCGTGCCCGACGAGTGCGACATCGCCGTGCTCCAGCCAGGGACGCAGCCGGCCCAGCACGGCGTCGGCGCGCGCCCCGACCTGCTCCGCGGTCTCGCCGCCGGGCACCGGCGCGGTCCACACCGTCCAGCCGGGCACGGTCTCGCGGATCGTCGCCGTGGTGATCCCCTCGTAGCGGCCGTAGTCCCATTCGGCCAGGTCGTCCCAGACCTCCCGCCCGGTCTCGGGCGTGGCGACCAGACCGGCGAGGTCGGCGGTACGCCGGGCCCGCACCCGGGGGCTGGTCGCGACGAGGCTGAAGGACCACGTCGACAGCCGGGCGGCCTGCCCGGCGGCCTGGCGCTCCCCCTCGGCGGTGAGATCGACGTCGGTGCTTCCGGTGTGCCGACCAAGCCGGCTCCACTCGGTCTCCCCGTGGCGCAGCAGCACCACCCGGCCCGGTGGTACCTGTGGGCTCATCCGCGGCGCGTTGACCGCCGCCGGCGACGCCGGACCCCGCCGGCGAACAGCAGCAGCCCCCCGCCGACCAGTGCCACCCGATCCCACCGCACGACCCGCACGAAGGCGACGTCGCGTGGGGACAGCCGGTGCGCCCCGGGACCGCCGCCCGGCCCGCGCCCGGGGACCAGCACCCCGCCGGCCGCGGCGCCGGACCCCGCCGGTAGCTGCGGCGCACCCGGCCCTGGCCCGATCCCGAGGGCGGGCCCGTAGCGCTGCCGGAGCTCGGCGGTCCTGGCCCGGAGCTGCTCCTGGGTGCGGTCGGCGATCCGGCGTGGGCTGACGATCTCGGCGATCGAGTCGATCGTCGCGGCCAGCTCGGCGCGGGTCTCCTCGATCTGCTGTTGGATGACGGCCGGGTCCTGCGGCACGAATGTTGCCCTCTCGTCCGGTGCGGATGGCGGCGGTCACGATGCGCGCCGATCATGTCGACGCCGCACCGCAGACATCCTCGTCAGGTGCGACCCTGCCGGATGCGACCGCGCCGGTGTGGCCCTGTCGGTTGCGGCCGGCCTATTCCGATCGTGCCAGACCGACCACCCCCCGGCGAGGAGAAACGTCGAGTGGTCACCAGGAGGTCTCTCACGTTTGGCCCCGCGTGCCGGCTTGCCCCCACTTCGGCGCCTGCCCCCGGCCGCGGGCCACGGCCCGTATCTGCGGCGCAGTCGCGGCTGTCGACCAGCTCGGCGACGCCGGACCGGACTGGCCGGAGATCTCGAGTCACGGGACATTACGCTGATGGCTGTGCGTGGCGGTCGGCGGCGGTCGGACCCGGGCGGGCGTCGCCCCGGGCCGACCAGTCCTGACC
>NZ_JANEZT010000199.1 GCF_025403405.1 Frankia tisae
GATCCGCTCCATCGTGGCGTCGTCGTGGGCGGCCGAGACGAACCACGCCTCGAACGCCGACGGGGGCAGGTAGATCCCCGCGTCGAGCATGCTGTGGAAGAACGCGGCGTAGCGGGCGGCGTTCTGCGCCTGGGCACCGGCGTAGTCGACGACGGCGGCGGCGTCGGTGAAGAAGAAGCTGAACAACGAGCCGGCGCTGCTGGGCAGGTGGGCGACGCCCTCCTCGGTCAGCGCCGTCGACACGATGCCGGCGACGTCGGCGGAGCGGGCGTCGACGGTGGCGTAGACCTCGTCGGTGCAGGCCCGCAGCGTGGCCAGGCCGGCGGCGACGGCGATCGGGTTGCCGGACAGGGTGCCGGCCTGGTAGACGGGGCCGGCGGGGGCGAGGCGCGCCATCACGTCCGCGCGGCCGCCGAACGCCGCCGCGGGCAGGCCCCCACCCATCACCTTGCCGAAGGTGAACAGGTCCGGCGACCAGTCCTCGATGGCGCCCTCGTTGCCCCACCAACCGGCCCGGGAGATCCGGAAGCCGGTCATCACCTCGTCGAGGATGAGCAGCGCGCCGTGGACATCGCACAGCCGGCGCAGCCCGGCGTTGAAGCCGGGCAACGGCGGGACCACGCCCATGTTGGCCGCGGCGGCCTCGGTGATGACCGCGGCGATCGTGTCGCCGCGCTCGGCGAAGACGGCCTCGACCAGGGCGAGATCGTTGTAGGGCAGGACGATGGTGTCGGCGGTGGCGGCGCCGGTCACGCCGGGGGTGTCGGGCAGCCCGAGGGTGGCCACCCCGGAGCCGGCGGCGGCGAGCAGGGCGTCGACGTGCCCGTGGTAGCAGCCGGCGAACTTGATGATCGTGGACCGGCCGGTGAAGCCCCGGGCCAGCCGCACGGCGCTCATCGTCGCCTCCGTACCGGAGTTGACCAGCCGCACCTTCTCGACCGGGCCGACCCGCTCCACGATCAGCTCGGCGAGCTCCACCTCACCCGGCGTCGGCGTGCCGAAGCTGGTGCCGGCGGACACCGCCCGCGACACCGCCTCGACGACGGCGGGATGGGCATGGCCGAGGATCATCGGCCCCCAGGAGCAGACCAGGTCGACGTAGGTACGCCCGTCCGCGTCCGTCAGATACGGGCCGTCGCCGGACACCATGAAGCGAGGGGTGCCGCCGACGGCCCGGAAGGCACGGACCGGGGAGTTGACCCCACCGGGAACGACACGCTCGGCGCGCCGGAACAGCTCTTCGGAGGCCGGCGCGGCAGAGGGAACCACCATGCCCCCGATCCTCGCAGGTCCACTCGGCCACCCGCGCTCCGCGTGGCCAGCGGCACGCCCGCGACCGCCCATCGGCGCGCCCGCTGAAGCGCCGCCGGCGGACGGGGGTTTGCCCCGGCCGCCCACCGGCGGCGGCCTGTACGCCGGGCCCCGGCCGGCCGGCGACGCGGATCGCGTCCTGGCAGCAGCTCCGAGGCCACAGACCGCGACCGCCGTCCTGGATGGTTTCGGCGGGGTGCCGGACCCGGGACGGGGGCGGAATGATGACGACGTTGTCCTGATACTGCCCGGTACATCCGCCATACGCCCGGTCCCGAACAACTGATCGATAGGCGAGGCTGGCCTAGCCGGGGGTCCCCCGACCGGCGATTCGCCTCAGCAGCGGACTTTCCTCCCACCCCTCCCCACGGATGACCCGTCCGGGCGTGAGGACTCTCACGCTCTCGGCACGTTTCACCGGCGGATCGCCAACCGGCGGCGAACCCGCCGGACACCGCCGGCCGGTCGACGACCGTGAAGATCCTCCGGTTGCGGTGCGCAGGGTGCCTTGCGGCCCCGCCTCGGCGGGATCAGTCGGCGGGATCAGTCGGCGGGGTCAGGATGCCGCACGGGCCACCTCGCCCGCGGCCGGGGCTTTGTCTCCTCCGCCGCGGGGCAGCAGGAGCAGGGCGACCACGCCGGCCACCGCCATCAGGGCCACCGGGAGCAGCAGGGTGTGGCGGAAGGCCGCGACCACGCCGCCGGCCGCGGTGGCGGGGACGTCTCCGGAGAGGTCGGCGCCCTGGTCCAGGCCGGCCAGGCTCACCAGGTTCGACGCGAGCAGCACCGACGTCAGCGCGGTACCGACGGAGACGGCGACCTGGTTGGTGATGTTCAGCAGGGTGCTGCCGGCGGCGGTGTCCCGGTCGGGCAGGTGGCGCATCGCCGTCGTGATCGTGGGCATGATCGTCGCGCCGGTCCCGATCCCGGTCACGGCCATCGACGTGAGCAGCCGCCAGTAGGGCGTGTCCTGGTCGAGCTGGAGCAGGGTGGTCAGCAAGCCGGCGGTCGCGATCACGATGCCCGCCCCGACGACCCGCGCCGGCGGGACCCGGTCGATCAGCCGGCTCGCGACCTGCAACGACAGCCCGGTGGTCAGCGCCTGCGGGATGGCCAGCAGCCCGGCCGCCGCCGGGCTCTGCCCCCGGACGAGCTGCCAGTACAGCGGCACGATGAACATCGAGCCGAAGTATGCGGCCGCGAACAGGCCCAGCGTCGCGGTGCCGGAGGCGAGGGCACGCCGGCCGAGCAGGCGCACCTCGACCAGCGGGCGCCGCGTGCGCAGCCGCAGCGCCCGCAGCACGAACACGACGCACAGCGCCAGGCCGAGCAGCGCCGGGACCAGCACGGCCGCCGAGACGAGGGTGCCGCGCCGGCCGCTTTCCGCCAGCCCGTACACGACGGCGGCGAGCCCCGGCCCGATCAGTGCGAGCCCCGGCACGTCGAGCCGCTCACGGGCGCCCTCGGGCGCGTCCCGCGGCAGCAGCCACAGCGCCAGCGGGATGGCGACCAGTGCGATCGGCACGTTGATCAGGAAGATCCACCGCCAGGAGTACTCGACGAGCCACCCGCCGAGCGTCGGCCCGGCGAGCGGGCCGACGAGCACGGGCAGCCCCAGCACGCCCATCGTGCGGCCCCGGACCTCCGGCCGGGCGCTGCGCATCGCGATCGTCATCGCGATCGGGTTGACCAGCCCGCCGCCGATCCCCTGCAGCACCCGGAAGGCGACGAGCGAGCCGATGTTCGGGGCCAGCCCCGCCAGCAGTGAACCCAGCCCGAACAGGCCCAGCGCGGCGACGTAGACGCGGCGGGTGCCGAGCCGCGAGGCCAGCCACGCGGCCGTCGGCACCACGACCGCCAGTGCCAGCGTGTACCCGGTGGTCACCCACTGGATCACCGCCAGCGGGGCGTGCAGGTCGCGGGAGAGGCTGCGGATCGCGACATTGGTGATGGTCACGTCCAGTACGACCATCAGCCCACCGAGCACCAGCACGGCAAGCGTGAGCCGGGTCTGCCGATCGATTCCGGCGGCCGGCGTCGACGCCGCCGGCCCGGCCGACGTCCCGGATTCCTGCCCCGGCGCGGCGGCAACGCTCGTATTGGCGCCTGCAGGCGCGGCGCCGGATTCACCGGGCCGGGGGTTCGGCAGACCCGGACGATCGGGCGCTGCCTTGGGCGAACTGCCTGCCATCACGGCCCTCCTCGGCCCGGGCCGTCCGGCGGGACCTTCACCACACCCGGTCGCAGACCAGCCTCGAACCTGAAGTCAACGTGAAGTCAAGACCACCGGCAGTGCCAGATCCGCGCAGCCGTCCGCTGTCCAGATCACCACCCGGAAACGCTGCCCGGTAGGCGACGGCGCCCCGGTCGGAGTGGTGATCGCCTCGATACGCGACGGGCTCGGCTACCTCGAGGAGCTCGCCGTCCTGCCCGCGCACGGCCGGCGAGGACTCGGGGGACACCTGCTCGCCGCGGTGGACGGCTGGGCCCGCTCCCGCGGCCTGCAGGTCGACGCCCAAATCTTCATGCGCCGCGACCTGACCGTCCCGGCGAGGGATGGCCGTGGGCCCTGCTGACCCGGGCCGGCCGGGCGGGGCCGCCGCTGCGGGGGGGGCTAGTGGTCTTCGCCGTCGTCGCCGTCGGTTCGCGTCACGGCTACCGGCCACTCGCAGCGGGCGGAGGCTATTCATGAAAGCGAAGGCACCTGGATGGCGCCATCTTGGATGAACAGCCCGCCGACGCATCTGGGTGGGGGTTCTGAACGCCCGCAGCGATCACGTCACGCACGAACGGCTGGACCCGAGGAGAATCCCCGAGATGACACGTCGGCGTCGCTTTTCGCGGCCGGGCCGTCGCGCAGAGCCGGCATCGACGTCAGGGCTCGCACAACTCAGGCGGCCCAGGGCCGCCGCAGGAGGGAGGCGGCGATGGCCGTCCACCAGTACGGAGTCGACGGGGTACCGGTCAGCTACACCGACACCGGTACCGGGCCGGTGCTCCTGTTCGTCCACGGCGTCTACGTGACCGGTGCCCTGTGGAAGGACCTCGTCGCCCTGCTCGGCGACCGGTACCGCTGCATCGTCCCGACCTGGCCGCTCGGCGCGCACGAGCCGGTGGGCGACGCGGACCTGAGCGCCGCGGCCACCGCCCGTCGGATCCTCCATCTGATCGAGCTTCTCGATCTGGACGACGTCACGGTCGTCGCCAACGACACCGGCGGCGGCCTGGTCCTCGCCGCCCTGGGGGACGACTCGTTGGACCTGGCCCGCATCGGCGGCCTCGTCCTGACCAACTGCGACAGCTACGAGCACTTCCCGCCGGGGTCGTTCCGGCACATCGCCCGGCTGTGCCGGGCCAGCCGCCGGCTCGGGGCCGTCGTACTGGGCGCGCTCGCCAGCGGGCCCGGCCGCGGCTTCTTCATGAAGGCGGTCTGCGTGACGGCTGTGCCCCGCCCCCGGCAGGACGAGATCTTCGGGCCGTTCGCGACGAACGCCGGCACCAGGCGCGAGGCGGTGCGGGTGACGGCCTCCCTGGATCCCGCCCTGACCATGCGGGCGGCTCCCGCGATCGAGCGATTCTCCCGCCCCGTCGTGCTGGCCTGGGGCACCGACGACAAGCTCTTCCCGCTCGACCACGCCCGCCGGCTCGCGCAGGCGTTCCCGAACGCCCGGCTGGTCGAGGTCTCCGGCAGTTCCACCTTCGTCATGCTCGACGCTCCCGACCGGTTGGCCACGATCGTGGCCGAGGCCGTCGACGCCCGCCTTGAGGCCGGCACCGATCCCGATCTGCCGGGGCTTCCCGACTAATTCCGGGCTTTTCAGCCAGGCTCCTGAGCCAGGCCGACCGGCCGGTCAGCTTTCTGTACGCGCACCGGGCCGGTCACGGGCTCAGCCGCGCCTGTCCGCAGCCGGCCGCTCCCGAGACCTCGTCACGGGCGCCCGACAGACTGTCGAGGGGGCCGGAGACGGCGGTACGGTGGGCGAGCGGCACCAGGCTGGCCTGTTGGAATCGGTAGTAGTCGATGCTCAACGTATAAGCGCCGGATGAGGTGCTCGGCCCCGTCTCGGTGACGATTGCCGCCGCGGGGACGGCGGCGGGGCGGCACGCCCACGTCGCGACGAATCCGGTTGATCCACCATAGGCAAGCGCAGCCTGTTGCCCGGCCCGGGTGACCAGGTGCAGGTGACCGTCGAAGTATCGGAAGACGGCCGCGGTCTGGATGGACGCGCCCTGGTCGGCCTGGACGAACACCTCGGCGTGGCCATCGCGGTCGGCGTCGGCCGCCCCAAGGACCTGGGCGTGGATGTCGACGAACGTCGGGTCACCGGCCCGAAAGCGGACTGTGTCGTCGCCTCCTCCGGAGTAGCGGGCGTGGAGCGTCCCCGGCTGGGTGATGGTCAGGGTGTCAGGTCGACCGTCACCGTCGACATCGCCGTCCAGGGCGACTGCTGGCCGGACCGGCGTTGCGCTCGTGGTCGGCGTGCGGGTCATGGTCGGCGTGCGGGTCGCGGTCGGCGTGCGGGTCGCGGTCGGCGTGCGGGTCGTGGTTGGCGTGCGGGTCGCGGTCGTGCTTGTCGTCGATGTGTCGGCAGTGGCGGTCGTCACCGCGGAGGTACCCGTGGTGGAGGCCCCGCCAGGTGCCGAGAGACCCGAAGCTCGGTCATCGGAGCAGGCGGCGAATAGGAGTGTCCCGGCGAGTATGGCGAAACCGGGAAGGAGGCGACTGCGGAGCACGGATTTCCTCCAGCCACATGCTGTTACCCAGGCAAAGATGGCAATGAACCCACGTCCCCGCCAAGAAAGCCCGCGTCAGCCAGGTGAATGACAGCGGTGACCTGCACCACCCCAGGCGAGACGTACAGGAAGAATATACTGCGCACTTCGTGGCACATTACATCACTGTCAAGTGACGGACAGGCCTGAACCGTTCCGGGTTGTTTGGAGATATGGTTTTACCCGGCGCGGATGACCGAACGCGGATGACCGAGCTCGTGCCTGCGGTCGACGTCGCGGCCCACGGCGCGCGGACCAATGTCGGCCGGCCGCATCACTCCTCGCTCCTGTGCTGGTCGTGCCCCGTCTGCACGGCCTGGTCCCGGACCCGGACCCGGGTAGGTACCGTGGTTCCTGCGGGGATCCGTCCCTGCACCCGGTACCGTCTTGGGCGGGCACCGGCGCGGGACGAAGGGACGGGGACGAAACGTGCGGGTCGCGGTCTTCTCGTCAAAGGACTGTGATCGCCGGTTCCTGAGCAGCACCCGGACCGGTGACCTCGAGCTGAATTTTCTCGAGCACCGGTTGGCCGAACAGACCGCGGGTCTGGCGCAGGGACATGCTGCGGTCTGCGTGTCCGTCGAGGACGAGGTGTCGGCCGGCGTGCTGACCAGGCTCGCCGAGGAGGAGAACGACCTCTTCTTCGAGGACCGGTCGGAACGGGGAGCGTTCGACGACGACCTGTTCGCACGGCTGCTGACGTTCCCGAACGTTCTGGTGACCGGACACCAGGGTTTCTTCACCGCCGATGCGCTGACGCGGATCGGCGAGGTCACGATCGCCAATCTCCTGGGTTTCGAACGAGGCGACGGGCCACAGTTCCCCGTCACGGCCGGCGGCTGAAGCCGGCCCGATCAGCCGGCGCCAGCGGATGATCGGCACTGCTTCGACGGCGCGCGGGACTGCCGGCCCGCCCGCCGTGGCCAGATCGAGCGGTTCCTCACCGGCCCGACCGGCCCGACCGGCCCCACCGGCGAGAGGCTGACCGACGCCGAGGTCAGCGTTTACCCCGGCGTCGCCCGCAAGCCGTAGGCGGGCGGTGCCGCTCCCGGCGGCCGTCACGGGGGCGGGCGGGTAGGATTTCCCTGTGTCGACGGCACGTGTCACCGCCGAGGCGGCGAGCTTCCGGATGATGCTGATGTCCATGCCATCCGGCCTTTTCCGCGCGTCCTGACAGACCACCGATGAGGCCCCGACGGAGCCTCATCAGCGAGGTTGCGCACCGGGGCGGGAGGATCCGAAACCGATGGGTCGCTACTTCGTGACGACGGCCATCCCGTACGTCAACGGCAAGCCGCACGTGGGGCACGCACTGGAGCTGGTCGAGACCGACGCGTTCGCCCGGCATCTGCGGGCACGCGGTGACGAGGTCCGGTGCCAGACCGGCACCGACGACAACGCGCTGAAGAACGTCCAGGGCGCCGAGGCCGAGGGAATCACGCCCGCGGAATACGTCGAGCGGGTGGCCACCCGGTTCAGCTCCCTGCGCGAGCCGCTGGACCTCTCCTTCGACGACTTCATCAAGACCAGCTCCGACCCGCGGCACCGACCGGGTGTGGAGAAGCTGTGGGCCGCCTGCGCCGAGCGCGGCGACTTCTACCGCAAGAGCTACGCCGGCCTGTACTGCGTCGGCTGCGAGCTGTTCTACTCCCCCGACGAGCTGGTCGACGGCCGTTGCCCGGAGCACGGGACCGTGCCGGACCTCGTCGAGGAGAGCAACTGGTTCTTCCGGCTCAGTCGCTATTCCGACCAGCTCCACGAGCTCATCTCCAGCGACCGCCTGCGCATCGAGCCGGCCACCCGCAAGCGCGAGGTGCTGTCGTTCATCGAGGCTGGGCTGGAGGACTTCAGTGCATCCCGGAGCATGAGCCGGGCGCGCGGCTGGGGCATTCCGGTGCCCGGCGATCCCGACCAGGTCATCTACGTCTGGTTCGACGCCCTCGGCAACTACATCACCGCGCCCGGGTACGGTAACGACGACGCCAGCTTCCAGTACTGGTGGAATGACAGCGACGCCCGCGTCCACGTCATCGGCAAGGGCATCATCCGCTTCCACGCCGTCTACTGGCCGGCGATGCTGCTCTCCGCCGGGGTGCGCCTGCCCGACACCATCTTCGTGCACGAGTACCTCACCGCGGACGGCCAGAAGATTTCCAAGTCGGCCGGAAACGCGGAGGACCCGGCGGACATCGTCGCCGCGTACAACACCGACGCGCTGCGGTGGTGGATGCTGCGCGACGTCGCCCGCAGCGGCGACACCGACTACACCACCGAGCGGCTGCTCACCCGGGCGAACGAGGACCTCGCCAACAACATCGGCAATCTGGTCAACCGGACCGTGTCGATGGTCAAGCGCTACCGGGACGGGGTGATCCCGCCCGTGGCGGCGGACAACCCGGGGGCCGCGGCGCTGCGGGCGGCCCGGGAGCAGGCCCCGGCGACGATCGACGCGGCGTTCACCGCGTTCGACTTCCGCCGCGCCGCCGAGGCCGTGACGGCGATCGGCAACGAGGGCAACCGGTACGTGGAGGCCGCCCGCCCCTGGGATCTCGCCAAGGCCGAGCGCAAGGAGGACGCGGCCCCGGCCGCCCTCGACGCCGTGCTCGCCGAGCTGGTCGCCACCTGCCGGGAGATCGCAGCCCATCTCATCCCGTTCCTGCCCGACGCGGCGTCGCGCATCGCCGCCCAGTGCGGCGACGGCGGCCCCTGCGTTGCCGACCCCGCCCCGGTGTTTCCCCGGCTGGAGCCGCCGGCCTAAGATCGCGCCCCGACCGCGGGGGCCGACCGCGTTGACGGCAACGTCACGTGGTCGGCCGGCGGCAGCGGGGTGAACCGGCGCAGCCGCAGGCTGTTCGTCACGACGAAGACCGAGCTGAACGCCATCGCCGCGCCGGCGATCATCGGATTGAGCAGGCCGGCCGCGGCCAGCGGCAGCGCCGCCAGGTTGTAGGCGAACGCCCAGAACAGGTTCCCCCGGATCGTGCGCAGGGTGGCCCGGGACAGCCGGATCGCGTCGGCCACCAGCCGCGGGTCGGCGTTGACCAGGGTCAGGTCGGACGCCTCGATCGCCGCGTCGGTCCCACCGCCCATCGCCAGCCCTAGGTCGGCCTGCGCCAGCGCGGCGGCGTCGTTGACCCCGTCGCCCACCATCGCCACGACCCGACCCTCGGCCTGCAACCGGCGGACCACCGCCACCTTCTCCTCGGGCAGGACCTCGGCGATGACGTCCGCGGGCGCGATCCCGACCTCGGCGGCGACCGCGCGGGCCACGGGCCCCGCGTCCCCGGTCAACAGGACCGGATGCAGGCCGAGTCGGCGCAGCGCGGCGACGGCCTCGGCGGCGGTGGGCTTGACCGTGTCGGCGACGCTGACCAACCCGCGCGCCGCACCGTCCCAGCCGACGACGACCGTGGTGCGCCCGGCGTCGCGCTCCCGGGCCAGGGTGTCCGCGAGCTCGACCGGCAGCTCGGCGAACAGGCTGGGCCGGCCGACGACCACCGCGCGGCCCTCGACCGTGCCGCGCACGCCGAGCCCGGCGTCGCTGGCGAAGTCCGTCACCGGAGGCAACGATCCAGCGGCAGCGGCAGCGGCTCGGGCGGCGTCGGCGATTGCGCGGGCGATGGGATGCTCGCTGGCGTCCTCGGCCGCCCCGGCGAGGCGGAGCACGTCGGCGGCGCTCTCCCCCGACGCAGGGTGGACGGCGGCGGTCCGCATCCGGCCGGTGGTCACCGTGCCGGTCTTGTCGAGCAGCACGGTCTGCACCCGCCGCGTCGATTCGAGGACCTCCGGGCCACGGATGAGGATGCCCAACTGCGCGCCACGTCCCGTGCCGACAAGGAGGGCCGTCGGGGTGGCCAGGCCCAGCGCGCACGGGCAGGCGATGATCAGGACGGCGACCGCGGCGGTGAACGCGTCCGTCGCCGGCTGCCCAGCCACGAGCCAGGCGCCCAGGGTGACCAGCGCGGCAGTGATCACAACGGGAACGAAGATCGCCGAAATCCGGTCGGCCAGCCGCTGGACCCGCGCCTTGCCACTCTGGGCCTGCTCGACGAGCCGAGCGATGCGGGCAAGCTGCGTGTCGGCCCCGACCCGGGTGGCCCGCACGATGAGCCGGCCGCCCGCGTTCACGGTCGCGCCGACCACCGGATCCCCCGGCCCGACTTCCACCGGTACCGACTCGCCGGTGACCATGCTCGCATCGACCGCGGACACCCCGTCGAGCACGACCCCGTCGGTCGCGATCTTCTCGCCGGGGCGGACGACGAACTCGTCGTCGATGCGCAACTCGTCGACCGGGATCCGCACCTCGACCGGCAAGCCCGCGGGGACCGGCAAGCCCGCGGACCCGGCCCTCGGGCGACGCACCGTCACGTCCCTCGCCCCGAGGTGCAGCAGGGCCCTCAAGGCCGCGCCGGAGCGGCGTCGCGCCCGCAGCTCGAGGAACCGCCCGGCGAGCAGGAACACCGTGACCCCGGCGGCCACCTCCAGGTAGATCGCGGTGGCGGCGCCGTCGGGCACGCCGCCCGTCAGCGAGAAGGAGTGCCGCATTCCCGGATCGCCCGCCCCGCCGAGGATCAGTGCGTAGAGCGACCACCCGAAGGCCGCGAGCGTGCCGAGAGAGACCAGGGTGTCCATGGTGACCGCGCCGTGCCGGGCGCCCCGGGCCGCCGCGGCGTGGAAGGGCCGGCCGCCCCACAGGACGACCGGTGTTGCCAGCGCCAGACTGACCCACTGCCAGTAGTCGAACTGCCAGGCGGGCACCATCGCGAGCACAAGCACCGGCAGCGCCAGCAGCGCCGAGATGGTCAGGCGTCGGCGCATCGCCCGCAGGTCCGCGCCCTCCGGCACCGCCTCGTCGCCGTCGGCGCCCGCCGCACCGCCCGCCGTACCGCCCGACCCGGCGGTGGCCGCACCGCCCGTCGTGGCGGACGGCCGCGCCGCAGCGGCGGGCAGGCTCGCCGTGTAGCCGGCGGCCTGCACGGCCCCGATCAGCTCGTCGACCGTCACGGGGCCGGCCACGCCGGCCACGCCGGCAGGCGCCGGCCGGGCGAGGGTGACGGTCGCCTTCTCTGTGGCGTAGTTGACCGACGCGCTGACGCCCTCGATCCGGTTGAGCTTGCGCTCTACCCGCGCGGCGCAGGACGAGCAGGTCATGCCGCCGATCGCGAGCTCGAGTCGGGCCGGCTCCCCGGCCTCGATCCCGACGTTCGTCACGTGAAGTTCCTCCCCCGGCCCCGCCGCGCGGTACCGCGCGGGTGTCAGGCCCGACCGACCAGCTCGAACCCGGCCTCTGCGACGGCCTCGCGGACGGCGCCGTCCGCCAGCGCGCCCTCGCTCACCACCGTGACCCGGCCGTCCGCGAGATCCACCGCGACGCTGGCCACCTCGGGCAGCCGCTCCAGCTCCTCGGTCACCGAGCGGACACAGTGCTCGCAGTTCATCCCGGTCACGGTGTAGGCGATCGCGGTCATCGCGGTCCTCATCTCTTCAGCCACTGTCCACAGCCCGGACTCGTCCGCCCGGCAGCCCGAAAGTACCCCTCCCCCGTATAGTGCACGATAACCCCCTGGGGGTATCCGCGACACGGCGACGGATGTCACGGGAGCAGGCCTGGACGCGATGCCGCCACCACTGATCGCAGGGCCGCGCCCCCGTCGCCCCACCTTGGCGCCCCGTCTGTTGACCGCGGCGTGGCCCGCGCTCCGACACCTGCGCCCCCCGGGGACGCTCCCGACCAGCCGACGAGCGTCGGCCGCCCGCAGTAGGAAGATCCCCCGGACGGGGGATGACCGCCCGGCGGCCGGGAAGTGCGCAGGGGGAGCTCGGTCCGGCGAACCGCGGCTCGCAACGGCGGCCCGCATCCGGCCGGTTGACACGACCGACTGGTGCCACCATCGACGCACGCCGGACAAGCCTCACATCGACACGCCGGCCCTGATGACCCGGCACCATCCGGCCACACGCCCTGACCAGCACGATCTTCGAACGCCCTGCCTATCCGGAGCCCTCGGCGGGCGATTTGTCCCTCCGGGCAGGCGTGAAAGCCGGAACGAGTCCGAACCAGGGCGGGGCCAACTGCGGTGCGTTTTGCGCGGTCTGAGCCTGCAGACCGCGCAAAACGCACCGCAACTCTTCCCGCGCACCGCGACTCGTCCCAGGCGGGAGGCCGGAAGGGCCGCCATGGGGAATGCCTGGGGCTGTCCACCGGGTTCGGGGGACGATGTGGCCGGCGTGGGTG
>NZ_JANEZT010000019.1 GCF_025403405.1 Frankia tisae
GCGGCGGACCCGCCCGCCCCCCTGGCCGGGCTGCGCGTGCTCGACCTGGGCAGCTTCGTCGCCGGGCCGTTCGGCTCGACGCTGCTCGCCGACTACGGCGCCGAGGTCATCAAGGTCGAGGGGCCCCACGGCGATCCCTACCGGATCTACACCGTCTCCTTCCTCGCCTTCCACAAGGGCCAGGACGACATCGTGGTCGACCTGAAGACGCCCGCCGGCCGGGAGATCTTCCACGACCTGGTGCGCAGCGCCGACGTTCTGCTCGACAACGTCCGCCCGGGAGTGCGCGAACGCATCGGCACCGACTACGCCACCCTCGCCGCGATCAACCCGCGGCTCGTGCGCGGCACGGTCACCGCCTGGGGCACCGGCAACCCGCTGAGCGCCACCCCCGCCTTCGATCCGCTGCTGCAGGCCCGCTCCGGTCTCATCGCCGCCCAGGGCGGCGCCGGCGCGCCCTGCCAGAGCGCCATGCTCGTGCACGACATCGGCACCGGATCGCTCGTCGCCTTCGGGATCCTCGCCGCGCTGTACGCCCGCCGGCGTGACGGGCTCGGCCAGGAGGTCGTCACCACGATGGTGAACTCCTCGGTGATGATGCAGGCCGGGGAGTTCGTCCGCCACGCCGGCCGGCCCGCGCCGGCGGTCGGCAGCCACGAGTACGTCGGCGACACCGCCGTGCACCGGCTGCACCCGTGCAAGGAGGGCTGGGTCGCCGTCGCCGCCACGACGCCCGAGCACACCGCCGCCCTCGTGACCGCGCTCGGCCTCGCCGGCGGCGGGGGAGGGGAGGACGGCGCCGCGGCCCTGCTGCGGGCGCCGGCCGCGGGCCCGGCGGCCGACCGGATCACCGCGGCGCTTGCCGGCCTGACCAGCGTCGAGGCCGCCGAGCTGCTGGCCGCCGCGGGCGTGCCGGCCGCCCCGGTTCTCGACCGCGGCGGGTTCCTGACCGACCCCTGGTTCGCCGCGGCGGGCATCCTGACCCGCATCGACGAGCCGGATCTCGGTCCGTGCACGGTCGTGCGCCGCTACGCCGACTGGTCCGGCATCCCGCGCGAGATCACCGCGGCGGCTCCGCCTCCCGGCGCGGGCACCCGCCGCATTCTCGCGGGCCTGGGCTACTCCGACGGCCGCATCGCCGGCCTTCTCGCCGCGGGGGCGGTCGGGGAACACGCCCCGCAGTGATCTCGGTCCGGCTCCGCGGCCCCGCGCCGCCGCCTCAGGCGGGGTCGGTCCGCGGCAGGTCGCCGGCCTCGCTCAGCGCGAAGACCGTCCGGGAGTGGTAGGTGTCGTTGAACTCCCACAGCCGGCCGATGCGCTCGCCCGAGAACTCGAACAGGAAGTGGTAGGCCTGGTCGTAGCGCTTGCCGGCGACGGTGACCGCATGGCCCTCGGTGAGGGCGGCGACCCGGTCGTCCTCGGCGGTGAGTGTGGTGACGGTCTGCTGGATCGGCGCCCGCAGAAGCTCGGTGTTGACCCATTCGATCGACGCGCGCATCTGGTCGCGGTCGGAGAACCGCCGCGTCGACAGGCTGAACCAGGCGACGTCGTCGGTGAGCAGGTCGAAGGCGCCGGCGACGTCGCCGGCGTTCATCCGGACGAAGAACGCCCGCACCGTCGCCTTGTTCCGCGTCGACGTACCGGTCTCGGTCACCTCGAGACTCCTTTCGTCGTCACGGCCCTATGCTGAACATCCGTTCAGCTGGCTGGACGGCGGTGTGGAAGGGGATGGGGATGTCGACGCAGTTGACCGGGCCGGAGGATCTCACCGCGAAGGCGCGCATCCGGGCGGCGGCCTTCGCCCTGGTCGCCGAGCGGGGGGTGCATGCGACGACGGTCCGCGCGATCGCCCAGCGCGCGGGTGTCTCGCCGGCGTTGGTGATCCACCACTTCGGGTCGAAGCAGGGGGTCATGGACGCGATCTCGACGTGGATCGTCGAGTACCTGCACCGCAACACCCGCGAACCCGATCGCGGCGGCGACCCGGCGCAGGCGCTGCAACGCCGGCTCGTCCGCTTCGAGCGGATGGTCGCCGAGGTGCCGCTGCTCGGCGCCTACGTCCGCCGGATGCTGCTCGACGGCCAGCCCGACGGCCTGGACTGGTTCCGCCGGGCGGTGGACCTGTCCGCCGAGGAGCTCGCCCACCGGGAACGCATGGGCAAGGCCCGCCCGTCGACGGACCTGCGCGCCGAGGCGGCGATGCTGCTCATCCTCGGCTTCGCCCCGGTCCTGCTCGGGCCGTTGCTGGAACACGCCCTGGACGTCGACTTCGACGACGAGCGGTCCTGGACGCGGTGGCGCGACGCCGAGTCCGAGCTGCTGACCTCCGCGCTCTACCCCGGTGCCGCAGCCGCCGGCCCGCCCTGAGCGACAGCCCCGCGCGGGCCGGGTGGCTCGCGCGGGGCAGGGCCGGTCAGGAGCGGAGTTCACTCAGGAGCCGGAGTTCGTTCAGGAGCGGAGTTCGTTCAGGAGCGGAGTTCGGTCAGGAGCGGGGGAAGTGGAGCATCGTGCGGGCGTTGGTCTCGGTGATCTTCACGACCTCGTCGTCGGGAACGTTCGCGAGGACCTCGGCGGCACGCTTGCGGCTGTTCGGCCAGTTCGAGTCGGAGTGCGGGTAGTCGATCTCCAGCATGATCCGGTCGATGCCGACCTTGTGCCGGTTCTCCAGGCCGAACTCGTCGTCGATGAAGCAGCCCCAGAAGTGCTTGCGGAACAGGTCGGAGGGGCGGGCGTCGAAGTCGATCGGCTGGTAGTAGCGGTGACGCTCCCAGACGAAGTCGGCGCGCTCGAGGATGTAGGGAATCCAGCCGATGCCGCCCTCGGCCAGGGAGAACTGCAGCTTCGGGTGCCGCTGGAGGACCCCGGAGAACAGCAGGTCGGTGGCCGACCACATGAGGTTGGTCGAGAAGATGGTGATGGCGACGGCGAACGGGGCGTCGGGGAGGACGACCTCACCGGGGATGGCGCGGGTGGCGGCGAAGGAGAAGCCGGGGACGTAGCTGCCCGAGCCGAAGTGCAGCGAGATGACCATGTCGGTCTCCTCGCAGGCCTCCCACACGGGCTCCCAGGCGGCGTTGTGGAAGGAGGGCAGCCCCAGCGGGACGGGGCTGTCGGGGAAGGAGATGGTCCGGGCGCCCTTGGCGGCGGTGCGGCGGATCTCCGCCGCGGCCAGGTGCGGGTCCCAGGTGGGGATCAGAGCGAGGGGGATGAAGCGGTCCGGCGCGGACGCGCACCACTCGTCGATGTGGAAGTCGTTCCACGCCTGCACGCACAGCAGCGCGAGGTCCTTGTCGGGCGCCCGCTGGAACACGCCGCCGCCGAAGCCGGGAAAGGACGGGAAGCACAGAGCGGCCTGGATGCCGTCGAGGTCCATGTCCTTCACCCGGGCGACCGGGTCGTAACAGCCGGGGATCATCTCCTCGTAGCGGACCGGGTCGATGCCCCACTGCTCCGGCGGGCGACCGGCGACCGCGTTGAGCCCGACGGTCGGGAAGACCGAACCGTCGTAGTGCCAGACGTGCTTGCCGTTGAGCTCCTCGATGCGCGGGCCCTGCTCGCGCAGCGCCGCCGGCAGCCGGTCCTGCCAGACGCGCGGATGTTCGATGAGGTGGTCGTCCACCGAGACGATCTGATGATGATCCTGCAGCGGCATAAGACGCGCTCCTCGTCGGTGTAGCGGTTTGGCGCGTAGCAGCGTACCCAATGTTGACGAAAGCGTCATCTGATGGCTGTCCGCTGATGACGCGATTGCGTAGGGCGTCCGGGTGGCGGCGGGCCGTGCTTGCAGGGCGTTTGCCGCGAGTAACCGGGAGTGGCGCTCGGGCGGCTCGGCAGGCCGGTCTGACCGGTGGTCCGCCGGGACAGGTCGTTGGCGGTGCCGTCAACTACCGTTGTACTCCCTCGGGCCGCCGTCGGGACGCCCCTTGCACGCCGTAGAGTGATGTTCTACGCGCCGTGCCTGGCTGCCCGCCTGCGCCGACGAAGGGAACGTCGATGGCGAGTCCGCTGCGCTACCTCGACGATCCCGTCGCCCTGGAGCGGGAGCGCCAGGCGTTCATCGCCGCGGCCCTCGATCTGCTCGCCGCGACCGACACGGTCGACCTGCGGGTGAGCGGCGTCGTGGCGCGCGCCGGGCGGCACAACGCCGCCTTCTACCGGGTGTTCGGGTCGAAGGACGGGCTGACCCTCGCCGTGGTCGAGGAGGCGACGCGGCGCACGGCCGTGGTGGTGGAGCGCCGCGTCGCCACCGCCGGGCCGCCCGCCGAGGCGGTGCGGACCTGGGCGGTGGCGCTGCTGTCGTTGGCGCGGGGCGAGGCCGCGCGGGCGATCCGGGCCCTCGCGCTGGACCGCTACCGCCTGCTGCACCGCTTCCCCCAGGCCGAGGCCACGCTCACCCTCCCGCTGCGCCAGCCCCTGGCCCGGACGTTGCGAGGCGCCCAGCTTCCCCGGGCGGAGCTTCTCGCCGACGCCGCGTTCGAAATGGTCATGAGCCGTCAGGCGGCCTGGATCGCCCTCGACCACCAGCCCGGCGCCGACGAGGTCGCCGCCTACGCCGAGCTGGTCCTGGACCTCGTCGGCCTGTCCCGGCCCGCCGCCTTCCGGTAGCCGGCGGGCGGAAAGCAGGGGCGCCCCGGGGCCGATGGCCCCGGGGCGCCCGTCTGCGTGTGCTGCCCGCTGCGTGGCGGGCGGGACCGTCAGCTCGCGCCGAGCTTGAAGATCCCCGTGGTGTCGAGGGAACGGAAGTTCGTCAGCGCGCCCTGCTTGTCGGCATCCGCGATGAACCCGGTGGTGGAGCAGATGTTCGGCGAGATCGAGTTGGCCTTGCCGTTGCACTGGAAGTCGGCGCCACCGCCGAGCGGGTACGTGGTGGCCGGCATGGTGTGCAGCGCCGTGGCGATGGCCGTGGAGGAGACGTCCGTGCCGGGCGCCGCGTTCACGCCCCGCACCAGGCTCAACATGCCCTGGTAGCCGCTCATGCTGATCGAGTCGATCTTCAGGTTCTTGCCGTAGGCGTCGATCACGGCGTTGAACAGCTTGAACTCGGGGGTGGACGGGTCGACGTTGGCCTGCGCGATGATGTCGACGCCGGCGAAGCCGCCGGGGATCGACGCGCCGTGGTCGGCGCCGATGCAGCGGTCCAGCGCGGTGATCGGCGCGGTGATGCCGAGGGCCTTGATCGCCTTGATGGCGCTGGCGCAGAACGTCGGGTCGCCGATCACGTGGTACATCGCCGGCTTGTTCTTCAGCGCGGTCTGGATCTGCGGGGTCATGTCGGCGGTACCCGGCGGGATCGCGATCACCTCGGCCTTGGCCCCGGCGTTGGCGAAGAACGGCGGGACGAGCTGCTTGGCCGGGTCGCTGGCCGCGGGCACGTCGATGACGAACACGGCGGCGCTGGTGAGCTTCTTGTCCCGGGCGAAGGCGGCCGGGGTGCCGAAGGAGGCCAGGGGGTTGCCCCAGATGAACACGTTCTTCGTCGTCAGGGTGGCCTGGGTCGCGACGAGGTTCATGCCCACCGGGATGCCCGCCGGCGCGACGATCTTCAGCCAGGGGTCGGTCTGCCCGGGGCTGCCAGCCCCGACCGCGGCGACCTTCTCCCGCAGGAACTGGTTGCCGCAGGCCTGCGCGTTGGCCGGGACGGACTTGTCCTCGCAGGTGACGAGCTCGATCTTGTGGCCGCGCAGGCCGCCGAGGTGGGCGTTGGCGTAGTCGGTCACGGCCTGGGCGGCCCGGATCTCGCCGGAGGTGTCGACGGCCTGCGTCCGGCCGGTGCTGACCCAGCCGATCTTGACCGGAGTGCCGGTGGCGGCCTTCGCGGGGCCGAGCAGGCTGCTGTCGGCCTTCGCCGCACCGCCTGTGCTCCCGCCACCGCCACCGCCACCGCCGCTGCTGCCGCAGGCCGCCACGCCGGTGGCGATCGCCACGGCGAGCGCCACGGCCGACAGACCGGCGCGGGCGTGACTGCCCGATCGGGACAGGTGCCTGCGGGGGCGGGTCGGACACGTGCGCCGAAGCGGTAATCGCGACCTGGAGATATGCACGCTGGAACTCCTCGTTGTGTTCGGGAAATGACCGGGGGTTGACCCGGGTGGTGCTGGAGGGGCTCGTGGGCGACGCGGCGGGTGGGTTCGTCGAACCTCCGACGCTTCTCCCGGCCGGCGGGCGGCGTGATCCGTGTGAGGACGGCGCGCGGGACCTGTGGCGGCATCCCGATGACGGTCGGCCGACGCCTGGTCGCGATTGTGGCTTAGGTCACGTTGAGTTGTCAATCGGCTGTTGTGATCACCGTTGCGGGCGTCCGGCCGGTGCACGTGCCAGGATGGGAACACCGTTCCCGGCTGGTGGGTGCGGGACTCGGCGGCAGGGGCGGAACCGTCCCGGAGGAGAAGCAGGCTGTGGACCTTGGCATTCGCGATCGGGTGGCGCTCGTCGTCGGCGGCAGCAAGGGGATCGGGCTCGAGGTGGCGAAGATGCTCGCGGCGGAGGGCAGCCGCGTCGCCGTCGTCGCGCGCACGCAGCGCCACATCGACTCCGCCGTCGCGTCGATCGCGCAGGCCGGTGGCGAGGCGGTCGGGGTGTCCGCGGACATGAGCACCGCCGAGGGCATCGAGTCCGCCGTCGCCGAGGTCACCGACCGCCTCGGGCCCCCGCTCATCGTGGTCACCCAGGCGGACTTCCACGTGCGCGGCTTCTTCGCCGAGATCACCCGGGCGGAGGACTACGTCGACTCCTACCGGGTCTACACGCTCAGTCAGGTGCACATGCTGCGCGCGGTCCTGCCGGGGATGCAGGAGGCCGGGTTCGGGCGCTACGTGCACATCGGCTCGGCGACCGCCAAGGAGCCGCAGAGCTCCCCGCCGCACACGGTGGCCAACGCCACCCGGCCGTCCACCGTCGGCCTGCTCAAGAGCGTCGCCGACGAGTACGCCCGCCACGGCATCACCATCAACACCATCGCCCCGGGCTGGATCGCGACGAAGACGACGAACTGGTACCTGTCGACGCACGAGGGCCTGACCGAGCCGGCCGCACGCCGCGAGTGGATGATCGACACGGCGGGGGTGCCGGCCGCCCGGCTCGGCGAGCCCGAGGAGATCGCCTCGTCGATCGTCTACCTGTGCTCACGCCAGGCCGGCTACCTCACCGGGCACTACATCGCCGTCGACGGGGGCCACCACCGCTCGGCCTTCTGACAGGCCGCGAACCCCCCGTTTGCCGGTCGTTCCGCCGCAGGTCACGGCATCGCTTGACAGGCTGTGAAGTAGCACACAACAATCCAATGAGTTTAACTCAATCGGGGGGCTGGCAAGATCCGTCACGCGCCCCGACGGTCCTGTCGAGGCGCGGTGATCCGCGACCTGCGCAGGCCTGAGCGCCCCTCCCGCTCTGGGACGACCTGCGGAGTGACTTTTGAGTCAACATATTGTTTTCCTGCTCCTCGGCCTCGGCAACGGTGCGGTGTTCGGTGCGCTCGCGCTCGCCCTCACCATCACGTACCGAAGCTCGGGGATCATCAACTTCGCGACGGGCAGCATCGCGCTGCTCGCCGCCTACGTCTATGCCTACCTGCGCTCCGGCGAGCTGATCAACCTGATCCCCGGCACGCCGACGACCATCGACATCGGTGGTGACTTACCGATGGGTGCCGCGCTGCCGATCGCGGTGGCGCTCTCCGCCCTGCTCGGCCTCGGGCTCCATCTGGTGATCTTCCGGCCGCTGCGCAACGCGCCGCCGGTCGCGAAGGCGGTGGCCTCGCTCGGCGTCTCGCTGGCCATCACCGCCCTGATCGCCGCGCGGATGGGGACCACCGCCGTCGCGGTCGACCCGATCTTCCCGACCGACCTGTGGAAGGCCGGCTCGATCAACGTCCCGAGCGACCGGGTCTACCTGGCGATCACGGTGCTCGTGCTCGCCGCCGCGGTGTCGCTCGTGTTCGCCCGCACCCGCTTCGGCCTCGCCACCCGCGCGACGGCGTCGAGCGAGAAGGGCGCCTACGTCAGCGGCATCTCCCCGGACCGGGTCGCCGCCGGCAACTGGATGATCTCCTCTGCGGCGGCCGGACTGGTCGGCATCCTCATCGCGCCGATCGTCCCGCTGATCCCCGTCTCCTACACCCTGTTCATCGTCCCCGCCCTGGCGGCGGCGATCATGGGCCGGTTCCAGCACGTCCTGTGGGCGACGATCGCCGGCATCGTCATCGGCGCCCTGCAGTCCGAGGCCCAGTACCTGCAGAACAGCTACGACTGGCTGCCCTCCTCCGGCCTGCCGGAACTGGTACCGCTCATCCTGATCCTCGTCGTCCTCGTGGTACGCGCGCAGCCGCTGCCAGGCCGGGGCGCGGTCATCACCCGTAACCTCGGCCGTGCTCCTCGACCGCACAACGTGGTGCTGCCGACCGTGGTTCCGACCGTGCTTGGTGTCGTGGGCCTCATCGCCTTCACCGGCGACCTGCGCGACGGGCTGATCTCCACGTTCGTCTACGCCGTCATCGCGCTGTCGGTCGTGGTCGTCACCGGCTACGCCGGGCAGGTGTCGTTCGCGCAGCTCCCGCTGGCCGGGGTCGCGGCGTTCCTGGTCGGGCCGATCTCCGAGCACCTGCACATCGCCTTCCCCTTCGCGCCGATCGTCGCCGCGCTCGGAGCCACCGTCATCGGCGTGGTGATCGGCCTGCCCGCGCTGCGCATCCGCGGGCTGACGGTCGCGGTCGTGACCTTCGCGCTGGCGTTCGCGCTGGAAGCGCTGTGGTTCCGCAACCTCGACTTCGTCGGCTCCTCCGGCGCGTCGGTGCCCAACCCGGAGATCTTCGGGTGGAACCTCGGCGTCGGCAGCGGCTCGGACTTCCCCCGGGTGACCTTCGGAGTGCTCTGCCTGCTCGTGCTTGTGCTCGTCGGGCTCGGCGTCGCCTGGCTGCGCACCAGCACGCTGGGCTCGCAGATGCTCGCCGTGCGCGCCAACGAGCGCTCCGCCGCCGCGGCCGGCGTCAACGTCGTGCGGGTCAAGCTCGCCGCGTTCGCGCTGGGGGCGTTCATCGCCGGCATCGGCGGGGCGCTGCTGGCCTACAAGTTCGGCAACGTCACCAACGACCCGTTCACCGCCATCGTCGGGCTGACCTTCTTCGGCACCGTCTACCTGGCGGGCACCACCTCGGTCTCCGGCGGCATCCTCGCCGGGGTCACCGTCGTCAACGGGCTGGTCTACGCGCTCGTCGACAAGGTCGTCTCCACCGGGGTCTGGTACGAGGCGGTGGCGGCGCTGCTACTGATCCTCACCGTGGTCTTCAACCCGGAGGGCATCGTCGGCCCCGCCCACCAGGTGATCGAACGCCGCCGCTCGCGGGCCGCGGGCACCCGGTCGGACGCGCTCGTCGCGCCCGAGGACGCCGTGGTCGCGCAGGCCGGCGAGATCGTCGCCGACGCCGCGGCGGCGGCCTCGGGGCCGGCTGTCGTCTTCGGCGACGGGGCCGAGCCCGTGCTGACGGTCCACGACCTCACCGTCCGCTACGGCGGTGTGCTCGCGGTCGACAACCTGTCCCTGTCCGTGCCGCCGGGGCGGATCGTCGGCCTCATCGGCCCGAACGGCGCCGGCAAGACGACGGCGATCGACGCGATCAGCGGGTTCGCCCGGGCCACCGGCAGCGTTGCGCTCGCCGACCAGGACCTGTCGGTGCTGCGTCCGCACGAGCGGGTCCGCGCCGGACTCGGCCGGACCTTCCAGGCGATCGAGCTCTACGAGGATCTCAGCGTCCGGGAGAACGTCAGCGTCGGGCTGACCGCGGGCGCCTCGCGGCGCGAGGCCGGCAGTTCCAGGTCCGAGGAGGTCGCGGCGACTCTCACCCTGCTGCGGCTCACCGCCGTCGCCGACCGTCCCGCCGGTGAGCTCTCCCAGGGCCAGCGTCAGCTCGTCTCCATCGCCCGGGCGCTCGTCGGGCGGCCCCGCGTGCTGCTGCTCGACGAACCCGCGGGCGGTCTCGACACGGTCGAGAGCCACTGGCTCGGCCAGCGGCTGCGCGACATCCGGGCCAGCGGCGTCACGATCCTCATGGTCGAACACGACATGAGCCTCGTGCTCAGCCTCTGCGACGAGATCCACGTGCTCAACTTCGGCAAGGTCATCGCGCACGGCACCCCGGCGGACATCCGCAGCCATCCCGCGGTCGCCCAGGCCTATCTCGGCAGCACCCACGCGGAGGAGGTGTCGGCATGACCGCGACGAACGAGCCGGCCGAGACGGACAAGCCGGCTGTGAGTGAGCCGGCCGCGACGAACGAGCCGGCGGCGGCGGACAAGCCGGCTGTGAGTGAGCCGGCGGCGGCGGACAAGCCGGCTGTGAGTGAGCCGGCGGCGGCGGACAAGCCGGCTGTGAGTGAGCCGGCCGCGACGAACGAGCCGGCGGCGGCGGACAAGCCGGCTGTGAGTGAGCCGGCGGCGGCGGACAAGCCGACTGTGAGTGAGCCGGCGGCGGCGAAGGACGCGGCGGCGACCGGCCCGACCGAACCGGTCGTGGTGAAGGAGCCGGCCGCGCCGAGCCCGGTGACGGGCGCCGCCCCGTCCTCTGCCGGGGCGGGCGCGGTCACCCCGCTGCTGGACGTGCGCGGGCTGGAGGCCGGCTACGGCGCGGTGCGGGTCGTCCGCTCGTTGGACCTGACCGCCGACAGCGGGACCGTGCTGGGCGTCCTCGGCCCGAACGGCTCCGGCAAGACGACCATGATGATGACCCTCGCCGGGCTGCTGCCGCGGCTGGGCGGCGAGGTGCTGGTGGACGACACGCCCGTGCCCGGGGGGCGGCCGGCGGCGGCGAACCGGGCCGGCATCGTGCTCGTCCCCGACGACCGGGCGCTGTTCTCCGACCTCGACGTCCGGGAGAACCTCGTCGTCGCGCGGCGCTCCGGCGGATACAGTCTCGATGACGTCATAGAGCTGTTCCCGAGTCTGGGCAAGCGGCTGGACGTTGCGGCGGGTGCGCTGTCGGGTGGGGAGCAGCAGATGCTTGCCGTCGCCCGCGCACTCGTCCAGAAGCCGCGCGTGCTGCTCATCGACGAGATGAGCATGGGCCTCGCACCGGTGATCGTCGAGGGGTTGCTGCCCGTGGTCCGCCGGATCGCCGACGAGACCGGGGCCGTCGTCATCCTCGTCGAGCAGCACGTCCAGCTCGCGCTGGAGGTCGCCGACCAGGCCATCGTGCTCGTCCACGGCGAGGTCGTCCGCAGCGGGCCGGCTGCGGACCTCGCCGCCGACCGTTCGGGCCTCGAGGCCGCCTACCTGGGAGCCGAGGCGGGCGCCTCCGCCTGATCCCCCACCTTCTTCCTGGCCCGCAGCACGCACCATCCGCGCGGTCCGTGGGCCGTCCGGTCCACGGACCGCGCGATTTTGTAGTGATCAAATGACTAAGGAGCACCACCGTGCGTTTGTTAACGCCTCGTTCCCTGATGGCCGGCCGGCCGCCCCGGCGGCTGCGTACCCGCACCGCGCTGACCGGTGTTCTGCTCGCCACCTCGCTGGTTGCCGCCGCCTGCGGTGGCAGTAGCGGTGGTGGTGGCGGCGGCAGTGGCGGGGGCGCGTCGACGAAGGCCGACTCGGCCCTGCTCGGTCCGGCGAAGGCCGCGACCGGCACCCCGGTGAAGATCGGCTGGGTCGGCACCGGCCGCACCCAGGCGGTGGACGCCTCGGCCGAGGAGAAGTCGGCGCAGGCCGTCGTCGACTACGCCAACGCCCACCTCGGTGGACTGCGCGGCCACAAGATCGAGCTCGTCAGCTGTGAGGACAAATCCGTCCCCGCGGACGCCCAGGCGTGCGGCAACACGTTCGTCCGGGAAAAGGTCTCCGCGGTGGCCGGTGGCAGCCCGGGGCAGGCCGACCCCTGGATCAAGATTGTTTCTCCCGCCGGGATCCCGTCGGTGCTCAATGTTGTCGCGACGCCGGTCGCCCTGGCGACCAAGAACGTGTTCCTGCTCGGCAACCCGCTCGGGCCGTTCGGCACCGCCGCGGCCTACGCACGCGAAGCCAAGCTGGCCAGTGCTGTCGTGCTCGTCATCGACGTGCCGGCGGCCAGCGGCGCGGCCAAGGCGCTCTCGCCGGCGTTCTTCGCGAACGCCGGTAGCAAGGCCGAGGTGATCGCGATCCCGCCGGGTACCGCGGACATGACCCCGCAGATCCAGACCGCGCAGAAGAACAAGCCCCAGCTCTACCACGTGACGGGCGACCCGACGTTCTGCGCGAGCGCGATCAAGGCGATCAAGGCGCTCGGCATCAAGGCGACGATCACCGCGCTTGACCGGTGCGTCGGCACGGACAAGGGGGCCTCGATCCCCGGCGGCTTCGAAGGTGTGAAGATCGTCGCGCAGGCCAACCGGGATCCGTCCACCCCGGAGTTCAAGCTGTACTCGGCCGTGGTCGACGCCTACGGCGGCAGCCTGAAGACCGCCGACCCGTACACCATCAGCGGCTACCAGGGCATGCTGGGGCTCGTCCGCGGAGTCAACGCCGTGTCGGGCACCGGGGTGACCCCGACCGACATCGCCACGGCGCTGAAGACGGCGCCGCCTGCCAAGTACCCGCTCGGTGGCGGTGCGACCTTCCAGTGCAACGGTAAGGCGAGCACGGTGTCGCCGAACATCTGCGCGTCGACCGGGTTCGTCGCCGACGCATCGAAGACCGGGGAGCTGTCGAACTTCCGCACCATCGACGCGACCGGCATCTACAAGCTCGGCACGAGCTGACCCGCTCGCACTGAGTCGACCACCGGGGGGCGTGGGCCGTGTCATCGCGGCTCACGCCCTCCGTGGTTTCACCGGCCCGGCGGAGTCAGGGCCGACGCCGCGGGCGCCGCCCACGCCGGGGTGGCCCGGTCTGAACGGGCCCGCCCCGGCGGCGGGACGCGGCAGGTCAGCGCGGCATGCCGAGGACGCGCTCGGCGAGGATGTTCCTCATGATCTCGGTGGTGCCGCCGGCGATCGTCGCCGAGCGCGACATCAGGTACTCTCGCTGCGCGCGGCGCCCGGTCGCCTCGGCGACGCCGGCGAGGCCGAGGGCGGCGAGATGCGTCTCGCCCTGGTGCTGCATGGCTCGCGACCACAGCAGCTTGATGACCGAGTGCTCCGCGCCGGGAGCGCCGCCGTCGGCGATGCGGCCGAGCGCGCGGCTGCCGAGCAGGCCGACGAGGCGGGCCTCGACGAGCCGGTCGGTGAGCTCCAGGCGGGTCAGCTCGTCCAGGCCGTGGCCCGACAGCGCCGTCACCAGGTCGCCGACGGACTGCTCCAGCCCGGCGGCGAGCTCGATGACACCCGCCCGCTCGAAGCCGAGCGTGGTCATCGTGACCGTCCAGCCGGCGTGCAGCGGGCCGAGCAGGGCGCTGCGCGGGACGCGGACGGAGTCGTAGAACACCTCGGCGAAGCCGCTCTCGCCGGTGATCATCGTGATCGGGCGGCGGGTGATGCCGGGCAGGTCGAGGGGCACGAGCAGCGCGGAGATCCCGCGGTGCGGGGGCGCGCCCGGGTCGGTACGGGCCAGCAGCAGGCAGTGGGTCGCCTCCATGCCCTCCGACGTCCACACCTTCTGCCCGGTGATGACGAACTCGGCGTCGTCGCCGTCGCCGACGAGCTCCGCCCGGGTCCGCAACGAGGCGAGGTCGCTGCCCGAACCGGGTTCGGAGAAGCCCTGGCACCAGATCTCGGTGCCGGCCTGGATCGCCGGCAGGTGCGCCTTCTGCTCCGGCGTGCCGTAACGCATGAGCGTGGGGGCGACGTTGTTCAGGCCGAGGACGCCGCCGAGCGGCTGCGGGGCCCGGTGGGTCGCCAGGACCCGGTCGCAGGCGACCTGGTCGACGATGCCGAGCCCGCGTCCGCCGTACTCCACCGGCCACTGCGGGGCGACCCAGCCGACCGAGTGCAGCGCCTGCTGCCAGGCCATCCGGGCGGGAAACGACACCTCGTCGCCCCAGGCCTCGCGGTAGGCGGGCAGCAGGGCGGCGACGTGCCCGGCGAGCTCCGCGGCGGGTCCGGAGTCGGGCACGCTCAGCGCCGGGCTGGCGCCGGCGCCGCGGCGGGTGGGGTCGAGGCGGGCGCGGTGCGCGGCGGCGCCGCCGAGCAGCGGCGCGGTGGCCGCGGCCCGGCGCAGGTACAGGTGGACCTCGTGCTCCCAGGTGAAGCCGATTCCGCCGAGAATCTGCAGGTACTCGTTGGAGACGACGTGGGCGGCGCGGCCGGCGGCGAGCAGGGCCAGCGCCAGGGCATCGTCGAGCTCGGCCGGGTCGGCGGCGTCGTCGAGGCGGGCGGCGAGGTGGCGGGTGGCCGCGCGGGCCTGCTCGACCTCGGCGAGCATCTCGGCGCAGCGGTGCTTGACGGCCTGGAAGGAGCCGATCGGCCGGCCGAACTGGTGGCGGTCGGCCGCGTAGCCGACCGCGCCGGTCAGGCAGTGCCCGGCGAGGCCGGTGAGCTCGGCGGCCAGCGCCAGCGCTGCGGTGGCCTGGCCCCGGCGCACCGCCGCGATCGCCTCGGCGCCCGACGCCAGCACGGTGCCCGGGGTTTCGCGCAGGGTCAGTGTGCCCAGCGGCCGGGTGGCGTCGACGCCACCGACCCGGGTCAGGTCGAACCCGGCGGCGCCGGCGTCGACCACGACCAGCAGGGGGCCGCCCGCGGCCTCGGCGAGCACCAGCACGTGGGCCGCCTCCGGGGACAGCACGGCCGAGACCTCGCCGGTGAGACCCACCTGCGCACCGGCAGGCGCCGCACCGGCAGGGGAGGTGGTGGCCGCGCGCACCGAGCCGGGCGCGCCCCACAGGCCCTCGTGCGCGGTCCAGGCCAGGGTCGCCACCGTCCCGTCGGCGACGGCGCCGAGCAGCGCCGACGCCGCCGCGGCGGGCAGCGCCTGCAGGGTCCCCAGCGCCGCGGCGGCACCGATGCTCGGCACCGGTGCGAGCATCGCCCCGACCGCTTCGAGGGCGACGGCGAGATCGGCCCAGCGACCGCCCCCGCCGCCCTGCTCCTCGGCCAGCGGCAGGCCCGCCAATCCCACCTCGGCGAGTGCCGCCCACACCGGTAGCTCCGAGACCTGCGCGGGGTCGGCGATCTGCTTGTGCCGGGAGTCCGTGGGCCAGTTGCGGGCGAGCTGGCCGACCACGGCCTCGGTGAGCGCGGCCTGTTCCTCGGTGTCGGCGACGCCGACCTGGTCGATCACTACTGGATACCTCGTGGGGCTCGGCGGGAGACGCCGTGGGCGCCCCGCGGGGAACGGTGCGGAACATGCCGGCAACAGACGAGGGCGGGTCGGGCGTGCGTAGCCGCAGCCCGACCCGCCATGGTCGGTCAGGAAGTGGCGCCGGACTCCTTGAACTCGATGATCTTGTCCCAGTCGTACCCGAGCTCGAGGAGGATCTCCTCGGTGTGCTGGCCGTGCTCGGGGGCGGCGGTGAGTTCGAGGTGCTTCTCGTCGAACTGCACCGGGCTCGCCGCGACGGAGAACGTGTTGCCGTTGCCATCGGTGATCTTCGGCAGGTAGCCGTTGGCCTGGACCTGCGGGTCGGAGTGCAGCTCGGGGGCGGTGCGCACGGCGTCCCAGACGCCGTCGAAGTCGGCCAGGGCCTTCTCCCAGTGCGACAGCGGCGCCGACTCGAAGGTTGCCCGCAGCTCGGCGATGCACTCGCGCCGGTTGACGAAGCGGACCTTCGCGTCGCTGTACCGGGGGTCGTCGATGAGGTCCGTGCGGCCCAGGCGGGTGCAGAAGTCCGACCAGAAGCGGTCGGCCTGCAGCAGCACGACCGCGAGGAAACGGCCGTCGCCGGTGCGGTAGAGGTTCGCGACCGGGTTGGGCATCTCCTCGAGCTGGAACTTCGGGATCGGAGCGCCGGTGACGCCCGCCCCGACGATATCCGGGGCGAGCTGCCAGATCGCCGCGGCCAGCAGGGACACGTCGACGACGGACGGCTCGCCGCTGCGCTCGCGGCGGAACAGCGCCGCGGCGATGCCGCCCGCGAGCGCGAAGCCGCCGTAGGTGTCACCGAAGGCGGGCCGCTGCGGCGCGGGCCAGTCGCCCTCGTGCGGGATGAGCGAGTCGCCGATGCCGCCGCGCGACCAGTAGGCGGCCATGTCGTAGCCGCCGCGGCCGGCCTGCTCCCCGCGCGAGCCGTAGCCGTGGCCACGGGCGTAGATGACCTTCGGGTTCCAGGCGCGGACGTCGTCGACGTCGATGCCGGCGCGGGCGCGGGAGTCGGGCAGCAGGTTCGTGACGAACACGTCCGACTCCGCCACCAGCTTCTGCAGGATCTCGCGGCCGGACTCGCTGCCGATGTCCAGGCCGAGGCTGCGCTTGCCGCGGTTGGGCTGCTCGACGAAGTGGTTGATGCTGCCGGCGCCGGCGACGATGCCAGAGCTGATCAGGCCGCGCTGCGGGTCACCCGTGACCGGGTGCTCGATCTTGACGACGTCGGCGCCCCAGTCGGCGAGCACGGCGCCTGCCGACGGGACGAACGTCCACGTCGCCACCTCGACGACCCGCACACCGGCCAGGATGTCCTGCCTCATCGGATGTCCTGCCTCATCGGCTCCGGTCTCCTCGAACAGTTCGATGTCCATATGGACTGGATCTATACGTTGTATGTCGCACATGCGGTGTATGTCGCACATACTTCGAAGGCGGATCGGCTGGCCGTGGGGGCGGCGTGACCGGTCCGGATGCCGCTGGCGGACGCATGCTGATCACCGCGCCCGACGGCCCCACCGGTCGAGCATCCTGCATGTTGACATGACCGTCAAACGTCGCTCCAATGACGATGGCGAGGCCAGCGGCGGCCTCCCGGGAAGGTGGGCGAGCGATGACGACGGACATTCCTGACTTACGAGGCCAGAGAAGGGCCCCCACGTCGTCCGCCCCCGGGCAGGTCACAGGTCGAGTGCCCGCCGAATCTGTCGCTCCCGTCAACATCGGCGCGCGGGAGGCCCGCCGATGAGCGCGCTGACAGGCGGGCCGGCGACGGTCGGTGACGAGGCCGCGATCCGCCGGGTGCTGCTGGAGTACTGCCGCGGCATCGACCGCCTCGACCTCGAACTGGTCCGCGGCTGCTACTGGCCGGAGGCGACCGACCGGCACGGGCCGTTCACCGGCACCCGCGACGAGTTCATCGACTGGGTCGGCCCGCTGCTGGGCCGCCAGACCATGACCATGCACCACCTCGGCAACGTCCTCGTCGACATCCCCACCGGCCACGACGTCGCCGACGCCCACGTCGCCGTCGCCGAGAGCTACGGCGTCGCCTACCACGCGGGCGAGCCCGCCGGCGACGTGCGGTGGAACTACGCCGCGGGCTTCCGCTACGTCGACCGGTTCGAACGCCGCGACGGGCGGTGGCGCATCGCCGACCGGATCACCGTCATCGAATGGGTCCGGCCCTGGGACGCCGACCGCGCCCGGATCACCAAGTTCGGCGACCATCTGCCCCGCCGCGACCGCACCGACCCGCTCTACTCCACCCTGCAGGCCGCCGCTCGCCCGGCCTCCCCGGCCTCCGTGGTCGCCGGGGAATCGGTGTGAGGCTGGCGGAGACGGTCGCCCTGGTGACCGGGGCCGGCCAGGGCGTCGGCCGCGGCGTGGCGCTGGCACTGGCCGCCGAGGGCGCCGCCGTCGCGGTCGTCGGGCGGACGCTGGCCAAGTGCGAGACCGTGGCGGCCGAGATCGTCGAGCGGGGCGGGCGGGCGATCGCGGTGCAGGCCGACGCCGGGGTCCGCGCCGATGTGGACGCCGCCGTGACCGCGGTGCGCGCCGCGCTCGGCCCGGTGACGAGCCTGGTCAACGTCGCGCAGACCACCCGCTACGGTTCGATCCGCCGGCTCACCGAGGACGACCTGGCCGCCGTCTGGCAGTCGGGCCCGGTCGGGTCGCTGCGGTTCATGCAGGCCTGCTTCGACGACCTGCGGGCCAGCAGGGGCAGCGTGGTCAACTTCGGCTCGGGCAGCGGGCTGACCGCCCGCCCCGCGATGGGCGCCTACGCCGCGGCCAAGGAGGCGCTGCGGACGATGAGCCGCGTCGCCGCCGCCGAGTGGGGTCGCTACGGCATCCGGGTCAACGTCGTCTGCCCGCTCGCCGGCTCGCCCGGCTTCGACAGCTGGACCGCCGACCTGCCCGACGCCGCGGCCAGCCTGGCCGCCCAGGTACCGCTGGGTCGACTCGGCGACGCCGAGGCCGACGTCGGCCGCGCCGTGGTCTTCCTCGTCGGCCCGGACGCCCAGTACATCACCGGCACGACGCTGATGGTCGACGGCGGCTATGACTACCTCCGGTGAGCCGGCCGGCGGCACCGGCGGCCACGGTCCGTTGGCCGGCGAGGTCGCGCTGGTCACAGGCGCGGGTTCGGGAATCGGCGCGGCCAGCGCCCGCCGGCTCGCCGCCGAGGGCGCGGCGGTCGCCGTCACCGACATCGCCGACGCGTCGGCGCGTCGCGTCCGCGACGAGATCGTCGCGGCCGGTGGGAGGGCGCTCGCCCTCGCTCTCGACGTCGCCGACGCCGCCGCCGTGCGCGACTGCGTCGAGCGGGTCGCGGGCGAACTCGGCCCGATCAGTGTGCTGCACAACAACGCCGCCGCGACCGCGCTGTCCGGTGGCGGCGGCGACGCCGAGGTGCTGACCATGACGGCGGAGCTCTGGGACGCGACGATGGCCGTCAACGTGCGCGGGCCCATGCTGCTGGCGCGTGCCGTGCTCCCCGCGATGATCGCCGCCGGCCGCGGGTCGATCGTCAACACCTCGTCGGGGGCCGCCGCGGCCGCCGAGCACCTGCGCCCGGCCTACGGGGCGTCGAAGGCGGCGCTGGAGTCGCTGACCCGCAGCATCGCCACCCGCTACGGCCCGGTGGGGGTGCGCTGCAACGCCATCGCCCCGGGGCTCGTGCTGACCGACACCGTCCGCGGACCCGGCCGGGGGCTGCGCCGGATGCGCGCCGTGTTCGCCGCGCACACCCCGTCCCCGCTGGGCACGCCCGACGAGGTCGCCCGGGTCGTGGCGTTCCTCGCCTCCGACGCCGCCCGCTACGTCAACGGGGTCGTGCTGCGCGTCGACGGCGGCATGGGCGCCGCCCAGCCCTACCTCGCGGACCTGCTCGGTCGCCACACCGCGGTCGAGAACGCCCCGACCGTGAACTCCTGAGGAGAGCCTGTGACCAAGTGGGGCACGCGATGAAGTGGGGCACGCGATGAAGTGGGGCATCGTCTTCGCCAGCACCGGGTTCCCCGACCCCGAGGATGCCGTGGCGCTCGCCGTCGCGGCCGAGCAGGCCGGGTTCGAGTCGCTGTGGGCGCCGGAGCACGTCGTGCAGTCACGCCGCACCGATGCCACCCCGTACCGCGGCGTCACCAACGGCAGCATGGACCGGCTGTCGCGGCGCGGCGGCATGCCCGACCCGCTGATCTGGCTGACCTACGTCGCCGCCGTCACCACCCGCATCCGCCTCGGCACCGGCGTGCTGATCCTGCCCGAGCACCAGCCCACGGTGCTGGCCAAGACCGCGGCCACCCTCGACCATCTCTCCGGGGGCCGGCTGATGCTCGGCATCGGCGTCGGCGAGCTGCCCGAGGAGTACGCCGCCGTCGGTATGGAGTTCCGCAACCGGGGCCGGCGCATGGACGAGTACATCGACGCCATGCGGGTGCTGTGGCGCGACGACTCGGCGACCTTCACCGGCGAGCATGTCAGCTTCGACCAGGTCGAGTGCCGGCCGTGGCCGGTGCGCCGGGCGATCCCGCTGTTCGTCGGCGGGGCGTCGGACGCGGCGGTCCGCCGCGCGGCGACCCGCGGCGACGGCTACTTCCCGTTCGTCTTCCCCGGCCAGGACCCCCTCGTCGAGCTCCCGAAGCTGCTCGCCCGGGTCCGCGAGGAGACCAGGGCGGTCGGGCGCGACCCCGACGCCATGGAGTTCACCGCGGGCGGCGCGCGCAACGTCGAGGAGGCGAAGGTGTACGCCGACTTCGGCGTCCACCGGCTCACCGTCGCCGTGCGCGGGCGCACGATCGCCGAGATGCGCGACGACGTCGCCCGCCTCGGCGACACGCTTGTCGCCCCAACGGTCGACCTGTGACCGCCGCGGATCCCGGGCCGCTGTCGTTCGCCGGGCGCACCGTGCTCGTCACGGGCGCCGGGCGCGGCGTTGGCCGGGCGCACGCGCTCGCCTTCGCCGCCCGCGGGGCCGCCGTCGTCGTCAACGACCTGCCCGAACCCGCCGGGGCGCCCCTGGGGGCGCCGGGAGATGACGGGGCCGACGGGGCCGACGGGGCCGAGGCCGTCGTCGCCGAGATCCGCCGGGCCGGGGGCAGGGCCGTCGCGCACCTCGGCGACGTCGCCGAGCCGGGGGTCGCCGAGGCGCTGGTCGAGCGCGCGCTCGCCGCGTTCGGCCGCGTGGACGTCGTCGTGGCCAACGCCGGCATCGACCGGATCGTGCGGCTGCGCGAGGTCACCGCCGACGTGCTCACCGAGTTCTTCCGGGTGCACGTGCTGGGCACCTGGGCGCTGTGCTCCGCGGCCTGGTCGCACCTGGCGCAGCAGGGCTACGGCCGGATCGTGACGACGACCTCGGCCGCCGGCTACTTCGGCCTGGCCGCCGCGCTGCCGTACACGGTCGCGAAGGGCGCCCTGCACGGCCTGACCCAGACGCTCGCCCTCGAAGGCGCCCGGCGCGGCATCACCGTCAACGCGGTCGCGCCGTTCGCCGCGTCCCGGCTGGCCGCCGACCGCACCCGGTCGCGGCCCGAGATGTACGCGGCGATCGAGCGGGTCGCCCCGCCGGCGTCGGTGGCCGCGGTGGCGCTCTGGCTCGCGCACGAGTCGACGACCGTCACCGGCCTGGCGTTCGAGGCCGGCGTCGACGCGGTCGGCCGGATCGCCGTCGCCACCGGCGACGTCCTCACCGTCGACGGCGCCCTCACCCCCGAGGACATCCGCGCCGGCGCGGCGCTGCTGACCGGCGGCGCCGTGACCGTGCCCGACCTCGGCGCCGCCGACCGCCCGCTGACCCGCCGCCTCACCGCACGCGCCGCCGCGGCCGCGGCCTACCGGACCGCCTGACAAACCTGTGCTCCTCGAGAGGGACCGTGCCCCCAAGAGCCGAGTGCAGCATCCACGCAAGGCCAGGCGAAGACGAGCCTGGTGGTTCTCGGCTCGCTTACCTGTGCCAATCCCGCCCAGTGAGGGAACCCGGCCGGTAGGGCGCGGACGCAGCGGTCACTCACGTCACCGTGGTCGTGGTCGTGGGTCTGATGTTCGCGTTTGGGTTCGGTGATACGGCTCCAGCTCGGGCTGCGTCTGGGGTCGCCGGTAGCAGGCCTCGCGGTCAGGCTGGCGACGGGCAGGTCGCGACGGCGCGGATCCCGGTGACGGCCTGTAGGTCGACGTCGACGTTGCCGACGTCCGTATGCAGGGTGAGTAATCCGGCGCGGATGCGTGCAACGCCGCCGCAGAACGGGCCGGTGGGTGTCTGGACCTCGAGCAGTGATCCGCTCGCCGCCGGCCCGTACCAGGTGACGCCGACCGCGGCGACGAGCAGCCCGGCGCAGGTGAACACCAGCACGACGCCGAGCCGCAGCGCCCGTACGGCACGTAACGCCTCGGCATGGTCGCGGACCACGTCGGGGGTCTGGACTTCGACGGTGACGACCGCCGGCCGGCCGTGCGCCGCGGACAACAGGCACACGGCGCCGATGCCGCCCGCGACCAGTGCCGCGAGCAGCAGGAGTCCGACGACCGCCGCCCACGGCGAGGCGAGGTCGTCGATCTCCGAACGGCCCCGGATGAGACCGAAGCCGACCAGGCCGGCGATGAGCCCGGCCAGGGCGTTACGCCAGGAAAGCGCGGCCGCCCGCACCCGCGGGAGCTCCTCGCGAAGCATGCGCTGGGTCAGCTGGGCGGCGTGGGCCTCCGCCGGCGTCGCCGTCCGGCGGGGGCCGGACGCGGTCACGCCGGCCCGGTCTGGTGCAGCCAGTAGGCGCCGCAACCGTGGTAGCTCTCGGGGCGGCCCGCATGGCTCTCCTCGCAGGTGCAGATGACCGTCAGGTCGCTGCCGGCGGTGGGCGCGGGAGGGCGGGTCCGGCGCGGCGGCAGCAGGCCGCGGACGACCACGTTGGTCGCGTAGTACGTCATGTAGTGGCCGCAGCGCGGGCAGTGGCCGCGCAGGAGTAGACCGCCGCGGAGTGGGCGATCCTGGTGGAAGGTGGCCTCCGCATGCGCGCGGAAGTCGGGGTCGGTCACTTCCTCGTAGCCGACGGCGCGTGGGGCGGCCGGCGGATGGTCAGGCGACGGCGGGATCACGGTCACGGGCAGCTCCTCGGGCTCGACCGCGACCTGGCATGGGCAGGTCATGGCCCGGTGTGAGTGAACGGCGTCCAGACGCTCGGCTCGCCGCGATGATTGTCCCGCAGCGCCACCACCGCCCGGCGTAGCGCCCCCGCGATGCCGTCGGTGCGCGGCGCGCCGCCGGCCGTGACTTCGCCGTAGACGGCGCGGAACACCGCCGTCGTGGCGGAACCGTCGTACACCGACCACAGCGTCCCGACGACGTGACGCCAGCCCGCGTGGTGCAACGCAGCGGCCAGTGTGATCGTCTCGTCGGCGAGCTCGACGCCGCCGGTGGCCGTCTTGCAGGCGGACAGCGCCGCGAACTCGCCACGACGGCGCAGTCGCGCGACGTCGACGACGGTCATCACCCCGTCGTGCAGGGCCAGGCCGCCGCTGCTCGGATCGGCGAGGTCCTGGGTGCCGTGGCAGCTGAAGTGGACCCAGCTGTGGGAACCCAATGCCGCGCGGACGGCGTGCCGGGTCGCCGCGCCGGCCCGCAGGACGGTGACGTGGTCGTCGCCGAAGTGCTCCCCGAGGACGGCGAGCTCGTCGTCGACACCCGCGAGCGGCGGCTGCCCGGGGGTGTCCGGCATCGCGACGGCGAGCAGCTGGCCGAAGTCGTCCGCGGAACCGGGGTCGTCGGGGGCACCGGAATCGTCCGGGCCGCCGGGGTCTCGCGCGGCCAGCAACGCGCGCAGCGTCGGTGTGTAGGACGACACCACCCGGTCGAGCACCGTGCGGGCAGGACTGCCGGAGGTGTCTCGGTGATGACCTGCAGCGTGCAGCGGCAGCAGTGCGAGTGGCCCGGTCGGGCACCACCACACCCGCGGCCAGGGGGCGTCGCCGGCCGGGGCGTCCAGATGCCCGAGCGCGGTGAGGACGGTCTCCGCGACGGCGTCCCAGAGCCACTCGAGGGTCGCGGTGATCGCATCCTCGGTGGCCCTCTCGGCGCGCAGCAGCTCGCGTTCGGCCCGCTGCGCGGCCTGCACCGCGGCCGTCACGGTCGCCGGCGGCGTGGCCGCGGCGGGCGAAGGCACCGCCGACCAGGCCGCCTGCTGCGCCTGCCGGGCTTGCTCGGTCGTCCGCAGGGCGCCCAGGTAGCTGGCGGCGCGCGCACCCACTTCGTCGGCGGACAGCTCGGGCAGCGGCACAGCGCGCACGCCGTCGGGACGCACCAGCAGCGCGTCGCACCGCACATCGCTCAGATTGACGATCACGACGGTTCCATTGACCGCCGCGCGTCGCAGTCGCTCCAGCGGGACGGGACGCAGGAAGTTGGTGAACCCGGGGAGCGTCCGTACCTGTGCGACGAGGGTGTCCCATCGTTGGGCCAGCGCGATGCGCTCCGCGGCGGTCACCTCGGCCTCGCCGTCCAGCGCCGCCCGGACCTGGCCGAGTTCGGTGTGTAGCGCCGGGGCTGCGGCGGCGAGTCTGCTGTCGTCGCCGCGCAGGTCGAGCAGCTGGGTCCACAGCACCGAGCGGCCCAGTTCGAGCAGTTCGACGGCACGCTCGGGCTGGCCGGCGTCGAGCGCCACCGCGGCGGCGTCGCGGGCGAGGCGCGCCCGGCTCGACAGCTCTCGTTCCTGGTGAGGCCGGTCGCGGCCCTGCCAGGCCACCTCGTGCAGGCGGGCGAGCGCGGACGCGTAGGCGTCGACGCCGGCGGCCAGGTCCCCCGCGGCGACGGCGGCCAAGCCCCATTCCTCGGCCGCCCGCAGGCGCACGTGCGCCGGCCCCGCGGGGTTCGTGGCGGCCGCCCGCAGATTCTCGGCGGCGGCGGCGAGGTCCGCTGGCGAGCCGCTGCGCTCGGCCCGTCGCCGCCACTCCATCCCGAGGTTGTGCAGGATGGCCGTCCGCTCGGGGTCTCCGGGACCGGCGAGCCGCGCTGCGCTGATCAACGCGTCGAGCGCGGTGTCCGTGTCTGAGGCCATGTCGACGTCGGTGGCCGTCGATGACGCGGCGAGGGTGTGCCTGGTCCGCAGAGC
Organism: Frankia tisae; assembly: GCF_025403405.1. GTDB lineage: Bacteria > Actinomycetota > Actinomycetes > Frankiales > Frankiaceae > Frankia > Frankia tisai. The sequence goes on from NZ_JANEZT010000019.1 coordinate 24,287, forward strand.
TACGCCGAGAGCGCCGAAGATGCGCGCATTGTCGCGATCCCCGGTGTGAACGGCCGCGAGCGCCCGCCGGTACAGGCCGATGGCTGTCGCGAGGTCGCCATCACGGTCGACGTCGGTCCGAAACCAGCGGCCGAGCACACCCTCCGTCCGTCGCCGCTGCTCCGCCGTCTCGTCCGCTGTCTGCTCTCGTACCCAGGCAGCCACCTCGGGCGGCCCGACGGCGCCGACCCGCAGCACCAGCAGGTCGGCGAGGGCCACCAGGTAACCGTAGTGATCGGGGTCCGCGGCGGATGTCGCTGCTGCTGCCGCCCGGCCGAGCTCGACCGCCTCGTCGATGTCCCCGGCGACGCCGTTCTCGAGGAACCGCCCACGTAGCGACAGCGCCAGCTGGCTGGACAGCTCGGCGTGGAGTGGTGCGCCCGCGGCGACAGCGGACAGCGCCTCGCGGCCCAGTGCGACTGCCCGGTCGATGTCGGCGACCTGCCTGGTGAGGTCGTGCCGTTCGCGCAGCGCCTCGGCGAGGTCGACCTGCCGCCAGACCTGATCCGGGTCGGCGGCCCGCTCCATCGCCTCCGCCCCTGCGGCCGCTTCGGACAGCGCGACTACCGCGTCGATGTCAGCGATCTGTCGGCTGGCGCGAAAACGCTGCAGGCGGGCGTCCCGCAACCTTCCGCGGACCGCTGGGTGGAGCTCGTCGTCGGCAGGCAGTGCATCGAATACCCGTCGGTACCCGTCAACCGCACCGTCCAGATCCGCGGCCTGGCCGGTATCGGGGTACCGCAGTTCGCGCTGGTCGGCGAGCTGAAAGTCCCAGCGGAGGTGCTCGGTGTCGTCCGTCGGAGTCCGTTCGGCGAGTTCGGCGAACACGTCGATGAGACGGTCGAGGTCCGCCGTGTGACCGTCGTGGGCGTGCCGCTCGCCGAGAGTGACGGCCAGGTTGCGGAGAACCTCGACGCGTTGGGCCTCGGCCAGCTCGACGGTGAGCAGCCGCTCCCCGAGGATGGCCTTCCAGTCGATGATCGCCCCGAGGTGGTCACTGTCCTCGCGGACCCTTCCGGACGGCCACGCGGCGGACCGCTCCCCGGCGGGTGCGGCGCCGATCTGGGCGTGGAGGCGGTGCGCGAGATTCGCGGCGAGGGTGAGCAGGATCCGCAGGTCGTCCTCGGTGACGGTGAGCGGAAGGACGGTCAGGGCGGCGATGGCCAGCGCGAACCCCACCTCGACGGGTAGCGGTTCGGAGAGGTCGGCGGCCGGTGGGCCCTCGGCCACCGGGCGGGACTCGTCACGGCGCTCGTACTCCCGTTCCAGAGCGAGCGCGACTGCGGCCCCTGTCCGCCACAGCGCGTCGTCCGTGACTGTGACGACGCCCAACGCCGCGTGCGCCTCGAACGCCGCCGTCTTCGCAGCGAGCCAGGCAGACTCTTCTCCCGTGCCGAGGACTGACGCGAGGTCCGGGCCGTCAGTCGGGCCGCCGTCCTTGCGAACGACTTTTATCCTCGGAAGGTAGGGGAATGCAGTCAACAGCAGCCGTTCGATGTCGGGATTCCTGGTCCCGTAGAATGCCGATGCTGCGGCTCGCAATACGGTCAGGTCTGCGCGGCGAAGGGCTTCCTTGGCAGCCGCGGGCCCGCCCACCTGGGCCGCCCGGAGCAGAAAGTCGCGGTTCTGCTCCGAGATGATTGCGCCGCGGTAGTCCCGGTTGGCCCGGTACTGTGCGGCCGTCCTCGCAGACTCCTCGATATAGGCGGTCAGCTTCTGCCTGGCCTCCGAACGGGTGAGGTCCACCCACGCCTCGTGCACATCGGTCCGGACCAATCCGTCCGTGAGTAGACGCGGGGCGGCCTCGTCGTCGGCCGCTGCCGGCTGGCCCGAAGCCGAGGCCGTCGCCGCACCGGCGGCCGCCGACCCACTGGTCACCGGACCGCCGGTCGCCGCACCGGTCCGGGTATCGGGACCGTCGAAGAGCCGGTTGCGGGCCGCTCGAGCCTCGGTGAGATCGATCAGCAGCCTCAGCCGTCTGGGATCCTCATAGGACAGCATCTCGAGGGCCCGTTCCCACAGCTGTGCCGCCTCGTCGAGGTCCGCCACCGGCTCGCGGCCGGCGGCACCGTTCGCTGGGGGCCCGTCGTCTCCGCGGCCGCCACCTTGTTGCCCGCTCGCCTGAACGTCGCCCGCCCGGTGCTCGGCGTCGGAGGCCAACTTGTGGCGACGCCACAGCGCGTCCGCCAGGTTCGCGAGCTGCTGCGGCCGGTACATCGCGTTGTCGGCCGACGCCTCGTCGACAGCGCTGCGCAGCAGAACGATCGCCTCGTCGAGCGCCGCGGCGTTGCTGGTCAGGTCCACCTGCATGAGCAGCGCGGCGCCGAGGGCGGACCGCCGGGAGGCCAGCCGGCGGTGCGCGGCCGGTGTCACCGACACGGCCGAGCGGAACATGTGGATGGCCTCGGCCAGCGTCGCCGGGGCGCTGGTCCGCTCGTAGTCCTGCAGCAGTATGTGCGCCAGGTTGTTGAAGACGGAGCCACGGTCGTCGGCGGCAGACGCCGCCAGGGCAGCGCGGCCGAGCTCAAGGGCGCGGTCCAGGTCCGCGGGTGGTCCGCCGTGCTGGTAGCGGTCCTGCAGCATGGTGGCGAGGCCCATCAGGTCCGGTGCGCGCAGGTCGGCCGGCTGTGCCTCGACTACAGCCTGCTGCAGCGGAATCGCCGCGTGCAGATCCCGGATGTCCCCCGTGCTCTCGGCCCGGATCCGCAGCGCCAGTGCCAGGTTGCCCTGCCAGGGGATCCGGCCGGGGTGCTCGTCTGGTGCTCCGCCGAGCGCCGCGCGCCACAGGGCGATCGCTCGGCCAAGTTCGTCGACGTCCCTCGTGAGCTCGTAGCGGCGGCGCAGCAGGTCGGCGAGAACCCCGTGGTCGGACCAGCGTCGAGGGTCCGACGGGTTGCCGTCAGCCCGGTCGACGATCTCGGTCGCGACCTGGATGGCGTCGTCCAGGCTGGCGAGGTCGCCGGTGCGGTCGGCGCGCGCGTCGAGCCGGTCCCGCCGGTTGCGTGCTGAGTCGCTGGCTGCGGCCGGCGGTGCCGCCCGCAGCCGGAGCAGCTCCGTCAGGCGGACCCGCAGCATCGCTGCGTGCAGGGACAGGAACATCGTCGCGTGCAGGGACAAGAACAGGGCCCGCTGTGACGCGGGCGGCCCGCCGGACGGTCGAGTGGTCATCAGCCGTGCCCGCTCCCGGCCGACCTCGACACATTCGTCGAGATCCTCCAGGCGGCCGTCGACCTGCACCCGGTCGACCAACGCGGACCAGAGGTTTGTGATCGCGTCGAACCGGCCGGCGGCACCCACGATCCGGCCGGCGGCTCGGCTGGTCTCGATGGACTCGTCGAGATCGTCATGGCTGCCCGACCGCCTGAACCGCATATGCAGGGTGGCGCCGAGGTTTGTCAGCCGTCCCGACCGGTCCGGGTCTGTCGGGTCGGTCGCGTGCAGTGCCTCCCGCAGGGCGTGGATCGACAGGTCGAGGTCATCCGCCGAGTCGTTGCGGTCGGACCGCATCCGCAGGGCGTAGCTGAGGTTCGAGAGGCTGCGGGCGCGGTCGGGGTGGCCAGGCGGGCTCGCCGTCACCGCGGCGCTAGCCTGGCCGAACGCCTCGTCGAGGTCGGCAGGTGCGCGGGCCGCCTGAAACCTCGTCAGCAGCGCACTCGCGAGGTTCGACCGGATCTCGGCCTCCTCGGGCCAGCCGACGCAGCGCGCGGCCAGCGCCCGGCCAAGCTCGATCGCCACGCCCAGTCCCTCGGGGGCGCCCGTGCGGCTGAACGACTGTTCCAGCTCCACCGCGAACTGACCGATTACGGCTAGTCTGCCCCGCTCGTCGTTCGCACCCACCGGAACGCTCCGCAGCAGGCGTTGGCTGGCCGCGACTGCCGCCTGTGGATCCAGCGCCGAATCGGTGGCCTCGACCACATCGTGATCGGCCGGCGCGCGGGCCGGGTGCCGTTCCGCGCGCCGACGGCCGAACCAGGCCATCCGCGTCCCACCCCCTCGGCCGGGCAGGCAACAGCAGCATCCGTTCGCCCTCGCGCCATCACCGACACGCCCGCCGATTGATGGTATCGATCAGTCAATAGGGGGACAACGACTGTCGTCCAGCCGCCCGTCGGTCACCGCGTCACCCGCAGGTTGCGGCAGCAGTCCGCGGGCGGTCCGCCACCCACCGGCTTCCGCCGTCGCCGTCGCTGGTGTCACTGGCCGCTTCGGCTTTGCTGGAGAGGCCGGCGATGAGTGTTCCGCGATGTTCAATGCGAACGGTCGGCCGCTGAAGGAGCCCAACGCTGGGCGTGGCCGCACGGCACGTTCACGGGCACGGAGTCGAGGAAGATTGCGCGGAAGGCTCACGTCACTTGCCCGGCGGTGGAACGTCAGTTCGTCGGAGCCGGTTCGCGAGCCAAGGCGCCCCGCGCTTCCCGGACTGCGCAGCCCCACAGCCCAAGCCACCTCGATTTCCCTCGCGCGACGGGTCAGGTCCTCATCGGCTAAAGAAACCGTCGGGGCGCCGAGCTTTACTCGCTCCCATTGAGCCTTTCCCGGTAACGTTTCGTCGCTTTGCGTGACATCAATGCCGTGTTGGGTGTCAGACGGTTCTGCGGTGCTTGGTGTGGAGGATGACGAGAGCGGCTTTCGCGACGAGTCCGATCTTCCAGGGGTCGATCGTGATGGTGTGGAGCAGCCGGAAGGTGCCCTTGAGCAGCGCGTTCGCGCGTTCACCGACGGCGCGCAGCGCGTTGTGGATCCTGTTGTGCGCCTTCTGTTCGTCGGTGAGGGCGCCGCCGGGGGGCTTCTTGTACGCAATCGCCAGCGGCCCGGCCGGGCTGCCCAACCCTTCGTAACCGAGGTCGAACAGCACCTCGTGCAGGTCGGCGGTCCACTCTTGCAGGATCGGCAGCGCGCCGGAGGCCTTCAGGGCGGTCGAGTCGTGCTCGCGGCCGGGCCGCACGTCCGAGACCCACAGCGGCCAGCCGTCGTCGGGGGCCGACAGGACCTGGATGTTGCCGCCGTGGTGGGCGATCTTGCCGGACCACCACAGGTCCACACCTTCGGTCGGCCCGGGGGTCCGCAGCCGGTCGGTCTCGATGACCGTGCCGTCGACGATGACGTGGTCATAGCCGGTGATCCTGGCCCGCATCAGCGCTTCGCGCAGGTCAGGAGCCTGCCAGGCGAGCACGGCGACGCCCTCGTGCAGGTAGCGGTAGCCCACCGACCGGGACACGCCATGTTCTTTGAACAGTTGCCTGGCCCTGGTCCCGTCACAGAACCAGCGCAGAACCATCACGGCCTGCTCCAGCGCGGACAGCGTCCGGGTACCGCTGCGGGTGCCACGACGCTGACGCTCCGCGATCAGCAGGCTCGCCAGGCGCAAGACAGCGTGATCGCCGAGGGGCAGCTCGGCGCGGTATGTGAAACTCATCGAGGCGCGGGGTTCTTTCAGGTTGCTCTTTGGTCGGAACAACCTTCCTAACGGAGCCCTGCGCCTTCGTCGTCGCAGCCCCCGAGACACTCACACCCCGTAATGGTTACCCAACGTCACAAGTCGTTGCCGGGAATGGCTCAGTGGCCCAGCGGGATCGTGACGGAAAACGTCCGACTGCGGGGCAGCACGAGTAGGCGGCGTGTGCTCGTTGGCCTGTTGGGCGGTGTCGACTTGGCCCTGGGCCGCGGTGTCTGCTGGGGTTCCGTGGACTCCTAACAGACTGCGGCGGTATGTGTCAGTCTGCGTGATGGTGCCCCGGGGCGGGCCGGATCGCCCGTGCCGATCCGGACGAGTCCGACGGAGAGACGATGATGGACCGATCGCTGGTCAACGCCCTTATCTGTAGCCCGAAGCTGACCTCCGAGGCGGTGCGCGGGTTGGCCCTGCTGGTCGCCGAGACAGCTCCGGAGAGACTTCTGGACTTGGCGCAGCGGGACGACCTTGACGAGCAGGCACGCGCCGAGTTGCTCCGGGCCGCTCGGCCGTGGGAGGTCATCGACCTGCTGGATTGCTGGCCCGCGGAGATTGGGCTGGTGGATCTGGCGGTGTCGGCGCACGGGCCGTCGGCGGAGTTGGTCGTGTTCTGCGGCGCCGAGGGATGGCTGTCGAGAGCTGTGGAGCTGGGGGCGGCGTTGTCACCCGAGGACACGACGAGGGTGCCGCGCCGGTGGGAGGAGCGGGTCGAGGGCGCCATCCCCGACGAGCTCCGCCGTGCTCTGATCAACGCGGCGATCTCGCCTCGCACGCCGATTCCGGGATTCAGCTCGATGAGCGACCGGGAGCAGCGGGAGGTCATGGAGCGTCGGGGAGCAGAGGAGAAAGCCGAGAACCAGCGGCTATGGGCGCTTCTCGAACCCGCGCCGCAACTGTGGGCGACACTGGCGCGGGACGGCGAGCATCAGAAGACCGTCCGCCGGGTCCTGCTCCGGTTTCCCGCGGAACTGTCGGACGATGTCCTGCTCGCCTGTCTTCCCTCGGTGACCAGCGACGCACTACGCCCGGCCGCCCCTGAAGAACGCGATTACTGGGACGGCCAGATACGGCTTTCCATCGCCGCCCGCCATGTCCGTCGACAGCCCCGGCTTCGCGAGGTTGCGGCGCGGGAGTTGCAGCGGGTCGTCCGGGAGGCGGTCGAGGACGGCTGGACGCCCCATGAAAGAAATTCCGGCTCCGGGACAGACTGGAAGGGCATCGCGGACCTCGCGGTCCTCACCGAGGACGCCACGTTGCTCGCCGACGCCGCGGCGGCAGCCCGCACTATCCCTGACCCCCCGTCGGCGTTGCAGTACCGCCGTGCCGACGATCCCGACCGGTTCGCGGAACGCACCGATGCCGTGCTCGCCTTGGCGGCCAACGATGCGACACCCGGCCCGGCCCTCGTTGCGCTCGTCCCGACCCTGGACGAGAACACCCTCGCCGCGCTGGCAGATCACCGCCGGGGCGATCTCGCCGACGCCAGCCGTGTCGAGATCGACCGTCGACGGCAGGCCGCCGAAGCGCGCCAGCCCAGGCTGCGGGAGGTTCCCGGCGACGACGAGTTGACTCAGGTCGCCGATCCGGTGGCCGTACTTTCTGAGCACCTACGCTATCTGCGCGGCCCCGCCGCCCAACGGGATCGCACCTCCGAGGGGCTGCTGCGGTCCCGCCACACCACACCCGAGATCCTGCGGGCCCTGCCCGCTCGGCATGTCTTGAACTGCGCCGAACGCGCCGAGGAGATCGCGGCAATCATCATCGAGACCTGTGGCGGCGATCTGACCCGCTGGCAGGCACTCGCGGCCGCATCGGACGCCCGACCGCCCTTCTCGCTCACCTTCGGAGCATGGCTCAGTCAGCTCACTACGACTTAACCCCGATGCAACGATTGATCCAGCCGACCGGTTGAGGCGCCCCGCGTATTCCGGGCAGTCGATCTAATAGACTGAACCTGGAATGGAGTGTGCCACATGGCAGAACGTCGCAGGAAATTCTCGGCGGAGTTCCGCGAGGAAGCAGTAAAATCGGTGATCGAGACGTCACGTCCGATCGCCGCCGTCGCTCGTGAACTGGGAATCCTGGAAGGCACCCTCGGCTGCTGGGTTGCGGCCTACCGGAAAGACCACGCCGGCGACGAACCGCCGCTCACGGTACCGGAACGTGCACGGCTACGGGAACTCGAGAAGGAGAACCGGGAACTACGCCTCAAGGCGGAATTCCTGGGAAAAGCGGCTTCCTTCTTCGCCCAGGAATATCGGTAAGCTCGAAATACGAGTTCATCGACGTGGAGAAGGACACCCGCACACCAGCGGGCGCCCGAAAATATCGGATCGACGCGATGTGCCACTGGCTTGAGACATCCAGGTCCGGATACTACGAATGGCGATCGAGACCCGCGTCGGCGACCAGCCGACGCCGGGCCCACCTCACCCGGATGATCATAGCTGTGTTCGACGGCTCCGACGGAACCTACGGACACCGCCGAGTCCACGCCCACCTCGCCCGCCAAGGCGAGACCTGCGGCATCGAGCTCGTGCGATCCCTGATGCGCCAGGCGCACCTGGTCGCCTGCCAGCCCCGCCCCTGGCGGCACTCCCTCACCGACGCCGGCCCCGCCGGCCCGATTCCGGACCTGGTCAACCGTGACTTCACCGCCTCCGCTCCCGGCGTGAAAATGGTCGGCGACATCAGCTACATCCCGACCTGGCAAGGATGGCTGTACCTCGTGTTGCGGTGGCAGCGGCGGGTCACTCCGTTCGGCCTGTTCGCCGGGGTCGTTCCCGCCGCAGTGGGACCGGCCGGGGCGGCGATCGGTGGCGCGCACCGGGTGATCGTCCGTCCCGCTGCCGAGTGGATCGCGATCCTGGCCCGGGATCTCGGCCGTACTCCTGCCCTGCGGGACCGGCTCATCGTCGCGGCGGATTCCACCGCGATCGTGCGGGACGGCCGGCTGATCCTGACCCGCCGCGCCGCTATCGGCGCGCGGACGCCGGGCGCCGTTCACGAGGCATCGATCCGCGCGACCGAGTCCGTACGGGCCGCGATGGACCTGGCCGCATCGCCGGTCAGCGTCACCGTGCTCGCCGCCGTGCTCGCGGAACGTGCGCACTGACCCTGCTGCCCGACGGTGACGCGGTCGCCCGCGCACGCTCGACCGCCACCTGCATCGCATCACCCGCGCGCGGCTCGACACGGCCTAGGCCCGCATCGCCCGCCGGGCGACAGTGGCTGTCGAGTAACAGTTCTCCTGGGGAGTGGGAGTCCTGGCGCCGTCCTGCGCGAGACATACCGGGATGTCACGTGTCCGCACGTCGCTCGTCGTAGTGGCAGCGGGCGGCTTCGACCACGTCGAGGTGATCGACGGCCCATTCCAGTATGGCGTGCACAGGGGACCGAAGGGTCCGGCCCAGGGGGGTGATGTGGTATTCGATCGCCACCGGCTCCGTGGACACGACCGCTCGCTCGACCATGCCGTTGCGCTCCAGTCGTCGCAGGCAGGCGGTCAGTGACTTCGGGGTGACGGCGGGCATGTCCTGCCGGAGTTCGTTGAAGCGTCGGGGGCGGTCGCACAGGGCGGCCAGTACCAGCAGGGACCACTTGTCGAAGAGCTGGTCGAGCAGATCCCGGCCGTCGCCGTCGAGCTTCACGTCGGGCACGTCGGTCTCCCTCGCGATACCTGGTTTCGTTGAAGTATATCCGAGCTACTAGATATACATCAGATACCTAACGGCCTGACAGTGAAACGGGACTCATGACCGACGCATACTCGACCCTCAAGATCTCTCTCACCGGCGGCGTGGCGCGCGTCGTGATCGACAACCCTCCCCTCAATCTGCTCGACGCTGCCCTGATGACGGACCTGGACCGGTTCGCGGACGCCATGTCCGGCGCCCACGACATCCGAGTGATCGTTTTCGACAGCGCGGATCCGGACTTCTTCGTCGCGCATGGCGACATGACGGCCGCCGACGACCCCGCGACGTTCGTTGCCCTTCCCCTCGCGCCCGGACAGGACCAGTCCCTCAACCCGATGATGCGCCTGCACGAACGCATCCGATCGCTGCCGCAGATCACCATCGCCAAGCTGCGCGGACTGGCCCGCGGCGGCGGTGCGGAACTGCTGTCCGCGATGGACATGCGGTTCGCCTCGCTCGAGCGCGCCGCAATGGCGCAGATGGAGTGTCGGCTGGGCATCATCCCGGGCGCGGGAGGCACTGCCTATCTGCCCGGTCTCGTGGGGCGCGCACGCGCCCTGGAAATCATCCTTGGCGGGCAGCTGATCGATGCCGCGACCGCGGAACGGATCGGATGGGTGAACCGGGCCGTGCCGGACACCGAGCTCGACCTCGTCGTCGACACCCTCGCCGCCCGCATCGCCGCTCTTCCTCCCGGCGTCGCCCGCGCCGCGACCGAAGCGGTCGACGCCGCGGCCGAGTCGATCACTCGCGGCCTGCGGAAGGCCAACGAGCTCCTCAACGGACTCTTCGTCGAACCCGCTGCAACCCGTCTCGCCAGGGCTGCACTGGCCGCCGGCGCGCATACCCGCGACGGAGAGCGCCACCTTGAGGCTCTTGTCGACGACATCACCTGAGAACTCCTGCCGGGATGGCTTCGGGGAGTTCCTAGTCCCCGAGGCCGAGGATGCCGCGGGCCATCAGCAGGGTCAGGCAGTGCAGCACCTGCTCGCGGGTGAGCACCGGATGGCGCAGCCAGGCGTTGTAGGGGAACTCGGTGAGCACCGTCCACCACACGATCGTCATGGTGGCCGGCGTCGTGGTGGCGGGCGTCGTGGTGGCCGGCGTCGTCGTGCTGGCGGGCCGGCGGTGCGGCAGGCGGGCGATGATGTCCTCGAGGTGGATGCGCACCGCGCGGGCCAGCGGCCACAGCGGCGGGTTGTCCAGGATCTCGCAGGTCCAGATGTGGAACACGGTGCCGTGCCGCTCGACGATGTGCAGCCAGTCGTCGAGCCACCGCGCCAGCTCGTCGGCGGTGCCCACGGCGAGCAGCGCGTCGAAGTGGTCGCAGATGTGCACGGCGGCGCGGTACGCCAGCGTCGTGAAGATGGCGGTGCGGTCCGCCCAGTAGCGGTAGAAGGTTCCGTGCGCGACGCCGGAGCGGGCGATGATGTCGTTGACGCTGGTGCCGGCGAGCCCACGCTGCTCGAAGGCCGCGACCGCCGCCTCGGCGATCGTCTCCACGGTGGAGCGCCCCCGACCGGTGACGGATCTGCGTAGCCCCGGCGGCAGCGGCGCGTCCCGCTGCGCGGAGACCTCCCCGGGTGACGTACCGGTGGTACCGGTGGTACCGGTGGTACCGGCGACTCCGGTGGCACGGGCCAGAGCGGCCAGATCCGGGCGGAGGACGGGGCCGGCG
>NZ_JANEZT010000001.1 GCF_025403405.1 Frankia tisae
GGGCCGGGGTCCGGGTGCGTGAGGTCACTACCGCCGCCTGTTCTGCTTGCGACGACGCACGATGAGCGCGTCGGACGACTTCTTGTGGGCCCGGGTCCGGCCCTCCGGGCGACCCTTCGGGTTGACCGGGTGGCGACCACCGGAGGTCTTGCCCTCACCACCGCCGTGCGGGTGGTCGACCGGGTTCATCGCGACACCGCGGACGGTGGGCCGACGGCCCTTCCAGCGCATCCGGCCGGCCTTGCCCCAGTTGATGTTGCTCTGCTCGGCGTTGCCGACCTCGCCGACGGTGGCGCGGCACCGGACGTCCACGTTGCGGATCTCGCCCGAGGGCATCCGCAGCTGGGCGTAGGGGCCGTCCTTCGCGACGAGCTGCACGCTGGCGCCGGCGCTACGAGCGATCTTCGCGCCGCCGCCGGGACGCAGCTCGATGGCGTGCACCACGGTGCCGGTCGGGATGTTGCGCAGCGGCAGGGCGTTACCCGGCTTGATGTCGGCGCCCACCCCGGAGCTGACCTGGTCACCCTGCTTGAGCTTGACCGGCGCGATGATGTAGCGCTTCTCGCCGTCGGCGTAGTGCAGCAGTGCGATGCGGGCCGTGCGGTTCGGGTCGTACTCGATGTGCGCGACCTTCGCCGGCACGCCGTCCTTGTCCCGCCGGAAGTCGATGATCCGGTAGGCCCGCTTGTGGCCGCCGCCCTGGTGCCGGGTGGTGATCCGACCGTGGACGTTGCGCCCGCCCTTGGAGTGCAGCGGGCGGACCAGCGACTTCTCCGGGTGATCACGGGTGATCTCGACGAAGTCGGCCACGCTCGCGCCACGACGCCCCGGCGTCGTCGGCTTGTACCTACGAATTCCCATGGCTTCCTACCGTCCCTGGCCCGTCGACCCGTGGGCCGCCGCCGCGGCGCGGCGCACGCGCTCAGGCACCGGGGCCTCCGAAGATCTCGATCGTCTGACCGGGCGCCAGGCTGACCAGGGCCCGCTTGGTCGCGGACCGTTGCCCCCAGCCGTGCTTGGTCCGCTTGCGCTTGCCCTGCCGGTTGATGGTGTTCACCCGTAGGACGCGCACGTTGAAGATCTGCTGGACCGCGAGCTTGATCTGAGTCTTGTTCGCGTCCGGATGCACGATGAAGGTGTAGACGTTCTCGTCAAGCAGGCCGTAGCTCTTCTCGGAGACGACCGGCCGCAGGATCACGTCACGCGGGTCGGGAATCACTTGTTCTCCTCCGCCCCGGCCTCGGTGGGCGATGCCGGCCGGCTGTCGCGGGCGAGGAACGCGGCCAGCGCCTCCTCGGTGAAGACGACGTCGTCGCTCACCAGCACGTCGTAGGTGTTCAGCTGCCCCGGGTCGAGCAGGTGCACCGCGGCGACGTTGCGCAGGCTCCTCCAGGTCAGCTCGTCACTGCGGCTCGCGACCACCAGCACGCGGCGGGTGTCCGCGACCGTGCGCAACGCCGTCACCGCGGCCTTCGTCGACGGTGCATCGCCGGAAACCAGCGAGGACACGACGTGGACCCGGCTGTTACGCGCCCGGTCGGACAGCGCGCCACGCAGCGCGGCGGCCTTCATCTTCTTCGGGGTGCGCTGGTCGTACTTGCGCGGCGTCGGGCCGTGCACCGTGCCACCGCCAGCGAACTGCGGAGCGCGCAGTGAGCCCTGCCGGGCTCGGCCGGTGCCCTTCTGCCGGTACGGCTTGCGGCCGCCGCCGCGAACCTCGCCGCGAGTCTTGGTGTCGTGGGTGCCCTGCCGGGCCGCCGCAAGCTGCGCGACCACGACCTGGTGGATCAGCGGGACGTTCAGCGGCACGTCGAAAACGCCACCGGGCAGCTCAACGCTGCCGCTGTCGCCGCCATGCAGCGCGTGCACCGAGACGGTGCGCGTGGTGGTGGCATCCGGATCGGATGCGGTCGCCACCCGGCTCATGCCGAGACCTCCTCACCGGCGCCGACCGCCACGGCCGGGGTGATCGCTTCGGGCGCCGGGCGCTTGGCCGCGCTGCGCACGAAGACGAGGCCGCCGTCCGGGCCGGGTATCGCGCCCTTCACCAGCAGAAAGCCACGCTCGGTGTCGACGGCGTGGATGGTCAGGCCCGGCGTGGTGGTGCGCGCGTGGCCCATCCGGCCCGCCATGCGCAGGCCCTTGAAAACGCGGCCGGGGGTCGCGCAACCGCCGACCGAACCCGGCGAGCGGTGCTTGCGCTCGACGCCGTGCCCGGCGCCCAGGCCCTTGAACCCGTGACGCTTCATGACACCGGCGAAGCCCTTGCCCTTGGAGGTTCCGGTGACGTCGACAACGGTCCCCGGAACGAACACCTCGCCGGTGAGCTCCTGGCCGGGCCGATAGTTGGCGGCGTCGGCAGTGCGCAGCTCGACGAGATGGCGCCGCGGCGTCACCCCGCTCGTGCCGAAGTGCCCCCGGGCCGGCTTGTTGATCTTACGCGGGTCGATCTCGCCGTAACCGAGCTGGACGGCGGAGTACCCGTCCGAGTCAGGCGTCTTGACCTGCGTGACGACGTTGGGACCGGCCTTGATGACGGTGACCGGCACGACGCGATTGTTCGCGTCCCATACCTGGGTCATCCCGAGCTTGGTGCCCAGGAGCCCTCTGTAGTTGCGGATGAGCATGACTGCGCCGGCCCCTCTTACAGCTTGATCTCGATGTCGACACCGGCGGGGAGGTCGAGCCGCATCAGCGAGTCGACCGTCTTCGGCGTCGGGTCAAGGATGTCGATCAGCCGCTTGTGCGTCCGCATCTCGAAGTGCTCGCGGCTGTCCTTGTACTTGTGCGGCGACCGGATGACGCAGTAGATGTTCTTCTCCGTCGGCAGCGGCACCGGTCCCGCGACCTGCGCACCCGTCCGGGTCACCGTCTCGACGATCTTCCGCGCCGAGCTGTCGATGACCTCGTGGTCATAGGCCTTGAGCCGAATGCGGATCTTCTGTGCCGCCATGGTGGGCTTCGCCTGTCCTGTCTGTCTCGTCCGGCCGGTACCGCTACCGGGTCACCGCCCGTAGATCCGCCCTGCCGGTGGCGCGAGGCCCGCGCCCCGCCACCGGCGGAGGGAGTCTGCCGGTTACCGCTGTCTCGTGCCGGTCCCGCGTCGACCGATCGACGCTGGGGCCGGATTACCTGCCGCGCTGGCAGCCGGGAGTGCCGGCAGCCGGGCCGCCCGGGTAGTGGCGCTCAGTCGCGCCACCCGGGCAGCAATGTGGGCGGTGGGCCCGGGTGATCCGGACCCACCGCCCACCGGTACTACTTGAGAACCTTCGTGACCTGGCCCGCGCCGACGGTCCGGCCACCCTCGCGGATGGCGAAGCGCAGACCTTCCTCCATGGCGATCGGCTGAATGAGCTCGACCGTCATCTCGGTGTTGTCGCCCGGCATGACCATCTCGGTGCCCTCGGGGAGGGTCACGACGCCGGTCACGTCGGTGGTGCGGAAGTAGAACTGCGGCCGGTAGTTCTTGAAGAACGGCGTGTGGCGGCCGCCTTCGTCCTTGTTCAGGATGTAGACCCGAGCCTCGAACACCGTGTGCGGCGTGATCGTCTTGGGCTTGACGATGACCTGGCCGCGCTCGACGTCCTCACGCTTGATGCCGCGCAGGAGCAGACCGACGTTGTCGCCGGCACGCCCCTCGTCGAGCAGCTTGCGGAACATCTCGACGCCGGTGACGGTCGTCGTGGTGGTCTCCGGCTTGATGCCGACGATCTCCACGGTCTCGTTGACCTTGACGATTCCACGCTCGACACGGCCGGTCACAACGGTGCCACGACCGGTGATCGTGAAGACGTCCTCGATCGGCATGAGGAACGGCCGGTCGATGTCACGCTCCGGCTCGGGGATCGACTCGTCGACCGCGGCCATGAGCTCGAGGAGCTTGGCGCCCCACTCCTTGTCGCCCTCCAGCGCCTTGAGCGCGGAGACGCGAATGACCGGGACGTCGTCACCAGGGAACTCGTACGAGCTCAGCAGCTCGCGGACCTCGAGCTCGACGAGCTCGAGGATCTCCTCGTCGTCGACCATGTCGGCCTTGTTCAACGCGACGACGATGTACGGCACGCCGACCTGACGCGCGAGGAGCACGTGCTCCTTCGTCTGCGGCATCGGACCGTCGGTCGCGGACACCACCAGGATCGCCCCGTCCATCTGGGCGGCACCGGTGATCATGTTCTTGATGTAGTCCGCGTGCCCGGGGCAGTCGACGTGCGCGTAGTGCCGCTTGTCGGTCTGGTACTCGACGTGCGCGATCGAGATCGTGATACCGCGAGCCTTCTCCTCCGGCGCCTTGTCGATCTGGTCGAACGGCGTGAAGGGGTTGAGGTCCGGGTGCGCGTCGTGCAGCACCTTGGTGATCGCCGCGGTCAGCGTGGTCTTGCCATGGTCGATGTGACCGATGGTGCCGATGTTGACGTGCGGCTTCGTCCGCTCGAACTTCTGCTTCGCCACGGGGTCCCTCCAAGGACGGGTGGTGTCGTGCTGTGTAGTCAGGTTGGGGAGGTGCTCACGCCACGAGGGCGGTCACTCCCCCCGCGCCTTGGCGATGATCTCCTTGGCGACGTTCCCGGGAACCTCGGCGTAGGAGTCGAACTGCATCGAGTAGCTGGCCCGGCCGGACGTCTTGGACCGCAGGTCGCCGACGTAGCCGAACATCTCCGACAGTGGCACCTGGGCCCGCACGATCCGGGAACCGCCGCGCTCCTCCATCGCCTGGATCTGTCCGCGACGGGAGTTCAGGTCGCCGATGACGTCGCCCATGTGGTCCTCGGGCGTGGTGACCTCGACGGCCATCAGCGGCTCGAGAAGCACCGGGTCGGCCTTGCGCGCCGCATCCTTGAACGCCATCGAACCGGCGATCTTGAAGGCGAGCTCGGACGAGTCCACGTCGTGGTACTGGCCGTCCAGGAGGGTGACCTTGACGTCGACCAGCGGGTAGCCGGCCAGCACGCCGAACTCCATGGCCTCCTGGCAGCCGGCGTCGACCGACGGGATGTACTCCCGGGGGATGCGGCCGCCGGTGACCTTGTTCTGGAACTCGTAACCGCCGCCGTCACCGCCGGAGGGCTCCAGGTTGATGATCACTCGAGCGTACTGGCCGGAGCCACCCGTCTGCTTCTTGTGGGTGTAGTCGATCTTCTCCACCTTGCGGCGGATGGTCTCCCGGTAGGCCACCTGCGGCTTGCCGACGTTCGCCTCGACGCCGTACTCGCGGCGCATACGGTCGACCAGCACGTCGAGGTGCAGCTCACCCATGCCGGCGATGATCGTCTGGCCGGTCTCCTCGTCGGTCCGAACCTGGAAGGTCGGGTCCTCCTCGGCGAGCCGCTGGATGGCGGTGCCCAGCTTCTGCTGGTCGACCTTCGTCTTCGGCTCGATCGCGACGTGGATGACCGGCGCCGGGAAGGTCATCGACTCCAGGATCACCGGCGCGTTCGGGTCGCAGAGGGTGTCCCCGGTGGTGGTGTTCTTCAGCCCCACCACGGCGACGATCTGCCCCGCACCGACGCTGTCCCGGTCCTCCCGGTGGTTGGCGTGCATCTGCAGGATGCGCCCGATGCGCTCCTTGCGGTCCTTCGTCGAGTTCAGCACCGGCGAACCGCCGGTCAACCTGCCGGAGTACACCCGGATGTAGGTCAGCTTGCCGACGTACGGGTCACTCATGATCTTGAAGGCGAGCGCCGAGAACGGCGCGTCCTCGCTGGGCTCGCGGCGAACCTCGGCGTCCTCGTCGCTGACGGAGTGGCCGATGATGGTGCCGATGTCCAGCGGGTTCGGCAGGAAGTCGACGACCGCGTCGAGCATGGGCTGGACGCCCTTGTTCTTGAACGCGGAGCCACACAGCACCGGGTTGAGCTTGCTGGCGAGGGTGCCGCGCCGCAGGCCGGCCATGAGCTGCTCCTCGGAGGGCTCCTCGCCCTCGAGGTAGAGCTCCATGAGCTCGTCGTCGTTCTCCGCGACCGTCTCCAGAAGCTTGTCGCGCCATTCCTGCGCGGCCTCCAGGTGGTCCCGCGGGATGTCGACGACGTCGTAGGAGGCGCCCTTGTCCTCGGACTGCCAGAGCAGCCCCTTCATCCGGATCAGATCGATGACGCCGCGAAAGTCGGACTCCACGCCCCAGGGGAGCTGGATGACGGCCGGCGTCGCATCGAGCCGCTCAACCATCATTTCGACACAGCGGTGGAACTCGGCGCCGACGCGGTCCATCTTGTTGACGAAGGCGATCCGCGGCACGTTGTACCGGTCGGCCTGCTTCCAGACCGTCTCGCTCTGGGGCTCGACGCCGGCGACGGCGTCGAACACCGCTACGGCGCCGTCGAGAACGCGCAGCGACCGCTCGACCTCGACCGTGAAGTCGACGTGGCCGGGCGTGTCGATGATGTTGATGGTGTGGTCGCGCCAGATACAGGTCGTGGCCGCGGAGGTGATGGTGATCCCCCGCTCCTGCTCCTGCTCCATCCAGTCCATCGTGGCGCCGCCCTCGTGGACCTCACCGATCTTGTAGTTCACACCGGTGTAGAAGAGGATGCGCTCAGTCGTGGTGGTCTTGCCCGCGTCAATGTGGGCCATGATCCCGATGTTGCGGGTACTGGCCAGCGAGGAAGGTGCGTCAGATGGCATGTCGAGTTACCAGCGGTAGTGGGCGAAGGCCTTGTTGGACTCCGCCATCTTGTGGGTGTCCTCCCGGCGCTTCACACTCGCGCCGAGGCCGTTGCTCGCGTCGATGAGCTCGTTCATCAGCCGCTCGGTCATCGTCTTCTCACGACGAGCCCGGGAGTAGCCGACGAGCCAGCGCAGCGCGAGAGTCGTGCTGCGACCGGCGCGGACCTCGACCGGCACCTGGTAGGTGGCGCCACCAACCCGGCGGCTGCGCACCTCCAGGGTGGGCTTGACGTTGTCGAGCGCCCGCTTGAGCGTGACGACCGGGTCGTTACCGGTCTTGTTCTTCGCGCCTTCCAGCGCGCCGTACACGATGCGCTCGGCGACTGACTTCTTGCCGCTCATCAGCACCTTGTTCACCAGTGCGGTCACCAGCGGCGACCCATACACCGGGTCGACCACGACGGGGTGCTTGGGCGCGGGCCCCTTGCGCGGCATCAGCCCTTCTCCTTCTTCGCGCCGTAGCGGCTACGAGCCTGCTTGCGGTTACGGACGCCCTGCGTGTCGAGAGCGCCACGGACGATCTTGTATCGAACGCCCGGGAGGTCCTTCACACGACCGCCACGAACCAGGACGATCGAGTGCTCCTGCAGGTTGTGGCCGACGCCGGGAATGTAGGCGGTGACCTCGATCCCGCTGTTCAGCCGGACACGCGCCACCTTGCGCAGCGCCGAGTTCGGCTTCTTCGGGGTAGTCGTGTAGACGCGGGTGCACACGCCACGACGCTGAGGGCTCCCCTTGAGTGCCGGGGTCTTGGTCTTCTCGACCTTGTCCTGCCGGCCCTTGCGGACCAGCTGCTGGATCGTGGGCAACGCCGCTCCCGTTCCTGTGACGCCTCGTCGTACTGCCTTGGGCAACCAGACCGGTACGCCGGCCTACCTGCTAACTCTTGCGAACCGCACCTGAGCCACCGTGGTGGCCTCGACCGGCTTCTCCGACCCACGCGGTCGGGCGTGTCGCGCCGTTTCGCCCGAAGAGGATCGCACATTCGAATGATCCAACTACGGTGGACAGCACGCCAGCCCGCCCGGCCGCTTCGCGGAACCGAGCCCGACAGTCGCCGACGGACACCCAGGCGGTGACTTTACGTCAACCTGCCAGGCACCACGGCGCCACATCGAAGTGCAAGACGCACGCCGGAACCACATGGGCTCCGGCCACGGGAACCAACAGTACTCCACGGTTGCGTCACGTGTCGAACGGGGTATCGGCCGACGTCCGACGCAGACACCGCAGCCCCACAAGCCCCCGACCTCGGACCGCGGGATCAGCGGCTCGTAGCGACACGACCCCACCGCCAGACCCGGAACTCACTCGCTCAGCCCAGGACCCGATCAACCAGGAACCGATCAAGCCAAATACCCAATCAAGCCCAGGATCAGACTCGGCGCGGGACCAGCCACAGCCCAGGACCGGACTCGGTGCGGGAAACCGGCTGGCCCGCGTCCGGATCGGCCCACCGGAGCCGACAATCCACTACCCGCGTTGCGGGGCGGCCGGACTCCGGCTTCAACACCGAAGGATGCGGTCCGAGCACCGGGACCCGCGGATCTCCGCGAGCCTGGTCCTGGCACGCTGTACCAGACGCACGATACCGGCATCGGAGGTCCTCGAGGACATGTTTGACGCAGTTGGCGGACAGCCCCTGGCCGCCCCGCCCGCGCGGCCGACCCGAGCGGAGCTACTCGCCGCCTATGACACCGCGGTCCCCGACCTTGTCGCCCCGCGGACCACCGTGTTGCTGTGCGGGATCAACCCGTCCCTGGAGTCCGGGGCGACCGGCTTTCACTTCGGCACACCGAGCAACCGGCTGTGGCCGGTCCTGCACCTCGCCGGGTTCACCCCGCGCCGGTTGCACCCCAGCGAGACCGGCGAGCTGACCAGTCGCGGCCTGAGCATCACCAACCTGGTCAACCGGTCCACTGCCCGCGCCGACGAGATCAGCGACGACGAGGTGCGGGCGGGCGTCGCCCGACTCACCGAACTCGTCGAGCGGATCTCGCCCCGCTGGGTGGCCTTCCTCGGCCTGGCCGCCTACCGCGTCGGTTTCGGCCGGCGCGGGGCGAAGGTCGGACGGCAGCCGGAGACCCTGGGCCCCGCCAGCGTCTGGCTGCTGCCGAACCCCAGCGGTCTCAACGCCCACTACCAGCTACCCGACCTGGTCCGGGTGTACGGCGAGCTGCGCGAGGCCGCCTACGGCGACATGTGATCGCCCAGTCCCAGCGCCGTCGGTCCGAAACCGTCCTCGCCGCAGTTGCGGCGCGGTCCACGCGGTCCGACGTCGCGAAACCGCGCCGGACGCACCGTAAAATGCGCGACGCACCAGCACCCCAACAGGCCCGGTGAACCTGGGATCGGTGCGATCCGTCTTCCACAGCGACAAATCGGTCGCCGAACCCACGACCCATGAGGAACCAGTTGGGCTCTCTCCCACGCACAGGCCACCGGTGCACGAGCCGCCACTCGTTTCGCGACCTGCCTCAGCCACCCCGTCAGACGTCACGGAACGCGACAGCAGGACGGGAAGGCGACTTCCCCGCGCTGCACTAGCGTCGCGAGTCGTCGAGCAGGTCGGCGGGCAGCGGGTCGCCGATGGGGGCGAGGAAGTCGGCGCCGGGCGGCGCCTCGACCTCGACGCGCGCGCCACCGGCCCAGGCGGCGTCGAAGGCAAGCTGCCAGGAGTGCAGGAAGGTACGCGTCGCCGGTGCCTTGTCGAACAGTGGATCGCCGTCGATCGGATGGCCGATCCAGGCCAGGTGCACACGGATCTGATGGCGCCGGCCGGTCCGCGGCGTCGCCGCGAGCAGGGTACGTCCGTCGCCCTCCCAGAGCCGGACGAACGTGGTGACCGACGGATAGGTCCGCACGTGCGCAAAGGCAGCGTCCGGTGCCACCGACCAGTACCCTTCCTCCGTCATCGCGCCGGACGCTCCCGCGCCGTCAGCGCCGTCCGGGGCGTCCGGGGCGTCCGGGTCTGCCGGTGGACGGCGCGACGCGGTGATGTCGGCGCGGTTCGCGGCCACCCGGACGCGGCTCTTGCGGCCCACGCTCAGGGGCAGGTCGATGGTTCCGGCGGTGGGCAGACCCCGGGTGCGGGTCAGTGCCAGGTAACGCTTGCCAATCGTGCGCCGCTGGAACTGTCTGGTCAGGTCGCCGTGGAAGCGTAGTTCCCGCGCGAACAGCACGACCCCCGAGGTGACCTTGTCGATCCGGTGCACCGGGAACAGCTCCTCCCCCGCGTCGGCGGCGAGCCGCACGAGGTCGGTGTCGTGGCGCTCCCCCATCACCGAGAGGCCGACGGGCTTGTCGAGCGCCAGGACCGCGTCGTCCTCGTAGATCGTGTGCAGGCGCCGGATCTCGGCCCAGTCCGTCACGAGCCCCCCACTCGTCGATCACCCATCGTCAACTCGGCCATCCCGGTTCCAACTTCCTTGCCCTTCGGGGGGGCTCCGCGTCCGATTCGTCCCCCCCGAACGGCAAGAAACCAGTGCGGACCGGCGCGCCCCACGAGAGGGGAGAACGCCGCCGGCCCGGTGTCCCCGAGCAGGGGACACCGGGCCGGCGGGATCGACTCAGCGAATCCAGACCAAGCGACTTCGGGTCAGCGGAAGTCGCCCGAGCTGCGGTAGTCGAACTCGTCCAGCGGGACGGCCTGGCCGGTGCCGGTGCCGAAGGCGCCGTACTCCACGCTGCCGCCGTCCTCGTACGCGCCGACGGAGTACATCGCGGCGCGCGCCTCCTCGGTGGGCTCGACCCGGATGTTGCGGTACCGGGAGATGCCGGTGCCGGCCGGGATGAGCTTGCCGATGATGACGTTCTCCTTCAGGCCGACGAGCGAGTCCGACCGGGCGTTGATCGCCGCGTCGGTGAGCACTCGGGTCGTCTCCTGGAAGGAGGCCGCCGACAGCCACGACTCGGTGGCCAGCGACGCCTTGGTGATCCCCATCAGCACCGGGCGGGCCGAGGCCGGCTGGCCGCCGGACTCCACCACCCGACGGTTCTCACCCTCGAACCGCGCCCGCTCGCACAGCTCGCCGGGCAGCAGGTTGGTCTCGCCGGACTCCAGCACGTTCACCCGCTTGAGCATCTGGCGGATGATGATCTCGATGTGCTTGTCGTGGATCGACACGCCCTGCGACCGGTACACCTCCTGGACCTGGTCGACCAGGTGGAGCTGGACCTGGCGCGGGCCGAGGATGCGCAGCACCTCGTGCGGGTCGACGGCACCGTCGACGACCTGGCTGCCGACCTCGATGTGGTCGCCCTCGCGGAACCGCAGGCGCGAACGCCGCGAGACCGGGTAGGCGATCTCCTCGCTGCCGTCGTCCGGCACCACCACGACCTTGAAGG
This sequence comes from Frankia tisae, assembly GCF_025403405.1. Taxonomy (GTDB): domain Bacteria; phylum Actinomycetota; class Actinomycetes; order Frankiales; family Frankiaceae; genus Frankia; species Frankia tisai. The sequence goes on from NZ_JANEZT010000001.1 coordinate 11,008, forward strand.
TCTTCTCGGTCTCCTCGATCTTCACCCGGCCGGAGACCTCGGTGATGGGAGCCTTGCCCTTGGGGCTGCGCGCCTCGAACAGCTCGACGACACGCGGCAGGCCCTGGGTGATGTCGTCGCCGGCGACGCCACCGCTGTGGAAGGTACGCATCGTCAGCTGGGTGCCGGGCTCGCCGATGGACTGGGCGGCGACGATGCCGACGGCCTCGCCGACGTCAACCAGCTTGCCGGTGGCCAGCGAACGCCCGTAGCACTGGGCGCACACTCCCATCCGGGACTCACACGTCAGCGCCGAGCGAACCCGGACCGACTCGATGTTGGCCTCGATGATCTGGCCGATCGCCACGTCCCCGGCGTCGGTGCCGGCGGGCACGATGATCTCACCGTGTTCGTCGACGGCGTCGGAGGCCAGCGTCCGTGCGTACGCCGAGGTCTCGGCGTAACGGTCGCGCACGAGCACGCCGTCCGCGCCGCGCCGGGCGATCCGGGTGAGGATGCCGCGCTCAGTGCCGCAGTCCTCCTCGCGGACGATGACGTCCTGGCTGACGTCGACGAGCCGGCGGGTCAGGTAGCCGGAGTCGGCGGTCCGCAGGGCGGTGTCGGCGAGACCCTTGCGGGCGCCGTGGGTCGAGATGAAGTACTCGAGCACGGTGAGGCCCTCGCGGAAGTTCGCCTTGATCGGCCGCGGGATGATCTCACCCTTGGGGTTGGAGACCAGGCCACGCATGCCGGCGAGCTGCCGGATCTGCATCATGTTTCCGGCGGCTCCGGAGTTGACCAGCACGTAGACCGGGTTGGTCTGCGGGAAGTTCTTCTCCATCGCCTCGGCGATCTTGTTCGTCGCCTCGGTCCAGATCTGCACCAGCTCGCTGCGGCGCTCCTCGTCGGACAGGAAGCCGCGGTCGAACTGCTTCTGCACCCGATCGGCCCGCTGCTCGTAGTCGTCGAGGATCTCGGCCTTGTTCGGCGGTGCGACGACGTCCTCGATCGCGACGGTGACCCCGGACCGGGTGGCCCAGTAGAAACCGGCGCTCTTCAGCGCGTCCAGCGTCGCCGCAACCTGGATCTTCGGGTACCGCTCGGCCAGGTCGTTGACGATCGCGGCCTGGGCCTTCTTGTTCAGCTGGGCGTTGATGAAGGGGTAGCCCTCCGGCAGCGCCTCGTTGAGCAGGCAGCGGCCGAACGTGGTCTCCAGGTTGAACATGTCCCCGGTGACCCAGTCGACCGGCGGCACCCACTCCGACGGCGGGGTGGTGTCGCGCAACCGGACACTGATCCGCGCCTGCAGCCCGATCTCCCGGGCGTCGTAGGCCATCTGCGCCTCGGCGACCGAGGAGAACGCCCGGCCCTCGCCGATGGCACCCTCGGCCAGCGTCGACAGGTGGAACACACCGGTCACCATGTCGAGGCTGGGCATCGCCAGCGGCCGACCGGACGCCGGCGAGAGGATGTTGTTGCTCGACAGCATCAGGATCCGGGCCTCGGCCTGCGCCTCGGCGGACAGCGGCAGGTGCACCGCCATCTGGTCGCCGTCGAAGTCGGCGTTGAACGCCGTGCAGACCAGCGGGTGGATCTGGATGGCCTTGCCCTCGACGAGCTGCGGCTCGAAGGCCTGGATGCCGAGGCGGTGCAGGGTCGGCGCCCGGTTGAGCAGCACCGGGTGCTCGGTGATGACCTCTTCGAGCACGTCCCAGACGACCGGGCGGGCCCGCTCCACCATCCGCTTCGCCGACTTGATGTTCTGCGCGTGGTTGAGGTCCACCAGGCGCTTCATCACGAACGGCTTGAACAGCTCCAGCGCCATCTGCTTGGGCAGACCGCACTGGTGCAGCTTGAGCTGCGGTCCGACGACGATGACCGACCGGCCGGAGTAGTCGACCCGCTTGCCGAGCAGGTTCTGGCGGAACCGGCCCTGCTTGCCCTTGAGCATGTCGGACAGCGACTTCAGCGGACGGTTGCCCGGGCCGGTGACCGGCCGGCCGCGGCGGCCGTTGTCGAACAGCGCGTCGACGGCCTCCTGCAGCATCCGCTTCTCGTTGTTGACGATGATCTCGGGCGCGCCGAGATCGAGCAGCCGCTTGAGCCGGTTGTTCCGGTTGATCACGCGGCGGTACAGGTCGTTGAGGTCGGAGGTGGCGAACCGACCGCCGTCGAGCTGCACCATCGGCCGCAGGTCCGGCGGGATCACCGGAACGCAGTCGAGCACCATCCCCATCGGGGAGTTGCGGGTGTTCAGGAACGCCGAGACGACCTTGAGCCGCTTGAGCGCGCGGGCCTTCTTCTGCCCCTTGCCGCTGCGGATGGTCTCGCGCAGCGACTCGGCCTCCGCGGCCAGGTCGAAGTCGGCGAGCCGGCGCTGCAGCGCCTCGGCGCCCATGCCGCCGTCGAAGTACTGGCCGAACCGGTCGCGCAGCTCACGGTAGAGCAGCTCGTCCGGCTCCAGGTCCTGGACCTTCATGCCCTTGAAGCGGTCGAAGACGCGGTCCAGATCGTCGATCTTGCGCTGCGCGCGGTCGCGGATCTGGCGCATCTCGCGCTCGGCCGACTCGCGGACCTTGCGCCGCGCGTCGCCCTTGGCGCCCTCGGCCTCGAGCTGCGCGAGGTCGGTCTCGAGCCGCTTCTGCCGGGTCTCGACGTCGGCGTTCTTCTTGTCCTCGAGCTGCTGCTTCTCGACACCCATGCGGGCCTCGAGGGTGGGCAGGTCGCGGTGCCGCGCGTCGATGTCGACCTTGGTGATCATGTAGGCGGCGAAGTAGATGACCTTCTCGAGGTCCTTCGGCGCCAGGTCCAGCAGGTAGCCGAGCCGGCTCGGGACACCCTTGAAGTACCAGATGTGGGTGACCGGGGCGGCCAGCTCGATGTGCCCCATGCGCTCACGGCGCACCTTGGCGCGAGTGACCTCGACGCCACAGCGCTCGCAGATGATGCCCTTGAACCGGACCCGCTTGTACTTACCGCAGTAGCACTCCCAGTCCCGGGTCGGACCGAAGATCTTCTCGCAGAAGAGCCCGTCCTTCTCCGGCTTCAGGGTGCGGTAGTTGATCGTCTCCGGCTTCTTGACCTCGCCGTGCGACCACTGACGGATGTCGTCCGCGGTGGCAAGACCGATGCGCAGTTCGTCGAAGAAGTTGACGTCCAGCAAGACTGTCGCCTGCTCTCTCTTTCTCGGTCGGGACGCTGGAGTCGGACGGGCCGCCGGGGGCCCGCCGCCCGGTCAGGGGCGGATGGGACGGGCCCCCGGCGCCCGCTCAGACCTCCTCGACGCTGCTCGGCTCGCGCCGGGACAGGTCGATCCCGAGTTCCTCCGCCGCACGGAAGACGTCCTCGTCGGTGTCACGCATCTCGATCTGCACACCGTCGCTGGAGAGGACCTCGACGTTGAGGCACAGCGACTGCATCTCCTTGATGAGCACCTTGAACGACTCCGGGATGCCGGGCTCCGGAATGTTCTCGCCCTTGACGATCGCCTCGTAGACCTTGACTCGGCCCACGACGTCGTCGGACTTGATGGTCAGCAGCTCCTGCAGGGCGTAGGCGGCGCCGTACGCCTCCAGCGCCCACACCTCCATCTCGCCGAACCGCTGGCCACCGAACTGCGCCTTACCACCCAGGGGCTGTTGGGTGATCATCGAGTAGGGCCCGGTCGACCGGGCGTGGATCTTGTCGTCGACCAGGTGCAGCAGCTTGAGGATGTAGATGTAGCCGACCGCCACCGGGTACGGGTACGGCTCGCCGGTGCGGCCGTCGAACAGCGTGGCCTTGCCGGAGGAGCCGATGAGCTGGACCCCGTCCCGGTTCGGGAGGGTGGAGTCGAGCAGGCCGGTGATCTCCTCCTCGCGGGCGCCGTCGAAGACCGGCGTGGACACGTTGGTCCCGGGGGTGGACGAGTCCGCCCCGATCCCGCGCAGCCGCTCCTTCCAGTCCTCGGTGCCGGCGTCCACCTGCCAGCCGGTCTTGGCCACCCACCCGAGGTGGGTCTCCAGGATCTGGCCGATGTTCATCCGGCGGGGGACGCCGTGCGGGTTGAGCACGATGTCCACCGGCGTGCCGTCCTCGAGGAACGGCATGTCCTCCTGCGGGAGGATCTTGGCGATGACGCCCTTGTTGCCGTGCCGACCGGCGAGCTTGTCACCGTCGGTGATCTTCCGCTTCTGGGCGACGTAGACCCGGACCAGCTCGTTGACGCCGGGCGGGAGCTCGTCGCCGTCCTCGCGGGCGAACACCCGCACGCCGATGACCTTGCCGGACTCGCCGTGCGGCACCTTCAGCGAGGTGTCGCGGACCTCCCGGGCCTTCTCCCCGAAGATCGCCCGCAGCAGCCGCTCCTCGGGGGTCAGCTCGGTCTCGCCCTTCGGGGTGACCTTGCCGACCAGGACGTCGCCGGGCGAGACCTCGGCACCGATCCGGATGATGCCGCGCTCGTCGAGGTCGGCGAGGACCTCCTCGGCGACGTTCGGGATGTCGCGGGTGATCTCCTCGGGACCGAGCTTGGTGTCCCGGGCGTCGACCTCGTGCTCCTCGATGTGGATCGAGGACAGCACGTCGTCCTGCACGAGGCGCTGCGACAGGATGATCGCGTCCTCGTAGTTGTGCCCCTCCCACGGCATGAAGGCGACCAGCAGGTTCTTGCCGAGCGCCATCTCGCCGTTGTCGGTGCATGGGCCGTCCGCGATGACCTGGCCGGCCTCGACCCGGTCCCCTTCGAACACGATCGGCTTCTGGTTGATGCAGGTGCCCTGGTTGGACCGGCGGAACTTCGCCAGCCGGTAGGTGCGCCGGGTGCCGTCGTCGTGCATGACGGTGATGTAGTCCGCCGAGAGGTCCTCGACGACGCCGGCCTGGACGCAGACGACCACGTCGCCGGCGTCCTTGGCCGCGCGGGCCTCCATCCCGGTGCCGACCAGCGGCGCCTCGGAACGCAGCAGCGGCACCGACTGGCGCTGCATGTTGGAGCCCATGAGCGCGCGGTTGGCGTCGTCGTGCTCGAGGAACGGGATCATGGCCGTGGCCACGGACACCATCTGCCGCGGCGAGACGTCCATGTAGTCGACCTCGTCCGGCGGGATGAACTCGACCTCACCGCCCTTGCGGCGAACCAGCACGCGGTCCTCGGCGAACGTGCCGTCGGGCAGCAGCGGCGTGTTGGCCTGCGCCTTGACGTGCCGGTCCTCCTCGTCCGCGGTGAGGTAGTCGATCTGGTCGGTGACCTGGCCGCTGACAACCTTGCGGTACGGCGTCTCGACGAAGCCGAACGGGTTGACCCGCGCGAACGTCGACAGCGAGCCGATCAGGCCGATGTTCGGGCCTTCCGGCGTCTCGATCGGGCACATCCGGCCGTAGTGGCTGGGGTGCACGTCGCGGACCTCGAAGCCGGCCCGTTCCCGGGACAGACCGCCGGGGCCCAGCGCCGACAGGCGGCGCTTGTGAGTCAGGCCGGCCAGCGGGTTGGTCTGGTCCATGAACTGCGACAGCTGGCTGGTGCCGAAGAACTCCTTGATGGAGGCAACGACCGGCCGGATGTTGATCAGGGTCTGCGGCGTGATCGCCTCGACGTCCTGGGTGGTCATCCGCTCGCGGACGACCCGCTCCATCCGGGCCAGACCCAGGCGAACCTGGTTCTGGATCAGCTCGCCGACCGTGCGCAGCCGCCGGTTGCCGAAGTGGTCGATGTCGTCGACCTCGTACTCGGACGGGTCGGCGCCCGCGTGCAGCTTGACGACGTACTCGATCGTGCGCACGATGTCATCCTCGGTGAGGACACCGACGTCGTGAGCGACCTCAAGGGTGAGCTTCTTGTTCACCTTGTAGCGGCCGACCTTCGCCAGGTCGTAACGCTTGGGGTTGAAGAAGAGGTTCTCCAGCAGGGTCTGCGCCGACTCCCGCGTCGGCGGCTCGCCCGGGCGCAGCTTGCGGTAGATGTCGAGCAGCGCGTCGTCCTGGCTGGCCGTGTGGTCCTTCTCCAGGGTGATGCGCATCGACGGGAAGTCGCCGAAGCGCTCCAGGATGCGCGCCTCGTCCCAGCCGAGCGCCTTGAGCAGCACGGTGACGGACTGGCGGCGCTTGCGGTCGATCCGGACGCCGACGGTGTCCCGCTTGTCGATCTCGAACTCCAGCCAGGCCCCACGCGACGGGATCACCTTGCAGGAGTACAGGTCCTTGTCCGACGCCTTGTCCAGGCTGCGCTCGAAGTAGACCCCTGGCGACCGGACGAGCTGGCTGACCACCACACGCTCGGTCCCGTTGATCACAAAGGTGCCCTTCGGGGTCATGAGCGGGAAGTCGCCCATGAACACCGTCTGGCTCTTGATCTCACCGGTGGTGTTGTTGGTGAACTCGGCCGTCACGAACAGCGGGGCCGAGTAGGTCATGTCCTTGTCCTTGCACTCCTCCACGGAGTACTTGGATGGCTCGAACCGGTGGTCCCGGAAGGACAGGGACATGGAGCCGGAGAAGTCCTCGATCGGGGAGATCTCCTCGAAGACCTCCTCCAGACCGGAGGTGATCGGAACATCGTCCCGGCCCGAGTCCACGGCCTCCTGAACCCGCTCCGCCCAGGCGTCACTACCGATCAGCCAATCGAAGGACTGCGTCTGAAGAGCAAGGAGATCCGGGACCTCGAGGGGCTCGATGATCTTAGCGAACGAGATGCGGGAGGAAGAGCGCGAGGCGGCCAAGGTGGTCCTTCCGGGTGGCCTGGATCGTCGGGCTGGCGTCGCGGACGTCAAGGATCCGTCGGGGGTGTGGTCAGGTGATCAGTGTCTCGCTACGGTTGTCGGGAACAGCGACGGGGGGTGCCCCGCCGGTGAGAGGATGGCCGCGAGGCGCACAGGCGCGGCGGCGCTGGGCGCCCCGGCGGCCGGTCGCGCGGCCGGAGTCGGCCCTCGTCCCGCAGCAAGTCCGCCGGTCCCTGGTCCGTCGGTCCGCCGAACCGCAGATAACTGCCGCGACAGGCGTTCGGCTGACCGCGGGCGCGCCAAAGCGCCGTCGCGGCGCAAGCGCGCGGCGACGCGGGTGTCCGCTGAGAACAACGGGTCGGTGCACGGGCAAAGGTCTGCTCAGAGTCCTCGGTGTGGCTGCGATACAGCCGTGCCACGCACCAGCACGGCCAACGCGCCTTCACGTCGAACCGGAACCCACCGCGAGCGCGGCACCGACGACCTGGTCGGAACCGCAAGGCGGCGCGTACCGGACCCCCACAGAGAGCCCGACCTCACCGGAAAGGTGTCGGCGGAGCCGATGCGACGAAAAGGGCAGCGCAAACTAGCAGTGTAGCCGAAGGGCACACCGCTGGCAAGGACGTGCGTGGCAGGACCACGCGGGGAGAACGTAGCGCACCGCATCTGCTTCCCGACGAGCGTTCGCGACATGATGGAACTCCGATCTACAGAGGCCGTCAACCCCCTTCGGAAAACGTCACGAACGACCCGACCTGCTCATCCGCTTACGTAGCAGCGTGTCTCGGCGTTTCGAGGGCTCAGACGCCGCGTGCCGGGACACCTCGGAGGTGCCCCGGCACGCGGGATGCGCCGCGGCCGCGTCGAGCGACCGCACCGGCCCGCGGCGGCGGGCCAGAGCCCGCCCGGACCGGACCCGGAAGACGGGCGGTGTTACTTGACGGTGACCGACGCGCCAGCGCCCTCGAGGGCCGCCTTGGCCTTCTCGGCGGCCTCCTTGGCGACCTTCTCCAGGACGGGCTTGGGCGCCCCGTCGACGAGGTCCTTGGCCTCCTTCAGCCCGAGGCTGGTCAGCGCCCGGACCTCCTTGATGACCTGGATCTTCTTGTCGCCGACGGACTCGAGGATGACGTCGAACTCGTCCTGCTCCTCAGCAGCCGGGGCCTCGCCGCCGGCGCCGCCGGCGAGCGGCGCCGCAGCCACGGCGACGGGCGCCGCGGCGGTCACGCCGAAGGTCTCCTCGAACTGCTTCACGAACTCCGAGAGCTCGAGCAGAGTCAGTTCCTTGAACGCGCCGAGCAGCTCTTCGGTCGACAGCTTCGCCATGATGGCGTTTCCTTCCTCGTCATGCCGATGATCTTGTCCGGCCGGATGGGCGACCGGTGATCGGGGTGGCTCGTGGGTGGTGCCGGCTGGGCCTCGGCGTGCCGGCCCGGCCGGCGCGGGGTGGTCCAGGGGCGGCGGCGGCCGTCGCCGGCCACCGTCATCCCGCGGTGCGGACGGCTACTCCGCGGAGGCCTCGGCCGCCGGCGCCTGCTCGGTGGGCACTTCGGCGCCGGCCTGGCTCGCCCGCTGCTCGCGCAGCGCCTCGGCCAGCCGGGCGACCTGCGACAGCGGGGCGGCGAACAGGCCGACCGCGCCGGACAGCGAGCCCTTCATCGCGCCGGCGAGCTTCGCCAGCAGGACCTCGCGAGACTCGAGATCCGCAAGCTTGCGGATATCGTCGGCCGTCATCGCCTTGCCCTCGACAACGCCGCCCTTGACCACGAGGGCCGGGTTCGCGCGGGCGAAGTCGCGCAGGCCCTTGGCCGCCTCGACCGGGTCGCCGGTGACGAAGGCGACGGCGGTCGGGCCGACGAACAACTCGTCGATCCCGGTGACACCGGCCTGCTCCGCCGCGATCTTGGTCAGCGTGTTCTTGACCACCGCGTAGCGCGCGCCCTTGCCAAGGGTGCGCCGCAGCTCGGTGAGCTGGCTCACCGTCAGACCGCGGTACTCGGTGAGGACCGCGGCGGTCGCGCCACGGAACTCCTCGGCGATCTCCGCCACCGCGGCGGTCTTCTCAGGTTTCGCCATGGGGCTCCTTCGGGGTATCGGCCGGCCATCCGTTCAACCCCGGGAGACGACGAACGCCCCGGCGCAGGCGCACGGGGCGTGAAGAGCGACAGGGGAGAGAGGACGGCGCACCAGCGCCGACCGCCTCAACAGTGCCGCGGTCCTTGCTTCCGTCACCTGCGCGGGCCGCCCGGGGAAGTCGGGCCTTCGACCGTCGCTCGTCCCGAGTGGGATCTTCCCCACCTGGGTGACGACGGCGACCAGCGGTCTTCGGTGTAAAACGTGTTCGTGCTCAGTGTACGCGACGATCTCACGTACACATTCATCGCCCAGCTCGAGCCCCGGCCTCCCCGCTTACCTTGCCCTTCCAGAGGGACGGAACAGACACAGAGACCTCTGGAAGGGCAAGAAAGCCAGGAAAGCTGGAAGCAAAGTAGCCACCGCTGTGCGCACGGCCGGGAGCCGGCACGGCGCGGCGATGGGATCAGGCGGGAACGCCGTCCTCCAACAGGTTGCGGGTGCGGTTCGGGTCGACCGGGATACCCGGGCCCATCGTGGTGGCGAAGGTGACCTTCTTGAGGTAGCGACCCTTCGCCGCCGAGGGCTTCACCCGGACGATCTCGTCCAGGGCCGCCGTGTAGTTCTCGATGAGCTGGGCGTCGGTGAAGTGCGTCTTCCCGATGACGATGTGCAGGTTGCCCTGCTTGTCCACCCGGAAGTTGATCTTTCCGCCCTTGATGTCGGCGACGGCCTTGCCGATGTCCAGCGTGACGGTGCCGGTCTTCGGGTTCGGCATCAGCCCGCGGGGGCCGAGGATGCGGGCGATCCGCCCGACCTTGGCCATCTGGTCCGGCGTGGCGACCGTCGCGTCGAAGTCCAGGAAGCCTTCCTGGATGCGGGCGACCAGGTCGTCACTGCCGACGATGTCGGCGCCGGCGGCGGTCGCCTCGGCGGCCTTCTCACCGGCGGCGAACACGGCAACGCGCGGCGACTTGCCGGTGCCGTGCGGCAGGTTGACCGTGCCGCGGACCATCTGGTCGGCCTTGCGCGGGTCGACCCCGAGGCGGATGGCGACCTCGACGGTCGCGTTGTACTTCGTGGTCGAGGTCTCCTGGGCGAGCCGGACGGCGTCCAGCGGGCTGTAGAGGTTCTCGGGGTTGATCTTTTCGGCGGCGGCCCGGTAGGCCTTGCTGCGCTTCATGGGTGTCTCCTCGTGGTGCCGGCGGACGATCGGCCCGGCTCGCCACGGCGTGGACCTCGTCCGCGCCGCAGTCGGCGGTCCGACCGCCCTCCCACGGCGTCGGTCCGGTGTGGCTGGGGGGGCGCGGAAGGCTAGTCGCCGACCGTGATCCCCATCGAGCGGGCAGTCCCCGCGATGATCTTCTCTGCCGCCTCGATCGTCGTGGCGTTGAGGTCGGGGAGCTTGGTCTGGGCGATCTCGCGCACCTGAGCCGGGGTCAGCTTGGCGACCTTGTCCCGGTGCGGAGTCCCGCTTCCCTTCTCCACGCCCGCGGCCTTGAGGATGAGCCGCGCGGCCGGCGGGGTCTTCGTGACGAAGGTGAACGACCGGTCTTCGAACACGGTGATCTCGACCGGCACGACGTTGCCGGTCTGCGACTCGGTCGCCGCGTTGTACTGCTTGCAGAACTCCATGATGTTCACGCCGTGCTGGCCCAGCGCGGGACCGACCGGCGGCGCCGGCGTGGCCTTGCCGGCGTTGATCTGGAGCTTGATGATCGCGGTGATCTTCTTCTTCTTGGGGGGCATGTGCTCGTCTTCCTACCGGGGTTCTACGGACCGGATCAGATCTTCGCGACCTGATTGAACTGCAGCTCGACGGGCGTCTCGCGACCAAAGATCGAGACCAGCACCTTCAGCCGCTGGGCGTCGAGGTTGATCTCGCTGATGGTCGCCGGGAGCGTGGCGAAGGGCCCGTCCATGACGGTGACCGACTCCCCGACCTCGAACTCCTGGACCCGGACGGTCTCGACCTTCTTCTCCTTCGGGGCCGCCGGGGCGAGGATGGACAGAACCTCCTCGCGGCGCAGCGGCGAGGGCCGGTTGGTGAGCCCCACGAACCCGGTCACACCCGGCGTGTTACGGACCGCGGACCAGGACTGGTCGGTCAGGTCCATCCGGACATAGATGTAACCCGGGTACTTTTTCTGCTGGACCAGCTGCCTCTTGCCGTTCTTGACCACCGGGACCTCTTCGGTGGGCACCTCGATCTGGAAGATGTAGTCCTCCATGTTGAGGCTGGAGATACGGGTCTCGAGGTTGGTCTTGACCTTGTTCTCGTAGCCCGCGTACGAGTGCACGACGTACCACTCGCCCGGCGCGTCCTCGATGGCGCGGCGCAGGTCGTCCTCGTCCTCGTCATCGTCATCGGTGTCGTCGGCCACGGCGACCGGCACCGCGCTCGTGGGCTCGGCGACCGCGGCAGGCTCGCCCGCCGCACCGGGCGCGGCGCCTGCGCCGGCCAGGGGGCCGGCCTCGTCGGCTGCCACGCTGGCGTCGGCTGCCACGCTGGCGTCGGTCTCACCGGTGGCCTCTACGCCCGACTCGTCGGTGGCCTCAACGCCCGACTCGTCGGTGTCGTCGGCGCTGGCGTCATCGAGCTCGGCGCCGGCGTCCGTGCTCGCCACCTCGTCGTGCTCGAACGCCGCGAGGAGATCGAGACGGGCGAGGGCCTCCCCCTGCTCGGAAGAGGCCTGCTCGGGCGACTGGGACACGCGGACGATCCTTCTCTCGTGGACGCTTGGTGCTGCTGTGGACTCCGCGGAGCGGGCGCTGCGCGGGCGTGGTGCCGAACGGGCGGACACGATCGACCTGCGGACCGGCGGCTGTCGCCCGCCCGGACCCGTTCGTCCGCACTGCCCGACCCCGCCGGCTGGCGGGCCCGTCAGCCGAAGATCGCGAGGACCGCCTTCGTGAGCCCGAAGTCGAGACTAGCCACGAAGGCCGTCATCACGCTGACGAAGACGAGCACGACCAGCACGTAGGTGATCAGCTCGCTCCGGCCCGGATAGACGACCTTCCGGAGCTCCGCCATGACCTCGCGGATGAACCGGAGGACCTTGTGGATGAACTGAAACGGCCGATGCTGACGCCGGCCCGCGGTACGCGTGGCCCGCCTGGGACGCGGTGCCGCGTCACGGGTATCGGTCGCCACTCAACTCCACCCACTCCGTCGCCAAACCAGCCAACCGTCGAACAGCGCAGGGGCGACAGGACTCGAACCTGCAACCGCCGGTTTTGGAGACCGGTGCTCTACCAATTGAGCCACGCCCCTTGGACACGCCCGGAGCCCCGCCGCCTCGCCGAACCCACACGCTGCGCTTATGAACCATAGCGCACAGGCCAGCCCGTGAGCCGGCTACCGCAATGGGTACCCGAGCGGATCGAGCATACCCCTTCATCGACCCGACTCCGCGCGGGCCGATCGCGTCGAGTGCTCGCCGGCCCGGGCAGGCTGTCCGGACGGTGGCCACCGAGTGTTGCGCGGAACCGTCCGGGCACTGTCCCGAGTCCCGCCGCGCACCGTCCGCAGGACCCACGGCACAACGGCCGCAAAACCCGCGGCGCGCCGTCCACAGGACCCGCGGCACAACGGCCGCAGGACCCGCGGAACCGGGTCCTGCGGCCACCCCCGCCCCGGTCCGCACGGACGCCGGATCCCGGCCGCCTGCGTACGACGCTCATCCGGACGCCATGGCAGCATGGGCACTATGAGCAGGATCTCAAGCCGCATCGGCGGCATCGCCCCGTCCGCGACGCTGGCCGTCGACGCCACCGCGAAGGCGATGCGCGCCGAGGGGCAGGACGTGGTCGGCTTCGGCGCCGGCGAGCCGGACTTCCCAACTCCGGACCACATAGTCGCCGCCGCGGAGAAGGCATGCCGAGAACCCCGCATGCACCGCTACACCCCGGCGGGTGGCCTGCCGGAGCTGCGGCAGGCCATCGCCGAGAAGACGGCCCGGGACTCCGGCGTCACCGTTTCCGCGAGCCAGGTTCTGGTGACCAACGGCGGCAAGCAGGCCGTCTACGAGGCGTTCGCCACGCTGCTCGACCCGGGTGACGAGGTGCTGCTGCCCGCGCCGTACTGGACCACCTACCCCGAGTCGATCCGACTCGCCGGGGGTGTGCCGGTCGACGTCGTCACCGGGCCGGAAGCCGGCTACCGGGTGACCGTCGAACAGCTCGAGGCGGCCCGCACCGAGCGCACCAAGGTGCTGTTGTTCAACTCGCCGTCGAACCCGACCGGCGCCGTGCACACGCCGGAGGAGATCCGCGAGATCGGCCGCTGGGCCGAGCAGGCCGGCATCTGGGTACTTGCCGACGAGATCTACGAGCATCTCGTCTACGGCGAGGCACGGTTCGCCTCGATCCTGGCGGAGGTGCCGGGGCTCGCGGAGCGCTGCGTCATCGTCAACGGCGTCGCGAAGACCTACGCGATGACGGGCTGGCGGGTCGGCTGGCTGATCGGGCCGGCGGATGTCACCGCCGCGGCGGCGAACCTGCAGTCGCACGCGACCTCGAACGTCGCCAACGTCTCCCAGATCGCGGCGCTTGCCGCCGTCACCGGGCCCCTCGACGCCGTCGCCGAGATGCGCGTCGCCTTCGACCGCCGCCGGCTGACGATGCACGGCATGCTCACCCAGATCCCGGGGGTGAGCTGCCCGCTGCCCGAGGGCGCGTTCTACTGCTACCCCTCGCTGCAGGGCGTGCTGGGCCGAACCCTGCGCGGCCGGACCCCCACGACCAGCGCCGAACTGTGCCAGCTCATCCTGGAGGAGGCCGGGGTCGCCATCGTCCCCGGTGAGGCGTTCGGCACCCCGGGCTTCGCCCGACTGTCCTACGCGCTGGGCGACGAGGACCTGGCCAAGGGCGTGGGCCGGCTGTCCGATCTGCTGGCCGAGGCCGTCTGACGGACCGGCCGCTCACCCGCCGACCCGCCACCGACCCGCTCCGGCTGCCGGCCTGCTCAGCTCAGCTCAGCTGAACGGTGGCGCGGGCGGCCATCAGCACCTTCTCGCCGCGACACCGGGTGGTGAGGTTGACCACCACCCGGTTGTTGTCGAGCTTCTTCTCCACGACGCCACGCACCGACACCGAGGCGCCCTCGTCACCGTCCGGCACCACCACGGGCGAGGAGAACTTCACGCCGACCTCGAGCACGGCGCCCGGGTCCCCGGCCCAGTCGGTGACGAGACGGGTGGCGGTCGCCATCGTCAGCATCCCGTGCGCGAGCACGCCGGGCAGGCCCGCGTCCGCGGCGGCCCGCTCGCTCCAGTGGATGGGGTTGAAGTCCCCGGACGCTCCCGCATAGCGGACGAGATCGACCCGCCGCAGTGGGAACAGCCGTTCCGGCAGCTCGGTGCCGACCTCGACGTCGTCATAGCCGACGGTCGCCGTCATCGTTGTTCTCCCCAGAGTGAGGCACTCCCGGTGAGCCCCGGGGGTGCGGCCGGACGCCCGGCCTGGGCCGGGCTGGGCGCCGTGCGACGCGCGCTCATCCCCGCGGCGGTGCCGTACCACGGGAGACCAGGGTGCACGCGCCGACGGCGACCTCCTCGCCGCTTGACGTGTCGTAGCGGTAGGTGGTGACGAGGACCTCGTTCCGACCCACCGCCCGGATGCCGGTCAGGGTCGAGGTGGTGATCAGTTCGTCCCCCGCCACCACCGGTCGGCGCAGGGTGAAGCGCTGCTCACCGTGCACGACCAGGGCGTAGTCCAGCCCGAGCGCCGGATCGTCGGTGGGCAGCCCCAACGCCCCGGGGATCGCGCTGATCAGGAACGTGGGCGGCGCGACAAGATCGGAATAGCCGGCGGCCTTGGCGGCCTCCACGTCGTGGTACAGCGGATTGTCGTCCCCGATCGCCCGGGCGAACTGCCGGATGTGCTCGCGTCCGACCTGGAAGGGGACGGGCGAGACGAAACTGCGTCCCACAAAGTCCTGGTTGAGCGACATCACGGCTCCGATCTCGATGTCCACGGCAGGCCCGGATGCCGTCAATTGGCGGTCCGGCGAATGTGCCGCGCCGGTTGCGGCGTGGAGCATCTCACCACAAACCAGGCGTGCTGACCCATCGACGGGCGGGTCGACGTGTCCTGGGTATCACACCGCCGAACCAGCACCGCCGACCCCGACCGACACGCCCGGTCGGGGGGTGGGCACGCAAACAACCGGCCAGGGCGATCCCTGGCCGGTTGTGAGGACGCGTTGGCGATGGGCTCACGGAACCCGAATGCGCATCCGCCGGACGGCGGCGTGGCCCCAGCGGGGGA
Organism: Frankia tisae; assembly: GCF_025403405.1. Taxonomy (GTDB): domain Bacteria; phylum Actinomycetota; class Actinomycetes; order Frankiales; family Frankiaceae; genus Frankia; species Frankia tisai. The sequence goes on from NZ_JANEZT010000001.1 coordinate 26,025, forward strand.
CGCCGAGCATCGTCAGCGGGTCTCGCGGTGCTCCGTGTGCTTGCCGCAGTTCGGGCAGAACTTCTTCAGTTCGAGGCGATCCGGGTCGTTGCGCCGGTTCTTGCGGGTGATGTAGTTCCGGTGCTTACACACCTGGCACGCCATCGTGATCTTCGGGCGGACGTCAGTGGCGGCCACGGCGTGATGCCTCTTCCTGAATCGGGTGCTGAACTGATCGGGCGACGCGGCAGGCCGCGAGCCCCTAAGGGGGCTGCGGCACACCGCACCCCGATAGTAGCGGTGGCCGGACTTGAACCGGCGACACAGCGATTATGAGCCGCTTGCTCTGCCAGACTGAGCTACACCGCCAGGATGGTCTCCGGGATGCCCGGAGATCCGACCACAAGCTTACCCGGGAGAACCGGCGGAACCGCCCATCCCGGACACGAACCCGCCCGAGGACTGGAACGTGGAGCCCCTTTACGGAATCGAACCGTAGACCTTCTCCTTACCATGGAGACGCTCTGCCGACTGAGCTAAAGGGGCGCGAGGTCGCGGAGCTTAGGTTACACGACGGCGAGCACGGTTGGGACGGCACCCCCGCCCGTTTCGTCCCCGATCATGCGAGCGCCGCCCCGGACCAACCCTCAGCGGTTGCCGCCCGCCGCCGGATGCCCGGAACACCCCCATCGCCAGTCTTGCCCACTGGCACGCCGCCGTGCCCGACCCGGCGGCCGTTCCGACCGGAAGATGCGCAGATTGCCGGCGAGAACAACTGTCCGTAGCGAATAACTCGGACTCCCTTACCTTTGATAGCTGTAAGCAATTCCTTGAATGCTTAGCGTGTGGCGCACCCGTTGGTGCGCCCCTCTTGGCGCGGCCAACCGGATCACGAGCCTCCCCGACCGTCGCCTCCCAAGCATCCGAGGGTTGCCCATGCGTTCGACGCATCGTCCTGGCCGGTATCCGACGACCCGAGGCACCGACGGCGATGCCGGCCCTGTCGGCATCCCGATCCGGCCCGGCACCCCGCTGCCACCCGGCACGGTGTTCCCCCGCCCCGGCCGACCGGCCGCGATGGCCACCCAGGCATCGCAGTCCAGGCCGATCCGCCCCTCGAGCGCCGTCCCGGTCCGCCGGACGGACGCCGCTGGCCACACCCCCCGCCGCCGGTCCTCGCCGGCCAGGCCGGCGCTCGCGATACCGCTGCCCCGACGGTTGCTGAGCGTCGCCGCACTCACCGCCGCCACGCTGACCATGTCCGGCACCGCCGGCGTCGCCCAGGGGGCGACCCCCTCGCCGTTGTGGCCACGCGGGGTCGACGTGGCCTCGTGGCAGCACCCGGGTGGCGGGCCGATCGACTGGAACGCGGCTCGCGGCTCCGGCCTCAGCTTCGCGATCATCAAGGCCACCGAGGGGGCGAACTACACCAACCCGTTCTTCGCCGCCGACCGCGCTGCCGCCACGAAGACCGGACTGGTGGTCGGCGCCTACCACTACGCGCGCCCGGCGCAGTCGCTGTCGACCGCGGTGGAACAGGCCCGGCACTTCATCGCCGTCACCGGGTTGACGCGCACGACGGGCCACCTCGCGCCCGTGCTGGATCTGGAGGACACCGGCGGGCTCGACCCCCGGGCGCTCGCAGCCTGGACCCGGGCGTTCCTGGAGGAGGTCGAGTCCGAGACCGGACGGATCCCCATCATTTACACCTATCGGTCGTTCTGGACCGGGAAGATGGCGGATACTCACGACTTCGTGAAGTACCCGTTCTGGTTCGCGATCTACAACGGCCAGGCGGCCCCCGGCTGGCTACCTGGCGGCTGGTCGAAATGGGCGCTGTGGCAGTACACCTCGGGCGGCGCGGTGCCCGGAATCGCCGGCAACGTGGACACGAACGTGCTGTGCTGCACGTCGAGCGCGCTCACCGCGCAGGCGGACGGCACCCACAGTGAGATCGAGAAGTGGTACGCGGCCGCGGGGCCGACCCAGGCCAACCTCGGCGCCCCGGTCGGGGTCGAGAATCCCGCGGGCGGCGGGGGCCGTTGGCAGCAGTACGGCAACGGCCTGGTTTTCTGGTCCGTCGCCACCGGGGTGCACGCGCTGTATGGCCCGATCTCGACGAAGTACCTCGGCATCGGCGGGTCGAACAGCTTCCTGCGCCGCCCGGTGAGTGACATCGAGATTGCCAGTACACCCGGCGCCCAGCAGGCCCGTTTTCAGGGGGGCTGGATCTACTGGCACCCGGTGACCGGAGCCCACGAGGTCCACGGCCGGATCCTGCAGACCTACCTGACCCTCGGCGGCTCGGCGTCCAGCCTCGGCCTGCCCACGACCGACGAGTACTCGGTGCCGGGCGGGCGGGAGAGCACCTTCCAGCACGGCCGGCTGCACTGGGACGCCGCCACAGACAAGATCACGACGCTGCCGCCCCTCGGCTGAACCCAGTAGGGGTGACGTCGGTACAGGACGGGTATCGCACCTAAGCGGCGGACGGTAGTTGTCTGACTACCGAATGACGACCGGACCATACGGTGCCGGTATCGACCCGCCGCGACCACGAGGTCGTGCCCCGTCCGATCCCGGTGGCCCCCTTACCGGGGCGTGGCGGTTCACCGGTCGGGTGAGGCATCGGCGTCGAACGGGAGGAAGAGATGGCAGGAAATCGGGCAGTTCGCCCGCTGAGCGGATGGCTCACCTTCGCCGCCGTGATCATGTTCATCGTCGGATTCCACAACCTGATCTACGGCATCGCGGCCCTGCGCGACTACACAGTGGTCGTGAACAACCTCAACGGCGGCGCGAACATCCTCTACGCCGACACCAACTTCTGGGGCGCGTTGTGGATCGCGATCGGCATCGTCGAGATGGCGCTCGCCTACGGGATCTACATTCGTAATGACTACGCGCGGTGGGCCGGCATCGCCATCGCGGCGATCAATGCGATCGGCCAGCTTGCCTTCGTGGCGGCGTTCCCGGTGTGGTCGGTCATCATCATCGCGATCGACATCCTGGTGATCTACGCACTGTGCACCTACGACAGCGCCCACGGCCGCTTCGAGGAGCCGTACCCCGGCGACCGAGCCGGCGTGGGTGAGGCCGCCGGCCGCGGCGCGGGTGTCGGCAACCGGGCCACGGAGACCGCAGGCGTCCGCCCAGGCTCCGGCGGATTCACCAGCCGAGGCGGATCAGGGGAACCGCGCGGCGGCGGGCGCGGTGACGAAGGGCTCCCGCCCACGATCAACCGCTGAGGCGACGGGCTGGCCGGAGCAACCGGTCAGCCCGCCGAAGGTGATACGGCTCTGCAGGATCTGCACCGACGGTGACGCTTTCCTGCACCGAAGGTGATGTGACTCAGAGCTCCGAATCGGTCAGCTGAGCTCGCCAGGCCGCGCACCGCAGAACGTAGTCACCGAGGTGCTGGCCGGCGAACGCACTGGCATCCCAGTCCTCGGCGGTCGCCTCGGCGGCGTCGAGCCAGAGGTAGGCGACTGCTGGGCGCCCATCGGCCAGGACGAGCGGGCCGGCTGCGTAGGCCGAGCCCTCGAACGCGTCGAGGACCGCACGTTCCGTCGGATCGAGGCCGACAAGCACCCGCCCCGTGGCCGGCGCCTCCTCCCGAGCCACCTGGTCCACAACCACCCGGCGCACCAGCCCCGGGTAGAGGCGACCGCGCAGGCAGGCGGCCCGCCATCCGGGGGCGGCTGCGGACTCCATCGGGGGCACCCGGCCGATCAGCATCGAGACCACCTCGGGAAACATCAGCGTCCCGTAGACGAACAGCAGTGGACCGGGGCCGTCCGGCGGGACCGGCAGGCGGCGCTCGTCGGCGGATCGCGACATTGAGGCACCGTAACGCCGGTTGGTCGCCGAACACCCCGGTACGTCGAGTGTGGACGGGTGGCGAACGCCGATCGGCAATCGCGGTGGGCCCGGGCGAGGCGGCACTAGAGTGCACCCCGTGAGCGACGACGCGGCGTTGGCCGCCCGAGTCCGGGCCGCCTCCCATCTGACCGGCACCTTCCTGCTCCGGTCGGGCAAGACGAGCACCGAGTACTTCGACAAGTACCTGTTCGAGGCCGACCCGGAGCTGCTCGCCGCGATCGTCGACGGCCTGACCGGGCTCGTGCCCGCGGGCACCGAGGTCCTGGCCGGGCTCGAGCTCGGCGGCGTGCCCCTGGCCACCCTGCTCTCCCAGCGCACCGCCCTGCCCGCGCGGTTCGTGCGCAAGAAGGCCAAGGAGTACGGCACCCGGCGGATCGCCGAGGGTGGCGAGGTCACCGGCCGCCGCGTCGTTCTCGTGGAGGACGTCGTCACCTCCGGCGGCGCAGTCCTGGACGCGACGAAGGTGCTGCGCGATGAGGGCGCAATCGTCGAGGACGTGCTCTGCGTGATCGACCGCGGTGAGGGCGGCCGCGAACGGCTGGCCGAGCTCGGCCTGGCCCTGCACCCGCTGCTGACCCGCGCCGAGCTGGATGCCGCCGCGGCCCACTGAGCGGCGAGCACCCATCGCCGCGGCACAGCCCGGAAAGCGGTCAGGCCCGAAGCGTCGCTTCGGGCCTGACCGGACGTACAAATCCCCGGGGCGAGCCCGGGGATGGTGGCAGGTGATGGATTCGAACCATCGTAGGCTGAGCCGACGGTTTTACAGACCGTTCCCTTTGGCCGCTCGGGCAACCTGCCTTCGTAGAGGAGCATACCGGTCCCGCTGGACCGCCGGGACGGTGGACCACCCTGCAAGGCGGTCGTCGATCGAATACAACGGTGAGTAGTCACCCCCCGGGGCGGGTACCGCCCCCGATGGCCACATACGGTGGTCAACTCGACACCCTTACCCAACCGGACATCCCCGCACCGAACCGAACTGGAGGTCCGCGCACGTGGCAGACCCATCCTTCGACATCGTCAGCAAAGTCGACGAACAGGAGATAGACAACGCTGTCAACCAGACAGCCAAGGAGATCCGGACCCGCTTCGACTTCCGCGACACGGGCGCGTCGGCCGCCCTGTCCGGGGAGTCGATTCTGCTGGTAGCGAACACAGATGAGCGGGTCAAGGCAGTGCTCGACGTCCTGCAGGAGAAGTTCGTCAAACGCGGCATCTCGCTCAAGGCGCTGTCGTTCGACGAGCCCAAGCCGTCGGGCAAGGAGTTCCGCCTGTCGGTGACCGTCCAGCAGGGCATCGCGGAAGACAAGGCCCGGGCGATCGCGAAGAAGATCCGGACCGATGGCCCAAAGGGTGTACAGGCCCAGATTCAGGGCGACCAGCTCCGCGTCACCGGGAAGAAGCGGGACGACCTGCAGCGGGTGATCCAGCTGCTGAAGGCCGAGGACTTCGAGGTCCCGCTCCAGTTCGTCAACTATCGCTGAGGCCCGCACCCGGAAACGGCGCACCCCGCCCGATGGGGGGTTTCGGGCGGGGTGCCTGCGGCGGAACCTGGGGGGTGCGCTCCGCCGCCGTCGTGGCCGTGAAACGTTTCCGTTCCCGGCTACCGTCCCGCGAAACGCGGGCGACGGCAGAACTCTACTCCGAGTTTCCCACCGCAATATGGCTGCGCCAGGGTGGATAACACCGTGGTCGGTTGCCGGTCACTGATACGGGTTCATACGAGCGAGCTGTTCCAGGCGGGCGATCCGCTCGTTCATGGGCGGATGGGTCGAGAACAGCCGGCCGACGCCGCCGCCGCGGAACGGATTGGCAATCATCAGCGCGGCCGCGGGGCCCAGCTTCGAGTTCTGCGGCAGCGGGCGGGCAGTCGCACCCGCCTCCAGCTTGCGTAGCGCGCTGGCCAGCCCGAGCGGGTCGCCGGTGAGCGTCGAGCCCGCTTCGTCGGCCTGGTACTCCCGGGATCGGCTGATGGCAAGCTGAATGACCGTCGCCGCCACCGGCCCCAGAATCATCAGCAACAGCAGCTCGAAGATGCCCGGCCCGTTCTCCTCGTCCCGCCCGCCGAAGATGGCCAGGAACTGGGCCATGTTCGCCAGGTACACGATGACGCTGGCGAGGGCACCGGCGACCGAGGCGATAAGAATGTCGCGATTATACACATGACTGAGTTCGTGCCCGAGAACGCCGCGCAACTCGCGATCGTCCATCAGTTCCATGATGCCCTCGGTACAGCAGACCGCCGCATTGCGCGGATTGCGGCCGGTGGCGAAGGCGTTGGGCGAGCCGGTCGGGCTCAGGTACAGCCGCGGCATCGGCATGCGGGCATTGCGGGCGAGCTCCCCGACGATGGCGTAGAGCCGGGGCTGTTCTACCTGAGTGACCGGGTAGGCCTGCATCGCCCGCAGGGCGATGCGATCCGAGAAGAAGTAGGAAAAGCCGTTCATCGCGAGCGCAAGCACCAGGGCGATGAGCAGTCCACCCCGCCCGAACAGCGAACCCACCAGCAGGATGGCGGCAGAAAGCACGCCCAGCAGCAGCGCGGTCTTCAGGCCGTTGAGGTGGCGGTGCGGCATGGCGATCGGGTGTCCGTCCTGTCGAGCCGGTACGGCTGTTCAACGCGGGGGCTCCGGGCCAACGTTCCCGGCCACCGTGTCGTCCGCACCACCGGCATCGTCCGCACCACCGGCATCGTCCGGGCCGCCCGCCCGCGGCGGATCCGCGGCAGCGCCCGCCCGCAGCCGGTCGGCCAGGGGCTCCTCGAGCAGGCCGGCCCGCTCGAGCCCACCGGCGGTGTAGGCCACCAGTGCCCGGTAGACGGCCGCGACGGCGGGATCCACGGCGTCCAGCGCCCGTAGATGGGCCTGGACGGTGCCGAGATCGCCGCGGCGGACCGGTCCCGTGGCCGCCGGCCAGCCCCCGGTGAGGGCGTTGTCCAGGGAGGCCCGCAGCAGAGGGGCGAGGGCGGAGCCCGGATCGGCCACACCCGCCGCCGCGAGCGTTTCCCGGGCGGCCACGGTCAGGCTGGTCAGAAAATTGCCGCCGAGGACCAGCGCGGCGTGATAGAGATCACGCCTACTGTCTTCGATCGCCAGCGGGATGCCGCCGATGTCGACGACAAGCCCCCGGGCCCGGGCCTCAGCGACGGAGTCCGCGGTGATGCCGAACGGCACCCCGGCGAACACATCCGGGTCCCCCGTCGTTCCGGGCAACGTCATGATCGGGTGTAGCGCCATCCGAGCCGCGCCCACAGCCGAGCCGGCGGCGAGCGCCCCCAGTCCATGCCGGCCGCTGAGGTGCGCGAGGGTCTGCCCCGCCCGCACGGCGCCCGCGGCCACGAGCTCGGCCGTCACCGGCGCGATCGCATCGTCCGGGACGGCGATGAACACCACCTCGGCCGCCCGCAGCCGCGTCACCACCTGCGGCACCGTGCCGATCCGCGCGCCCGGGAACTGGCCCGCCGCGCGTTCGCGGCCGGCGGCTGACCTGCTGGTCACCGCCACCACCGGGTGTCCCGCGGCGGCCAGGGCGAGCGCGACGGCGCTGCCGGCCCGGCCTGCTCCGACGAGCCCGATCGTCTCCCGGCGTTCGCCGCCGCCGGGGTCTCGCTCCGACCGATCCGGCACCGGGCGGGGGTGAGAGGCCATGGCTGCGATGCTGCTCCCCCGCCCCCCGCCGGTCGCGATGGCACCTCGGCACCATCCGGCCAGCGCCCCGCGCCCGATACGCTGCGTGGTGCGGCCCCCACCGCGGTGGCAACGGAAGATAGCGAGTCGCGCACATGGAGTAATCGAAACACGTTGCGAATGTATCTATTCGCCGGCAGGCCGCTCGGCCAGAGCTGCCCGGAAAGCCGCTCGGAAGCGCATTGAATACGCACCGCCCACACCCATCGGCAGGCGACGCATCCCGAACCGCCCGGACACGGATGGCATCAGCCGACCGCCAGGACGGGGGCATACGTACACAGAGTTGACAGGCTATCACTCTACGCCAGAGCACCCCGAGATCAACAGATTCGGGTCTGATCGTCGGGCCACCGCGTGCGATCGGTCGGCCCGGCACGCCGCACGCGTCCCATTGCTACAGCCGGTAGGCTGGTGTGGTACCCGAGGAGGTTACTGAAGGTGTCTGAGCAGGTCAGGGAGAGGGAGACCCGCCGGCTCGACCGGGTGGTCGTGCGCTTTGCGGGCGACTCCGGCGACGGTATGCAGCTCACCGGAGAGCAGTTCACCAGCGAGACGGCCACGTTCGGCAACGATCTGTCGACGCTCCCGGACTTTCCCGCCGAAATCCGCGCCCCAGCCGGCACCCCGGCCGGAGTATCCGGATTCCAACTACATTATTCCGACCACGACATCCTCACTCCGGGTGACGCACCGGACGTCCTGGTTGCGATGAATCCCGCCGCGTTGAAGGCGAATCTCAAGGATCTGCCTCCCGGTGCCAGTCTCATCGTTAACACGGACGCGTTCACGGGCGGAAACCTCAAGAAGGCGGGTTATGCGACGGACCCGCTGACCGACGGCACGCTCGACCCCTACATGGTGCACCGGGTCCCCCTGACCTCGATGACCATCAACGCGGTGCACGCTGCGGAGGGAACCGGCTCGGTCAACAAGAAGGAGGCCGAGCGAGCGAAGAACATGTTCGCCCTCGGTCTCATGAGTTGGCTGTACCACCGGCCGACGGAAGGCACCGTCGGTTTCCTGGAGAAGAAGTTCGCGAAGCGCCCGGAAATCGCCGCCGCGAACATCGCCGCGTTCCGCGCCGGTTTCAACTACGGTGAGACGACGGAGTCCTTCACCGTCACCTACGAGGTGGCCCCGGCCCGGATGAGGTCCGGCACCTACCGGCGTATCACCGGCAACCTGGCCCTGTCCTACGGGCTGGTCGCGGCCGGCGAGTTGACCGGGTTGCCGCTGTTCCTCGGGTCCTATCCGATCACCCCCGCCTCCGACATCCTGCACGAACTGAGCAAGCACAAGCGGTTCGGCGTGCGGACGTTCCAGGCGGAGGACGAGATCGCGGGGATCGGCGCCGCGCTGGGCGCCTCCTTCGGCGGCTCGCTCGGCATCACGACCACCTCAGGTCCAGGGGTCGCGCTCAAGAGCGAGACGATCGGTCTGGCGGTGAGCCTGGAGTTGCCGCTGGTCATCGTCGACATTCAGCGTGGCGGGCCGTCCACCGGGCTGCCGACCAAGACCGAGCAGTCCGACCTGCTGCAGGCGATGTTCGGCCGCAACGGTGAGGCGCCGGTGCCAATCGTGGCGCCCCGCTCGCCCGGGGACTGCTTCGACGCCGCGATCGAAGCCGCGCGACTCGCGACGAAGTACCGCACGCCGGTGTTCCTGCTCTCCGACGGCTACCTCGCCAACGGCTCCGAGCCGTGGCTGCTGCCGATCCGCGAGACGCTGCCGGACCTGAAGGTCACCTTCACCACCGAGCCCAACCACACCGGGCCGAAGGGGCCGGAGTTCTGGCCCTACCTGCGCGACCCGGAAACCCTCGCCCGACCGTGGGCGGTCCCCGGGACGCCGGGCCTCGAGCACCGCATCGGCGGCATCGAGAAGTCCGACGGGCAGGGAAACATCTCCTACGACCCGGCCAACCACGACCGGATGGTCCGCCTGCGCGCGGCCAAGGTCGCCGGCATCGCGAACGACATCCCCCCGCTGGAGGTGGAGGATCCCTCCGAGCAGGCACGCGTGCTCGTGCTCGGCTGGGGCTCCACCTACGGCCCGATCGCAGCCGGCTGCCGGCGGGTCCGCGCCAAGGGCCTGCACGTCGCTCAGGCGCACCTGCGCCATCTCAACCCCTTCCCGGCCAACACCGGGGAAATCCTGCGGTCGTACGACAAGGTGCTGATCCCCGAGATGAACCTCGGCCAGCTTCGGACGCTGATCCGGGCCGAGTTCCTTGTCGATGCGATCGGTTACAACCAGGTCCGCGGGCTGCCGTTCAAGGCGGCGGAGCTGGCCGGCGTCTTGGAGGACGTGATCAACCAGTGACCGTCACGACGAATCACACCGGAATCAGCAACCGTCTACTCGATCTGGTGCCGGCCGCCCCGGCCCAGCAGAGCCGCAAGGACTTCACCTCCGACCAGGAGGTGCGCTGGTGCCCGGGCTGCGGTGACTACGCCATCCTCGCCACCGTCCAGGGTTTCCTGCCCGAGCTCGGGATCGCCCGCGAGAACATCGCCTTCATCTCCGGGATCGGCTGCTCCTCGCGGTTCCCGTACTACCTGCAGACCTACGGGATGCACTCCATCCACGGCCGCGCGCCGGCGATCGCCACCGGCCTCGCCACCTCGCGGCCGGACCTGTCGGTCTGGGTCGTCACCGGCGACGGCGACGCATTGTCCATCGGCGGCAACCACCTGCTGCACGCGCTGCGCCGCAACGTCAACCTCAAGATCCTCATGTTCAACAACCGGATCTACGGTCTGACCAAGGGCCAGTACTCGCCCACCTCCGAGGTCGGCAAGATCACCAAGTCGACGCCGTTCGGCTCGCTGGACCGGCCGTACAACCCGGTGTCGCTGGCGCTCGGTGCGGAGGCCACCTTCGTCGGGCGGTCGATCGACTCGGACCGGGCACATCTGACCTCGGTGCTGCGTGCCGCAGCGGAGCACCCGGGGACCGCGTTCGTCGAGATCTTCCAGAACTGCAACATCTTCAACGACGGCGCCTTCGACGCGCTCAAGGACCGATCGAGCCGCGACGACGTGACGCTGAAGCTGGCGCACGGCGAGCCGCTCGTCTTCGGCGCCGAGGGCGACAAGGCGATCCGCCGTGCGGATGACGGCAGCCTGGAGGTCGTGCCCGCCGGCAGCCCCGGGGTCCTCGTGCACGATGCCACCGCGACGGACCCGAGCCAGGCCTTCGCGCTGTCCCGGCTCACCGGCGACACGCACGGGGTCACGCCCATCGGAATCTTCCGCAGCGTCGACGCACCCACGTACGACGAGGCACTCAACACCCAGATCAGCGACGCCCGGGAAAAGCAGGGCGCCGGCGACCTGATGTCGCTGATCTCCGGCGGGGAGACCTGGACCATCGACTGACCCGGTCCGGTCCTCGCCGGCCGGACCGGGCCACCCCGCCAGCGGAGCGGTCCGGTCCGGTCTGACAGGCGACCGGCATGAAGGCCGGGGCGCGCGCATCGCCGCCGCCCCGGCCTTTCGGCGTTCCAGGGGACCCCGGGGGCACCCGAATTCTCGCCCGGGAAGCTGCCGGGGGACCCCCGAAAGCGCCACCCGCACTCCGCCCACTCCGCCGACCCGCCTGTCCCGCCAGCCCGGCGAGCCACGGCACGCTGACCCGGCCGGGTGCGGCCGGCATGAGGCATCCAGGCCGGCTGCAGGCCCGGTGAGTCCGGCCCGAGCACGGCCATGATGGGGCGCGGCTCAGCCGTGAGAATACGGCGCGGACCGCCTGGCGGCGCCGTTCCGGCCACGGAACATCTCCCTCGCACCGACAATTAACTAGTTACTTCGGATAAGTCCGGTATTTGCTGCTCCGCGCAGGTCGGGTAAGGTGATGTTGCGCGTGGGGGTGCCGTGTGGCCCGGGGGGGCTCACAACACCAATGCAGCCGGAGGCGTAGTGCGGGGTCATCAAACCCTCAGCCCGCGGTCCGCGGCCAGTCCGCGTTCGTCGGTGGGCACCGTCCATGCCGCCGAGGCGGCCTGTTGGCAACTGCCCTGCTCCCGGGTGAGCCGTGCCCGGCTGGCCGGGTCCGAAGCACCGCTGCCCGCCGGAGGCAGCCGTGGGTAGCCACTCCGCCGGTCGGCACTCCCGCGGCGCCGCCCCGCGCCGCCCGACCGGCCCACTCCCAGTCGGCGCCGACGACCACGCCTACGTCCAGACGCCCCCCACCGGGACCATCGCCGCCTGGGGCGGCTCGGACCGCTCTGGCGGGCGCAACCGGGCAGCCGCACAGATCCCCGGGCGGATCCCGCCGCGCCCCCCGTTCGCCCCGCCCGGCGAGCTAGACACCCTCACCGGCCCGCTGTCGGTCAGCACCACCGCCCGTCAGGCCCGGCAGTCCGCGCCGGGCTGGGACGGCCACGCCGCCGGCCGGCAGCAGCGCGACCGCGGCGAGGACCCGACCGATCCGATGCACCGCGCGCCCGTCGGGCGGGGCTGGCCACGACACGACCGGTTGGCCACCGACGGCGGAAACACCGACGACCTGTTCTACGCGGACGACCGGCTCGATGACGACCGGCTCGGCGAGGACCGGTACGACACGGACAATCGTTATGAAACGAACGATCAGTACGACACGGATAACAGGTATGAAGCGAACGGACGGTACGACTCGCACGACTTTGCCCCGAACGACCGGTTCGGCGGCGATGACCAGTACAGCGATGACCAGTACAGCGATGACCAGTACGGTGACGAGCGATGGTCGGACTCCCCCGCCCACGGCGCCGTGTCCTGGGAGCGGGGTTCCCGCTTCGCCGGCACAGCTCGGGTGGTGAGCCCCTCCTCCGGGGCATCCTTCGCCGCCAGCAGGATGCCCACCACTGGCCGGATGCCCGTCGGCCCCCGGCGCGGCCGACCGGCCCCGGCGGCTGCGCGGGACCACGCGCCGGTCGAGCGTGTCCCGGGCGCCCACCGGGCGCCGCTGCGGCGCGGCAACGGGCGGGTGCGGCTGGCCGCTGCCGGCACCGTCTCGCTGGCGGGGCTGTCAGCCCTCGTCGCCGGAGTGGCCTTCGGGGGTGATGGGGGGGCTGGCGGCACGGCGGTCCCGAACGCCGGTGAGGCACCGCGGATCCAGTACACCGGCGGCACGGAGGCGTTCGCGTACGGCGCGGCGCAGCCCCAGGCGTCGCGGGACCGCGCCCTGAGCTCGCCGCCGCGGGCCGAGCTCGCGCCGAGCGCCGATCAGGCGGGTACCGGTTCCAGCGGCTCAGGTTCGTCGAGTGGCGGCGGGTCGGCAGGTCTCAGCACCGTCGCGCTGAGCCCCACCACCGCGCCGATCCCGATCATCTCGCTGCTCCCGCGGGACCAGCCCGCCACCGGGCCGACCGACCTGCGCTCCATCTCGCCGAGCACCGGCGCCGCGACCACGGCGGGCACCACCGCCACCTCGGCCCCGACGACCACCGCGACTCCGTCGGAATCCGCCGGCAGCGAGGCCATCAGCCCTGCCGCCAGCCCGGCGACTGCGCCGACCGCCACCGGGTCCCCGGGCACGGGCTCGCTGCCGTTCCACCCGGCCCCGATCGACGTGGAACCGCTGCTCGGTTCCTGGTTCAACGGGGCGAGTGGCGCCGCCACGACCCACGGCACGTCCACGACGTCCACGGTTCCGTCGCAGCGGTCGAGCGGCACCCCGAGCGCGTCGCAGGCCGCTCACCACTGACCCACCCGGCGTCCCCCGGGGCGGCCCCGCGCCGTCCCTCCCGGTGCGCCGCCCCGCTACTGTCCCGGGACACGGCGCCCGCTCCCGGGGACCAGGTGCCGGCGTGGCCGGGGAGCGCCTCAGCCGGTGCGGTCGATGACGAAGTCGGCGAGGGATTCCAGGGCCGTCTTCGCCGCGTTCTCCGGCAGCGGGGCCAGGCATTCCCGGGCGCGGGTCGACCAGGCCACGAGCTCCCGGCGGGCCCGGGCCATCCCCTCGTGCGCACGCAGCAGCTCGATCGCCTCGGCGACGCCCTCATCCGGGTTCCCGCCCCCGGCGGCGAAGTCCGAGTTGATGAGCTCCCGCAGCCGCCCGGCGGCCCGGTCCTCGGCCTGCAGCGCGTAGAGAACCGGCAGGGTGGGGATGCCCTCCCGCAGGTCGGTGCCGGGAGTCTTCCCGGAGTCGGCGGGGTCGGAGGCGACGTCGATGATGTCGTCGGAGAGTTGGAAGGCCACCCCGAACAGCTCGCCGAAGGTTGCCAGGGTGTCGACGGTGACCGGGTCCGCGCCGGCGAGCATGGCGCCGAGGCGGCCGGAGGTGGCGATCAGCGAGGCGGTCTTCTCCGTGACCACCCGTAGGTAGTGCTCGACCGGGTCCTGGTCGGGCGCGGGGCCGATGGTCTCGCGAATCTGGCCTTCACACAGGGTCGCGATCGTCCGGGCCAGGATCCGGGTCGCCGCGGGGCCCAGGTCCGCGGTGATGTCGGAGGCGCGGGCGAACAGGTAGTCACCGGTGAGGATCGCGACCGTGTTCGTCCACCGGGCGTTGGCGGACGCCGCCCCCCGCCGCCGGGGGGCCTCGTCCATCACGTCGTCGTGGTACAGCGTCGACAGATGGGTGAGTTCGATCGCGACAGCCGCTGGCACCACCCCGGGGGCGTGCGGATCGGCGAAGTGCGCGGCCAGCAGCACGACGATCGGGCGGAAGCGTTTACCCCCCGCGTCGACGAGATGCCGCGAGGTCTCGGTCACGAAGGAGAACTCGCTGCGCACAGATGTGCGTAGCAGCTCCTCCACCTGACCAAGCCCATCTCGCACGGCTTTTTCCAGATCAGGATCGGTCCTGATCCCCACGACGTCCAGCCCGATAGCGCTCATACCACCGTCAGCGTACGAAGCCAGACGTCGCCGCGGTATTGGCGAGGTCCAGAAGGGGCTGTGGCGCTACTCCCAGGACAAGGGTCGCGACGGTGCCGATGCCGACCGTGCCGAAGGTCAGGGTCGGTCGGGTGACCACGACGGGCCCCTCGGCGAGCGGCTCCGAGAAGAACATCAGCACGATCACGCGCACGTAGAAGAAGGCCGCGATCGCGCTGCACACCAGGGCCACGATCACGAGCGGGGTCGCGTCGCCCTCGATCGCCGCCTGGAAAACGGCGAACTTCCCGGTGAATCCGCTGGTCAGCGGGATGCCGGCGAGCGCCAGCAGGAGGAAGGAGAACGTGCCGGCCAGCAGCGGCGAGGTGCGGCCGAGCCCCCGCCACTGGGACAGGTCGCTGGCCTCGCCGTCGCCGGTGCGCACCAGCGAGACCGCGGCGAACGCGGCGATCGTGGTGAAGCCGTAGGTGACCAGGTAGAACATCGAGCCGCGCAGGCCGTCGGTGTTGGTGCCGGCGAGCCCGACGAGCAGGAAGCCGGCGTGGGCGACCGCCGAGTAGGCCAGCATCCGCTTGATGTCGCGCTGGGTCAGCGCCAGCACCGCGCCGACGACCATCGTCAGGATCGCCACGGTCCACAGCACCGGCCGCCAGTCCCAGCGCAGGCCGCCGAAGGCGACGTAGAAGACGCGCAGCAGGGCGCCGAAGGCGGCGACCTTGGTCCCGGCGGCCATGAACGCGGTCACCGGGGTCGGGGCACCCTGGTAGACGTCGGGCGTCCACGAGTGGAACGGCGCTGCGCCGATCTTGAAGAACAGGCCGACGGCGAGCAGGCCGAGCGAGAGGTAGAGGTAGGTGTCGTTCTTCCCCACCGCGCCGACCGCGTCGGCGACCTTGCCGAGCTCCACGCTGCCGGCAAACCCGTAGGCGAACGCGACCCCGTAGAGAAAAAATGCCGAGGAGAATGCTCCGAGCAGGAAATACTTCATCGCCGCCTCCTGCGAGAGCAGGCGCCGACGGCGGGCGAGCCCGGCCAGCAGGTACAGCGGCAGCGACAGGATCTCCAGCGCCACGAACATCACCAGCAGGTTGTTCGACGCAACGAAAAGCATCATGCCGGTGACCGAGAAGACCATCAGCGGGTACGCCTCGGTCTGCATGTGCGCGGAGGTCTGCTGCGCGGTCGAGCCCTTCGAGCCGGGCGTGATCGCCGCCGAGGCGACGATCGCGCCGCCGGAGGAGTCGAGCTGGCGCTCGGCCACGAGCAGCACCGACAGCAGCGCGAAGACCAGGATCGTGCCCTGCATGAACAGCGTCGGCGCGTCGATCGCCACCGCGCCCGAGGCGAGCACCGCGTGCCGGCCGTGCAGCACCGCGACCGCGACCAGCGCGGCGATGAAGCCACCGCCGGCCAGGACTGGCTGGATGACCCGGCGCGCCCCGCGAGTGGCGAAGGCGTCGACGAGCACCCCGACCAGCGCCACCGCGAAGACGATGAGCAGTGGGCTCAGCGAGGAGTACTCGATCGACGGCGGCGTGATCTTCTGTGTCTGCGCCAGCAGGAGGGTCTGATCGGCGCTCACGAATGGCCTCCGGGCTGCGTGGCGACGGAACGGGTGCCGACGGGATGGGTGCCGACGGGATGGGTGTGCCCGGGGTAGGCGGCCACTGGATGGGGTGGTGCCGGGTCGGACTTGCCGATGTCGGCGTAGGTCGCTGTGACCGTCGGCGTAATGATGTCAAGCAGAGGCTTCGGGTACACCCCGAGGGCGACGATGAGCGCGACGATCGGGGCCACGACGAACTTCTCGCGCAGGCTGAGATCGTGCAGGATCTTGTTCTCCGGGTGGACGATCGGGCCGGTCATCGTCCGCTGGTACAGGTACAGGACGTAGATCGCCGCGAGCACGATGCCGCAGGTCGCCACGATCGCCAGCGGCTTGTTCGCCGTGAACGTGCCGACCAGGACGAGGAACTCGCTGACGAAGCTGTTCGTCCCGGGCAGCGCCAGCGACGACAGCCCGGCGAGGAGGAAGACCCCGGCGAGCACCGGCGTCACCTTCGCCAGGCCGCCGTAGGCGCCGACGTCGCGGGTGCCACGGCGGGACACCAGGAAGCCGACGACCAGGAACAGCAGCCCCGTCGACAGACCATGGTTGACCATGTAGAGCACCGCGCCGGTGCCGGCCTGGCTGGTGAAGGCGAACACACCCAGCGCGATGAAGCCGAAGTGGGCGAGCGACGTGTAGGCGACCAGGCGCTTCATATCTCGTTGCCCGATGGCCAGCAGGGCCCCGTAGAAGATGCCGACGACCGCAAGGCCCAGCACCATCGGAGCGAAGTAGTCCGCGGCGTCCGGGAACAGCGGGATGCAGTAGCGGATCAGCCCGAAGGTCCCCACCTTGTCCAGCACGCCGACGAGCAGCACCGCGCCACCGGTGGGCGACTGGGCGCCCGCGTCGGGCAGCCAGGTGTGGAACGGGAACAGCGGGGCCTTGATCGCGAACGCGACGAAGAACCCGAGGAACAGCAGCTTCTGCACCCCCGGGGTGATCTCCATCTGCCGCAGGGTGGCGAAGTCGAACGTGCCGTGCCCGAGGTTGTCGGCGGACACGACGTACAGGCCGATCACCGCGGCGAGCATGAGCAGGCCGCCGAACAGGCTGTAGACCAGGAACTTCACCGCCGCGTAGGAGCGCTGCGCCTGCTCCTTCACCGGGCCGTAGCTGCCGATGAGGAAGTACATCGGGATCAGCATCGCTTCGAAGAACACGTAGAACAGGAAGACGTCGGTCGCGGCGAACACGCCGATCATCCCGGCTTCCAGGGCGAGCAGCAGTGCGAAGAACGCCGGTACCGAACGGCGCCCGGGCGTCTCGGCCTCCCCCCGCGTCTCGACCGGCGGGAACGTCACGGGCCGCGCCGGGGCCGGGGCAGCCAGCACGGCCGTGGTTCCGCCCGCCCCACCACCGACACCACCGACACCACCGACTGGGCCGATCCCCTCGACGTCGCCGGCGGGACCGGTGCCTCCGGCGGACCCGCCGGGCGTGCCCAGGTCGGGGGCGGCCGTGGGAGCGGGGACACGGCCACCGCCGGCGGCATCGCCGTCGACCTCGTCCCACGACGACAGCACCACGACCGGCACCAGCAGCGCGGCCAGCAGCATCAGCACCAGCGAGATGCCGTCGGCCCCGACCGAGTAGGAGATGCCGAACGTGGAGATCCAGTCGTAGGACTGGCTGAACTGGAAGCCCGCCTTGTCCGGGTCGTAGGCGAAGGTCGCGATCACGGCGAGCACCAGGACCGCGAGGGTGACGGCGAGGGTGAGCTGCTTGGCGAGTGTCGCGTGGCGCCGCGGCAGGGCGGCGACGACCACCGCGGCCGCGGCCGGGACGATGAGCAGGATCGTCAACCAGGGGACCGTGTTCACGTCAGCCCGCCCTCACCAGCAGCAGTGCGCCGACCACGAGGACGGCACCTCCCAACATCGACAGAGCGTAGGACCGGACGAAGCCGGTCTGCAGGCGGCGCATCCGCCCGGACAACCCGCCGATGGCGGCGGCGCTGCCCCGCACGAGCCCGTCGATGCCGACGAGGTCCAGCCAGACCAGGAAGCGGGTCAGGTACTGGCCGGGACGCATGGCGACGGTCTCGTTGAACGTGTTCGCGAACAGGTCGTGCCGGGCGGCGAAGGTGACCAGGCTGACCTCGGTGTCCGGCCGGGCCACGGACTCGACCGGCCGCATCTGGTAGCGCAGGTAGGCGCCGGCGAAACCGCCCGCGGTCACCACCAGGGTGAGCAGGGTGAGCACGACCGGGGAGAACGTGTGCACGCCCTCGACGCCCGTCCCGGCGACCGGTTCGAGCCAGTCCTGCAACGAGTGGCCGAGGACGAACAGGCCGCCGGCGAACACCGAGCCGACGGCCAGCACGACCATCGGCCCGGTCATCGACACCGGCGACTCGTGCGGGTGCTTCGCCGCCGGTCCCTCGGACGACCACCGCGGCTTGCCGTGGAAGGTCATCAGGAACAGCCGGGTCATGTAGAACGCGGTGATGCCCGCGCCGAGCAGCGCGATCGAGCCGAGCAGGTAACCGGACGTCCCGCCCTTGTCGAAGGCGGTCTCGATGATGCGGTCCTTGGTGAAGAACCCGGACAGTCCCGGGAAGCCGATGATGGCCAGGTAGCCGAGGCCGAAGGTCACCCAGGTGATCGGCATGTACCGCCACAGCCCGCCGTAGTGGCGCAGGTCCTGGTCGTCGTCCATCCCGTGGATCACCGACCCGGCGCCGAGGAACAGGCCGGCCTTGAAGAAGCCGTGGGCGACCAGGTGCATGATGCCCAGCGCATAGCCCGCGGGCCCCAGGCCCACCGCGAGGAACATGTAGCCGATCTGGCTGACGGTCGAGTAGGCCAGCACCTTCTTGATGTCGTCGTAGGCGCAGCCGATGACGCAGCCGATGAGGATCGTCGCGGCGCCGATGATGACGACGACCGTGCGCGCTGCCTGCGTCCCGTCGAAGATCGGGCCGGCCCGGACGATCAGGTACACCCCGGCGGTGACCATGGTCGCCGCATGGATGAGCGCGGAGATCGGGGTGGGGCCCTCCATGGCGTCCGGCAGCCACGCCTGCAGCGGGAACTGGCCGGACTTGCCGCACGCGCCGAGCAGGAGCAGCAGCGCGATCGCGGTCAGGGTGCCGTAGCCGATGACGCCCGCGGCGGCGGCGCCGAACACGTCCGCGTAGCTGGTCGAGCCGACGGTGGCGAACATGAACATGATCGCCAGGGCGAGGCCGACGTCACCGACCCGGTTCATGTAGAAGGCCTTGTTCGCCGCGGTGGCCGCGGCCGGCCGGTCCTCCCAGAACTTGATGAGCAGGAACGACGACAGGCCGACCAGCTCCCAGCCGGCGTAGAGCGACAGGAAGTTGTTGCCCAGGACGAGCAGCAGCATCGACGCCAGGAACAGGTTCATGTAGGCGAAGAACTTGCGCCTGTTCGGGTCGTGCGCCATGTAGCCGATCGAGTAGATGTGGATCAGCGTGCCGACACCGGTGATGAGCAGCACGAACACGATCGAGAGCTGGTCGACGAGCAGGCCGACGTCCACTCCGAAGCCGTTCACCGGGATCCAGGAGTACAGGTGCTGCGACAGCGCCCGGTCGTCGCCGTCCCGGCCGAGCAGGGTGGCGAACAGCACCAGGCCGAGCACGAAGCTCGCCGCCGCCGCAAGTGTCCCGATGATGTGGCCGACCCGGTCGGTGCGCCGCCCCCCGAGCAGCAGCACCGCAGCGCCGGCCACCGGCAGCACGATGACCAGCCAGGAAAGCGAGAACACCCCGGAGGCGGCGGCGTAGTGGATCGGCTGGCCGCCGGGTTCGGTCGCGGCGAGCAGAACCGGGTCGACCCTCATCGCGACCCCGCGACGGCGCGTCGTTGGCGATAAAGCGTCACTGCAGTCTCGTCCGTTCTTCCATGACCGCTCCAGGCGCCGCGGCCGCTGGGTCGCAGGTCAGTACTTCAGCAGGTTCACGTCGTCCACCGACGCCGAGCGACGGGTGCGGAAGATGCTGAGGATGATGGCCAGGCCGATGACGACCTCGGCGGCGGCGACGACCATGACGAAGAACGCCATGATCTGGCCGTCGAGGGTGCCGTTGATCCGGGAGAACGTGACCAGGGTCAGGTTCACGGCGTTGAGCATGAGTTCGATCGACATGAACACGACGATCGCGTTGCGCCGGACGAGGACCCCGACGGTGCCGATGGTGAACAGCAGCGCCGAGAGGATCAGGTAGTTGGCGGGATTCACCGCTCGTCCCCCTTACCGGCGCCCGCCAGCGCCGAGCCGTTCACATCGACTGGTTCCGCTCCACCCGCGCCGCTGTCCGCCGCGGCGCCGTCCGTCGGCGCCGGGGGTACCGGTGCGCTCGGCGTGCTACCCCCCGGCCCGCCTGGTCTGTCCGGCCCGCGGGATCCCGGCGGCCCGCCGGGACCTGCCGACCCCGGCCCCCCGTCCGACCTCCCGGGGGTGCCGGGAGCACCCGGGGTGTCCGATGCCGCCCGACCGCCGGGGAGGTCCGTGACACTCGGCTCCTCGGTGGTCCCGGGAATGCCGGGGATGCCGCCGATGCCGGAGGCGCGGCCGCCGCCGGGCAGCAGGCCGAGGGTGTCGGCCGAGTCGTGCCGGGCGAAGACGCCGGGTCCGGGCAGCGGGGTGACCTGGCGCCCGGGTTCGGTGAACCGGCGGCGCATCAACTCCCGCTGGCCGACCCGACCCCCCTCGCGCTCGCGGTGGCCGAGCACCATCGTCCCGATCGCGGCGACGACGAGCAGCGCGGAGATCGCCTCGAAAACGAAGACGTAGTTGCTGAACAGCAGCCGACCGATCGCCTGGACGTTGCCGCCCTCGTTGGCCTTGTCGAGGCCCTTGGCACTGCCGCCGTCGATGGCCGAGCCGATCGGGAAGACCAGCAGCCCGGCGAAGCCAAGCCCGAAGATCGCCGCGCCGAGCCGCTGGCCGCGGATGGTCTCCACCAGCGAGTCCGACGAGTCGACGCCGACGAGCATGAGCACGAACAGGAACAAAACCATGATCGCGCCCGCGTAGACGATGATCTGCACGAAGCCGAGGAACGGCGCCTGCTGGACCATGTAGAACACCGCGACGCAGAACAGGTTCGCCACCAGCAGCAGCGCGCAGTGCACGGCGCTGCGGACCAGCACCATCCCGACCGCGGCCAGCACCGCTATCGGCGCCAGGATCCAGAACACCGCGGCCTCGCCGGTGGAGGTGCTGGTGATCTCGCCCGCGGCGGCGAGCAGGGTCGCGTGGGTCATCGCGGCCGCTCCGAACCGGCGCCGTGCGCGGGCACCTCGTCGGCCCGGGAGTGTTCGCCGGCCGTACGCCGGTCGATCACGTCGGCGGCGCGTTCGGAGGCGGCGCGGTCGTCGGCGGCGCGGTCGTCGGCGGAACTGCCGGCGGCCGCGCGCTGCTCGTCGGTCACCTGCCAGGGCAGTGGGGCGTCGGGGTCACGCACGTAGTAGTCGGTCTCGCTGGAGCCGAGCCGCATCGGGTGCGGCGGCAACTCCATGCCGGCGGCGAGCGGGGCGAGCAGCTGTTCCTTGGTGAAGATCAGATCGCGACGGCTGTCGTCGGCAAGCTCGTAGTCGTTCGACATCGTCAGCGCCCGGGTCGGGCACGCCTCGATGCACAGCCCGCACAGAATGCAGCGCAGATAGTTGATCTGGTAGACGCTGCCGTACCGCTCCCCCGGCGAGTAGCGCTCGGTCTCGGTGTTGTCGGCGCCCTCGACGTAGATGGCGTCGGCGGGGCAGGCCCAGGCACACAGCTCGCAGCCGACGCACTTCTCCAGCCCGTCCGGGTGGCGGTTGAGCTGGTGGCGGCCATGGAACCGGGGCGCGGTCTCCTTCTTCTGCTCCGGGTACTGCTCCGTCGTCGGCTTCTTGAACATCGTCGAGAAGGTGACGCCGAAGCCCTTGTAGGGGTCGAAGAAGCCCATGGCTCAGCTCTCCTGACGCGCAGGCGGGTCCGCGGGGATGACGGTGGACGACCCGTTGGCCGAGGTGCCCGCGGGCACCGCCGGACGGTTGCGCGCACCGGCGGGTGGCGGGGGCGGCCACGGGATGCTTTCGAGGCTCGGCGCCTGCGCGAGTTTGCTGCGCTCGGCCTCCTCCAGCTCCCGCTGGTGCTTCGCGCCACCGGGATCAATAAGCGCGATGATCAGCATGACGCCGATGACCACCCCGACGCCGACCAGCCACGGCGTGCGGTCGCCGACATCATTCTGGTAGACGCGGAAGGTGGCGATGACCAGGACCCACAGCAGGCCGACTGGGATCAGCACCTTCCAGCCGAACGCCATGAACTGGTCGTAGCGCAGCCGGGGCAGCGTCCCGCGCAGCCAGATGAAGAAGAACAGGAACAGCAGCAGCTTCAGGACGAACCAGATCATCGGCACCCAGCCGTGGTCCAGGCCGGACAGGCCCGGGATCGGCGGTGGCTGCCAGCCGCCGAGGAACAGCGTGGTCGCGATCGCCGACACGGTGACCATGTTGATGTACTCGGCGAGGAAGAAGAACGCGAACTTGATCGAGCTGTACTCGGTGTGGAAGCCGCCGACCAGCTCCCCCTCGGCCTCGGGCAGGTCGAAGGGTGTCCGGTTCGTCTCACCGACCATCGAGATGCAGTAGAGGACGAACGACGGCACCAGCGCGATGTACCACCGGCCCGACTGGCTCGCCACGATCCCGGACGTCGACAGCGTGCCCGCGTACATGAACACCGCGACGAACGACAGGCCCATCGCCACCTCGTAGGAGATGATCTGGGCCGCCGAGCGCAGCGAGCCGAGCAGCGGGTAGGTCGAGCCGCTCGACCAGCCGGACAGGATCAGCCCGTAGACCCCGAGCGAGGCGGCGGCGAGCATGTAGAGCACGCTGACGGGCAGGTCCGCGAGCTGGAGCGTGGTGCGCTCACCGAAGATCGACACTTCCGGGCCGAACGGGATCACGGCGAAGGCCAGGAACGCCGGGATCGCCGAGAGGATCGGCGCCAGGATGAAGATCGGCTTGTCGGCGAGGGCCGGGATCAGGTCTTCCTTGAGCATCAGCTTGGCGCCGTCGGCGAGGCTCTGCAGCCAGCCCTTCGGGCCGTGCCGGTTCGGCCCGACCCGCTGCTGCATCTTCGCGACGACCTTGCGCTCGAACACGATCGAGAACAGCGTCATCAGCAGCAGGAAGGCGAAGACCGCCACACCCTTGAGCAGGATCAGCCAGAACGGGTCGTCACCGAAGCCGGACAGGTCCGGGTCGACCGGGGCGGCGTACACGAGCGCGGCGGCGGCGTGGCTCATGACCGGCCCCCGGCGGGCTCGTCGCTGGCGGTGCGCGGCGTGGGCCCGGCAGGCCCCGCGCCCAGTCCCGTCGGGACCGCCGGCGGCGCGGCTCTCCCAGGTCGCGCGGCGGTCGGACGGGCGGTTCCGCCGGCCGCGATCCGGACGACGACGCCGGCGCGGGCGGCCAGCGAGCGGCGCACGTGCGAGCCGGGCGAGTGGGTGGGCACCCAGACGACCCGGTCGGGCATGACGGTGAGCTCGCAGGGCAGGGTGACCGACCCGCGGCCGCTGCGCACCGTCACCAGGTCCCCGGCGGCCGCCCCGATCTCGGTGGCGGTCGCCGCGGACAGGCGGGCGCGGGCGGGCCGGGCGGTGCCGGCGAGGTAGGGCTCGTCGACCAGCAGGGCGCCGTCGTCGACGAGCTGATGCCAGGTGGCGAGCACCGCCTCTCCCGGGCCGGGGACGCTGGCGGGTTCGGCGGGATCGCTCGGTGCGGGTACCCGGATGACCCCGGCGCCGGCCCGGCCGACGTTGCGCAGCTCGCGGGCGGCCGCGCCGGTGTCGGGCAGCCGCAGGTCGACGCCCATCTCGGCGGCGAGCAGGTGCAGCACGCGCACGTCGGGCAGCGCCGGGGTGTCCAGGGCCCGCTGGAAGGGCCGCAGCCGGCCCTCCCAGTCGACGAACGAGCCGGCCTTCTCCGCCACCGGCGCGACCGGCAGCACCACGTCGGCGACTTCGGCGATGGCCGAGCGCCGTACCTCGACCGACACGCAGAACGGCACGCGGGCCAGCGCGGCCAGCGCCGCGGCCGGGTCGGGCAGGTCTTCGGCGTCCACCCCGGCGACGAGGATCCCGTCGAGGCGGCCGGCGGCGGCCGCGGCGAGGATGCCGGCGGTGTCGCGGCCGGGCGCACCGAGCAGCCGGCCGCCCCAGAACGCCTCGACCTCGGCGCGGGCGGCGGGGTCGGCGACCGGACGGCCGCCGGGCAGCAGCGACGGCAGCAGCCCGGCGGAGACGGCGCCGCGGTCCCCGGCGCGGCGGGGCACCCAGGCGAGCGCGGCGCCGGTGGCGTTGGCAAGGCGTAGGGCGGCGGACAGCGTTCCGGGGAACTCGCCGGCCCGCTCGCCGACGAGGATCACCGCGCCGGGCGCGCGCACGGCGCGGGCCGTGGCGGCGAGCGGATCGGCGTCGCCGGCCGCGGGACCGGCGTCGGTAAGCGCGTCGAGGACGGCCGGCTCGGCACCGGGCTCGGTGGTGACCAGCGTCCCGGCGAGCTTGGCGAGCCCGCGGGTGACCAGCGGGGCGAGCGCGTGCACGGCGGTGGCGTGCTTGTCGGCGGCCTTACGCAGCCGCAGGAAGATGATCGGCGACTCCTCCTCCGGTTCGAAGGCGACGAGCAGCACCGCCGGCGCCGCCTCCAGGTCGGCGTAGGTCACCCCGATACCGGTGCCGGCGACCGCGTGGCCGAGGAACTGCTCCTCCTCCGCCGAGTGCGGCCGGGCGCGGAAGTCCACGTCGTTGGAGGCGAGCGCCACCCGGGTGAACTTGGCGTAGGCGTAGGCGTCCTCACGGGTCAGCCGGCCGCCGGCGAGCACCCCTACGCCGTGCCGGTCGCGGCATTCGGCCAGGCCCCGGGCGGCGTACTCCAGCGCCTCGGACCAGGTCGCCTCGACGAGCTGCCCGGTGTCGTCGTCGCGGATCAGCGGGGTGGTCAGCCGGTCGGCGGCCCGGGCGTAGGTGAACGCGAAGCGGCCCTTGTCGCAGTTCCATTCCTCGTTGACCGCCGGGTCGTCGCCGGCGAGGCGGCGCATCACCTTCCCGCGCCGGTGGTCGGTGCGCAGGCTGCATCCCGAGGCGCAGTGCTCGCACGCCGTCGGCGTCGAGACCAGGTCGAACGGGCGGGCGCGGAACCGGTAGGCGGCGCTGGTGAGCGCGCCGACCGGGCAGATCTGCACCGTGTTGCCGGAGAAGTAGGACGAGAACGGCTGACCGTCGCTGACCGCAACCTGCTCGGCGGCACCCCGCTCGAACAGCTCGATGAACGGGTCTCCGGCGATCTGCGCGGAGAACCGGGTGCAGCGGGCGCACAGCACGCAGCGTTCCCGGTCGAGCAGAATCTCGGTGGAGATCGCCAGCGGCTTCGGGTAGGCCCGCTTGGCCTCCTTGAACCGGGAGACGGCGCCGCCGTTGGCCATCGACTGGTTCTGCAGCGGGCACTCGCCGCCCTTGTCGCAGATCGGGCAGTCCAGCGGGTGGTTGAGCAGCAGGAACTCGATGTTGCCGGCCTGGGCCTTGCGGGACACCGGCGAGGTGAGCTGGGTCTTGACGACCATGTCGGCGGCGACGGTCGTCGTGCAGGCGGCGACGGGCTTGCGCTGGCCCTCCACCTCGACGATGCACTGCCGGCAGGCGCCGACCGGGTCGAGCAACGGATGGTCGCAGAACCGGGGGATCTCGATCCCGAGCAGCTCCGCCGCCCGGATGATCAGCGTGCCCTTGGGGACGCTGACCGGCAGCCCGTCGATGGTGAGGGGGACGAGATCCGTGGCGGCCGGCGCGGCCGGCTGGGATGGGGCG
Organism: Frankia tisae; assembly: GCF_025403405.1. GTDB lineage: Bacteria > Actinomycetota > Actinomycetes > Frankiales > Frankiaceae > Frankia > Frankia tisai. Next base: position 51,843 of record NZ_JANEZT010000001.1, read on the forward strand.
ACGGTCATGGTCAGTGCGCTCCCGCGTAGGCGCCCGGGGTGGGTGCGGGCGAGCCGTCGCCGGCCGCCGCGCCGCCCGGGGTGGGATCCGGCTTCGTGGTCACCGCGCTCACCGGGATGAACTCGTCCCGGAAGTACTTGATCCCCGAGACGATCGGGGAGGTGGCCCCGTCGGCCAGCGCGCAGAACGCCCGGCCGAAGATGTTGTCGCAGGCGTCGACGAGGGTGTCGACGTCGGAGGCGTCGCCCTGGCCCCGTTCCAGCCGGGACAGGATCTTCACCATCCAGCTCGTGCCCTCCCGGCACGGGGTGCACTTGCCGCACGACTCGTGGGCGTAGAACTGGGTGAGCCGGCGGACGACCCGGAGCATGTCCGTCGTGTCATCCATGATCATCAGGGCCGCGGTGCCGAGCAGCGACCCGGCCTCCTGCATGCCCTCGAAGTCCAGCGGGGCGTCGAGGTGCTCCGCGGTGAGCATCGGGGTGGACGACCCGCCCGGCGTCCATGCCTTGAGCGCGCGCCCGCCGCGCACCCCGCCGGCCAGCTCCAACAACTCGCGCAGGGTGGTGCCCATCGGGACCTCGTACTGGCCGGGCCGGGTCACGTGGCCGGACAGGCTGAAGATCTTCGGTCCCGGGGCACGTTCCCGGCCCATCGTGCGGAACCAGTCGACGCCGTAGTTGACGATGTAGGGCACGGTCGCGATCGTCTCGACGTTGTTCACGACCGTCGGGGACGCGTACAGCCCGTGCGTCGCCGGGAACGGCGGGCGCAGCCGCGGCTGGCCGCGCCGGCCCTCCAGCGAGTCGAGCAGGGCCGTCTCCTCGCCGCAGATGTAGGCGCCGGCGCCGGAGTGCACGACGAGCTCGAGGTCGAAGCCGCTGCCGAGGATGTCGCGGCCGAGGTAGCCGGCGGCGTACGCCTCGGCGACCGCGGCGCGCAGCCGGCGGCCGGCGTGGATCAGCTCGCCGCGCAGGTAGATGAACGCCCGGCTGGCCCGCACCGCGTACGCCGCGATGATGATGCCCTCGACGAGCGAGTGCGGGTCGGCCTTCATCAGCGGCGCGTCCTTGCAGGTGCCGGGCTCGCCCTCGTCGGCGTTGATGACGAGGTAGTGCGGCCGGCCGTCGCCCTGCGGGATGAAGCCCCACTTCATCCCGGTGGGGAAGCCGGCGCCGCCGCGCCCGCGCAGCCCCGAGTCCTTGATGAGCTTGATCAGGTCGTCGGGGTCGCCGGCGAGGGCGGTGCGCAGCGCGACATAACCGTCGAGCCGGTGGTAGGTGTCGATCGTCCACGACTCCGGGGTGTTCCAGCGCCGGGTGAGGACCGGGGTGACGGGCATCGATCAGTTCCCCTTCCGCTCGGAGGAGGCCGGAGCCGGAGCCGGAGGTGCCGCCGGAGGTGCCGCCGGAGCCGGAACCGAGGCCGGAGCCGGAGGTGCCACCGGAGCCGGAGGTGCCATGGCCGGGGCGGCGGGGCCGGTGCCCTGGCCGGCGGTGGGCGCCGTGGCGGCTACCAGCGGCGCGGGGGCCTGGTCGGCCCGCCAGCCGGCGGCCTCGGCGAGGAGCAGGCCGGCGACCGACGGCTCGCCGACGCCCGGTCCCGCGACGCCCTCCGGGCGCGGGTCGGCGAACCCGGCGAGCTGGCGGGACGTCTCGGCGAACGAGCACAGCGGCCCGCCGCGGGTCGGCGCGGGGCGCTCGCCGGCCTGCAGGCCGGCGACGATCGCCTGCGCCGCGTCGGGGTCGACCTGGTCGTAGAACTCGTAGTTCACCGTCATCACCGGCGCGTAGTCGCAGGCGGCGAGGCACTCGGCGTGTTCGAGGGTGATCGAGCCGTCCGGGGTCGTCTCGTCGTGGCCGATGCCGAGGCGCTCGGCGACCCGGGCGTAGACCTCGTCGCCGCCGAGTAGCGCGCAGGACAGGTTCGTGCAGACCGAGACGAGGTAGTCGCCGACGGGCCGCCGCTTGTACATCGTGTAGAAGGTCGCGACCGCGCCGACCTCCGCCTGGGTGAGGCCGAGCGTGTCCGCGCAGAACGACACCCCCTCGGTCGTCACGCAGCCCTGCTCCGCCTGCACCAGGTGCAGCAGCGGCAGCAGCGCGGAACGGGACCGGCCGGCGGGGTACCGCGCGATGATCTCGGCCGCGGCGGCGTGGGTCTCGGGCGAGAAGGCCATCACCGGTCAACTCCCCCGAGCACCGGGTCCACCGAGGCGACCCCGACAATCACGTCCGCCACCTGGCCGCCCTCGGTCAGTGCCGGGACGGCCTGCAGGTTGACGAAGCTTGGGTCGCGGACGTGGACACGGAACGGTCTCGTGCCGCCGTCGCTGACCACGTGGTAGCCGAGCTCGCCGCGGGGCGACTCGATCTGCGTGTAGACCTGGCCGGGCGGCACTCGGAAGCCCTCGGTGACCAGCTTGAAGTGGTGGATGAGGGCCTCCATCGAGGTCCCCATGATGCTGCGGATGTACGCCAGCGAGTTGCCCATCCCGTCGGCGCCGATCGAGAGCTGGGCCGGCCACGCGATCTTCTTGTCAGCGACCATGACCGGGCCCGGCCGCAGCCGGTCCAGGCACTGCTCGACGATCTTCAGGGACTCGCCCATCTCCTCCAGCCGCACCAGGTAGCGGGCGAAGGAGTCCGCCTCCAGTGCGGTCGGCACGTCGAACTCGTAGGTCTCGTAGCCGCAGTAGGGCATGGTCTTGCGCAGGTCCCAGGGCAGGCCCGCGGCGCGCAGCACCGGCCCGGTGACGCCGAGGGCGATGCAGCCGGCGGCGTCGAGGACGTTGACGTCGACCATCCGCGCCTTCCAGATCGGCTGGCCCGTCAGCAGCCGGTGGTACTCGCGGATCCGCTTCGGCATGTCGGCGAGGAACTCCCGGATGGCCCGCTCCGCGCCGTCCGGAAGGTCCTGGGCCAGGCCGCCGGGGCGGATGAAGGCGTGGTTCATCCGCAGCCCGGTGATGAGCTCCAGCAGGTCGAGGACCTTCTCCCGCTCCCGGAATCCGAAGATCATCGCGGTGGTGGCGCCAAGCTCCATGCCGCCGGTGGCCAGCCACACCAGGTGCGAGGCGATGCGCTGCAGCTCCATCACCAGCACCCGGATCACGGTGGCCCGCTCGGGGATGTCGTCGGTGATGCCGAGCAGCTTCTCCACGGACAGGCAGTAGGCCGCCTCGTTGTACAGCGGGGACAGGTAGTCCGCGCGGGTGAGGAAGGTGACCGCCTGCGTCCAGGTGCGGTATTCGCAGCTCTTCTCGATCCCGGTGTGCAGGTAGCCGATGACGAGCCGGGTCTCGGTGACCGTCTCGCCCTCGATCTCCAGCACGATGCGCAGCACTCCGTGCGTGGAGGGGTGCTGGGGCCCCATGTTGACGACGATGCGCTCGGCGTCCTGTTCACCGGCGCCGAGGATCTCCTCCCAGTCGCCGCCGGTGACGGTGTAGACCCGCCCGGAGGCGGACTCGGTGAACCCGGCCTCGTAGGCCGAGGATCCGTCGGTGGGCTGGGCAGTGCCGTCGGTGGGCGGGGCGGTGCCGTCGGTGGGCTGGGCGGTCGATGTGTGCGGGGCCGACGTGCTGCTGGGCGTCATAGCGAACCTCGGATGTCGCCTCGGGGATGCAGGCGGCCGGTCAGGGCCGGGTGCGGGATCACGAGTAGCTCCGGCGCTCGTCCGGCGGCGGGACCGTGGCGCCCTTGTAGTCGACCGGGATGCCACCCAGCGGGTAGTCCTTGCGCTGCGGGTGCCCGATCCAGTCGTCCGGCATCATGATCCGGGTCAGCCCGGGATGGCCGGTGTAGACGATGCCGAACAGGTCGTAGGCCTCCCGCTCGTGCCAGTCCGCGGTGGGCCACACCGAGGTCAGGCTCGGCACCGTGGGGTCGGCGTCGGCGACGGAGACCTCCAGGCGCAGCCGGCGGCGGTAGGTCATCGAGGTCAGGTGGACCACCGAGTGCAGCCGGCGGCCGGTGGCGTCGTCCGGGTAGTCCACTCCGGACAGTGACGACAGCAGCTCGAAGCGCAGCCCCGGATCGTCACGCAGGGTCTGCGCCAACGCCGGCAGACCCTCGCGGCGCACGTGCAGGGTCAGCTCGCCGCGGTCGACGACGGCCCGCTCGACGGCGTCGCCGAGCTGCGGGAAGACGCGTTCGAGCGCGTCATACACCGCGTCGGCGTCCGGATCACCGAACGGCCGCTCGCTGGCGGCCAGCACCGGGGCCGGGGCGACGAGGCGGCCGAACCCGGAGGTGTCGCCGGACCCGCCGGCGCCGAATGCGTCGTGGCGCCGTCCCGGTCGCAGACCGTTGCCGCCGCCCACCAGCTCGCCGGCGCCGTTCGCGGCGGCCCCGGTCTCGTCGCGCGCGCCGTCATGCGAACCCGGGCCGGCGGAGGAGCTGCCGTCAGGGGGTGTGCCGTCAGGGGGTGTGCCGTCAGGGGGTGTCATGGGTCGCTCCTGGATCGGCGCCCTGCTGCGCGGCGCCGGTGCCGGCCGTGGCGCCGCCCGGGGCGGCGTCGCTGTCGGTGACGTCTTCGGTGCTCGGGCCGGGGCCGTGGGCCCGCGACTCGTCGGCGGGCTTGGCGTCGACGGGGATCCGCTTGGTCCGGCCGAACACCGACGACGGGGCGAGCGCGGCGGGCCGGCGGGTGTCCAGGGCGGGTTCGACAGCGCCGCGATCCGTGGGGACCGGCGCGCCGGCCGGGATCCGGAAGTGCTTGCGGTCGTTGACGGACAGGGTGCGGGTGTCGAGCTCACCGGCGGGCAGCCCGGCGCGGGCGGTGGCGACGTCGATCGGCTTCGGGTACGGCGACGAGCCGGACTCGGTGTGCGGGGTCCTGCCGGTGACCGGGCCGGCGAGGATCTTCTCGTGCAGCTTGATGATGGCGTCCATCAGCATCTCCGGCCGCGGCGGGCAGCCGGGCAGGTACATGTCGACGGGGACGATGTGGTCGACACCCTGCACGATCGCGTAGTTGTTGAACATGCCGCCGCTGCTGGCGCAGACCCCCATCGACAACACCCACTTGGGCTCGGGCATCTGGTCGTAGATCTGCCGCAGCACGGGCGCCATCTTCTGGCTCACCCGGCCGGCGACGATCATCAGGTCGGCCTGGCGGGGGCTGGCCCGGAAGACCTCCATGCCGAACCGGGACAGGTCGTAGCGGCCGGCTCCGGTGGACATCATCTCGATCGCACAGCAGGCCAGCCCGAAGGTCGCCGGCCACAGCGACGACCGCCGGGACCAGTTGGCGAGCTTCTCGACGCTGGCGAGGAGCACGCCGCCGGGTAGCTTCTCCTCTAGTCCCATTCCAGACCTCCACGACGCCACTCGTAGGCGTATGCGACGAAGATCGTCGCCATGAACAGTGCCATCGCACCGAGGCCGAAAACCGCGAGGCTGTCGAAGGCGACCGCCCACGGGAACAAGAAGATGATCTCGATGTCGAAGACGATGAAAAGCATCGCGGTGTTGTAGTACTTCACCGGGAAGCGCTGCGGCCCGGCCGGGGCCGGAGAGGGTTCGATCCCGCACTCGTAGGCGTCGATCTTCGCACGATTGAACCGGCGGGGGCCGATGACCGCGCCCGCCGCGACGGAACCGACCGCGAACAGGCTCGCGATCGCCAGCAGAACGAGGATCGGCACGTAGTTCGAGAGCATGCCGAACTCCTCTCCTTCGAAAGAGTGTTACCGGATGTTATGAGGAAGGCTTTCCGGTGAACGGACCGCGAACGATCCGCGCTCGGTGTTCGTCACGTCTATCGCCACTGGTCACGGCGCCCCGAGGCGGGGCGCCCTCATCCGATCCTGGCCCGGGTCCCCCGGTCTGGTGGTACTTCGCTGCCTCGACTGCCCTTCCCGCCGGCTCCCCCCGAGAGCCGAACCGATGGCGGGTTGAGCCCACAGCCCTGTCCGCGCAGGAAGAAGGTGGCGGGCCGGGCATGCCACGACGGCGGGTCAAACTCCGCGCCGGCGCCGGCCCACCAGCGCCGGCGCCGCCATGCTCGATATACCGTAAATCCGTCGATCCGGTCCAGGCGGCACGCCGCCGGATCGACCCGAATAACACGTCAGGCCGCGGGAGCGAGCCGAGTCATTGCGTTGATCAACCGGTCCATCGCATCCCCTCCCCGGGGGTCGGTGAGATTTGCCATGATCTTGAGAACGAAGCGCATGAGCATCGGCCGCGGCAGCCCGTACTTCGTCCCGAGCGCCATGATGGTCGGATTCCCGATGAGCTGGACAAAATAGCGGCCAAGAGTGTAATACCCGCCGTACTGGGCGCGGATTATCGCCGGGTAGTGCCCGAGGGCGCGTTCCCGCGCGGGCCCCTCGGCGCGGGCGAGGGCCTGCACGGCGACCTCGGCAGCGTACCGGCCCGACTCCAAAGCGTAGGCAATGCCCTCGCCGTTGAACGGGTTGACCATGCCGCCGGCGTCGCCGACGAGCAGCACGCCGTCGCGGTAGTGCGGGGTGCGGTTGAAGCCCATGGGCAGGGCGCTGCCGCGCACCGGACCGATCGCGTTGTCCTCGGTGAACCCCCACTCCGGCGGCAGCGCGCCGAGCCAGCGGCGCAACAGGTCGGTGTAGTTGGTGTGCTGGAAGGCGTCGGTGGTGTTCAGCAGGCCGAGACCGACGTTGCTGGTGCCGTCGCCGACACCGAAGATCCAGCCGTAGCCGGGAAGCAGGCGGCTCTCGCGCGGCCGGCCCTCCCACAGCTCGAGGTGGGACTCGAGATGGTCGTCGTTGGTGAGCGGGCTGCGGTAGTAGCGGCGGACCGCGACGCCGAGCGGGCGGTCCTCGCGGCGACGGATGCCGAGCGCCAACGCGATCCGGGCACTGTTACCATCAGCAGCGATAATCAGCGGCGCGCGGTAGGTCACCGGTTCCCGGTCGGGCCCGGTGCGCGCCAGGACGCCGACGACCCGGCCGGTGCGCTCGTCGATCAGCGGTCCGGTGACGGCCGTGCCCTCCTGCAGCCGGGCGCCGGCCTTCACCGCGTGCCGGGCGAGCAGGTCGTCGAAGTCCAGCCGGGGGCGGACAAGGCCGTAGTCGGGCCAGCTGGCCAGGTCCGGCCAGGGCAGCTCCACCCGCACGCCGCCGCCGACGATGCGCAGGCCCCTGTTGCGCGCCCAGCCGGCGGCGGGCGAGGTGTCGATACCCATCTCGACGAGGCTGCGCACGGCGCGCGGAGTCAGCCCGTCGCCGCAGACCTTCTCACGCGGGAAGGTCGTCTTCTCGATCAACAGGACGTCCAACCCGGTGCTGGCCAGGTGGTAGGCGGCGGACGAACCACCGGGGCCGGCGCCGACCACGATGACGTCAGCGTCGGTCGTCGACCCACCGCCCGCGCCGTCAGTCCTTGTCGTCGCCATGGCCACCCATTGCTCCGGATCTGCTCGAACACCCGTCCCGGGAGCGCTCCCGGCCGGAACCCTCCGCTTGAGTGCTCGTGAAATTCTTCACGAGCGTCCTCGGCGAGTGTAGGCCCTACGCAGGCCAATCGCACCAACCAGGATGCTCTGAGGACCGGACGAGTCGACTTCGCGCACCCAATGACCACCGTGAGCGACCGTTTCCGCCCTCCGGCCCGCGCGGACCCGCCGTAGCGTTCTGACGCAACTTCTAGACGAGCGTATAATCCCGACCCCTCTCCTCGCATGACTGCTGGTCGCGCGCGTGGCGCCCACTTTCACCTCTCCGGCGTGTCACGTATCGCAATTCGGCCACTACACGCTGCCCACGGTCGGAAATGGTCCATGGCACCTTCTTCCCACCGGGTGGGATCACCGCCAGTGCGGGGTAGTCCCCCGCTTGCCGCCAGAAACACGGCGCTCGTCCGCGGGCGGCGGCTGCTTCGGATCGGTGCCACCGGCCCGCGCGGGGCACCTTCGGACCAGACCGCGCCGCCCGAACGGGCGGTCTCGGCCGGCCCAAGCGGGCGACCCCCAGCCAGAAGGGACCACCCCGACCTCGCCCGACCCGGGCAACCGCCAACCGAGCGCATGCCGCATCGACTACGCCGTGTCATCTAACCCCTAAAAGCCGCAAAGTTTCCTAAATACGACCAATAGCACCAGACGTGTCGGCACGGGCGCGCCACGATCGACTCAGCCCCGCGCCCAACCACTGCAATCCCGTACGAACCCGGCTATCCGCCCCGACCCCGGCTATCCGCCGCGACACTGTTCCGAATCGAGAGATCCGATGACCGAAGAGACCGTCGTCCTCCCCACCGCCGACGGGCCTGCCCCGGCGACGCTCGCCGAACCCGCCGGACCCGCGCGCGGCGGCGTCGTCATCCTGCACGAGGCGTTCGGTCTCACCGAACATGTGCAGGGACTGTGTAGCCGCTTCGCCCTGGCCGGCTGGCGGGCGATCGCGCCCGACCTGTTCCACCGCGTCGGCTCGCCGGTCTTCGCCTACGACGACATCGCCTCGGCGATCAAAGTAGTCGAGGACCTTGACGGCACGGACCTGCTGGACGACGTCGACGCCGCGCTGGCCGTCCTCGCCGAGGAGGGGACGGCGCTGGACCGCTGCGCCGTCGTCGGCTTCTGCCTGGGCGGGAGCATCGCCTTCCAGGCCGCGGTGGCCCGTCCGTTCGGCGCGGCGGTCACGTTCTACGGCGACGGGATCCGCACCCGGAGCTTCGGTGAGCCGAGCCCGTTGGAGATCGCCGGGCGACTGCAGGCGCCATGGCTCGGCCTGTACGGCGACCAGGACCCGAGGATCCCCGCCGAGGACGTCGAAGCGCTGCGGATCGCGACGGCCGCAGCCCCCGTGCCCACCGAGATCATCCGCTATCCCGAGGCCGGGCACGGCTTCCACAACGACGCCCGCCCCGCGTCCCACCACCCGGCATCGGCCCGCGATGCCTGGTCACGCACCCTGACCTGGATCGAGTCGCACCTGCCCGGCTGAGCTGGGGCCGGCGTGTCGATCAGTCGGGGACGTGGCCGCGGTGGAGGGCGACGACGCCGCCGGTGAGGTTACGCCAGGTGACGCGGGACCAGCCGGCCTCGCGCAGCAGGTCGGCGAGCACGGCCTGGGCGGGCCACGCCCGGATCGACTCGGCCAGGTAGACGTAGGAGTCCGGGCTGCTGCTGACCGTGCGCGCCACTTTCGGCAGCGCCCGCATCAGGTATTCGAGGTAGACGGTCCGCCAGGGCCCCCACACCGGCCGGGAGAACTCGCAGACGACGAGCGAGCCACCCGGCCGAGTGACGCGGCGTAGCTCACTGAGGCAGCGCACGGTGTCGGCGACATTACGGAGCCCGAACGAGATCGTCGTGCGGTCGAAGACGGCGCCGGGGAAGGGCAGGTGCAGCCCGTCCCCGGCGGTCAGCACCACCCGCCCCGCGCCCGAGGCCACCGCACCCGGGGCGGCGGCTGCCGGGGCACATGGGCCCGATGCCGGGGAGGCCGGGTTGGCGGGCAGGGGCTTCTCGGCGAGGCGACGCTGGCCGGCGCGCAGCATGCCGAGGGAGAAGTCGCAGGCGACGACGTCCGCACCGGCCTCGGCGAAGGCCCGCGAGGAGGTGGCCGTGCCGGCGGCGAGGTCGAGGACCCGCAGGCCGGGACGCAGATCGAGGGCGGCGGCGGTGGCGCGCCGCCACGTCCGGTCGAGGCCGCCGGAGAGCACGGCGTTCGTCAGGTCGTAGCGCCCGGCCACACCGTCGAACATCGCCGCGACCTCCTGCGGCCGCTTGTCCAGCCCCGCCCTGCTCACCGCGTGCCCTCCCGTCGTCGACCTCGTTCTACCCCGTGCCGATCCACTCCGTGCCGATCCACTCCGTGCCGGTCAGCCATCAGCCCGTCAGCCATCAGCCGGTCCCCCGGACGCGGGCCCGCCGCCGTCGGGCGGCCCGCCGTCGAACCGGGCGAGGGCCGTCGGGGCGGCGGCACGGGCCGTCTTCTCGGCGACGTCCCAGTCGGTGGCCGCGCCGAGGCTGCGCAGCCGGTCGCGGGTCGCCTCGTCGCACAGGGCCCCGGCGACGCCGGCCGCGTACAGGTCGCGGGCGCGGGCGCCGATCCCGGCGGCGACGGCGTACTCGATGCCGAGATCGGTGCCGAACATCGCCGGGTCGTCGGTGGCCAGTGAACAGGCCACCCCGGCGGCCTGCAACGCGAGCAGCGGATGGTCGCGCAGCCGGGGCACCGAGCGGGTTCGCAGGTTCGACACCGGGCACACGTCGAGCACGATCTTCTCGTCGGCCAGGCGGCGCAACAGCACCGGGTCCTCGACCGCACGGATGCCGTGGCGGATCCGCCGGGCGCCGAGCGCGTCGAGCGCGCCATGGATGGATGCCGGGCCGTCGGTCTCCCCCGCGTGCGGGACCGCGGCGAGCCCGGCGTCCGCGGCCAGGGCGAACGCGGGCGCGAACGGCTCCGGCGGATGGCCGATCTCCGGCCCGCCGAGCCCGAGGCCGACGACGCCGCGCTCGGCGAAACGCGCCGCCCAGCGGGCCACCTCGGTGGCCGCCTCGACGGGCAGCACCCGGTCGATGTCCGGGGTCAGGCGCACCTCGACGCCGTAGCGCTCCCGGGCCTCGACCGCCCCGTCGGCGTAGCCGTTGAAGATCTCCTCGACACGGACGCCGCGCTGGACGCGGAACCAGGGCGAGAAGATGCCCTCCAGGTAGACGGCGCCGTGCGCGGCCGCCTCGGCGGCGTAGTCGACGACGATCTGGCGGAAGTCGGCCTCGGTCCGCATCACGTGCGTCGTCATGACCCAGACCTGGATGAAATGGTTGAAGTCACGAAAGCGGTACAGCTCCGTGAGGCCTTCGACCGTCCGCGACGGCAGCGCCTCCTCGTTACGCCGCGCCATCTCCAGCAGCGTCGCCGGGCGGACCGTCCCCTCCAGGTGGACATGCAGCTCGATCTTCGGCCCGGTCCCCGCCGGGACCGAGGCCGGGGACCCGGCGGACTCGCTCATCGGGCCAATCTATGGCGTCCCGTCCGTGGCGGCGCAGGCCGGACCCGTGTGGAGAGCGGGGCGTCGACCTCAGGTCGCCGAGACGAGCGGCAGGGCGGTGGAGGAGAAGTGCGAGGCGACGCGGTCGTCGGTCGGGTCCTGCGCCGGGTCGCGGTGGACGACGAGGTGCCGGTAGAGGGTGTCGCGCTGCGCGGGAATGCGGCCGGCGGTGCGGATCAGGGAGATGAGCTCGGAGCGGTTGGTGCGGTGGCGGGCACCGGCGGAGGAGACGACGTTCTCCTCCAGCATCACCGAACCGAGGTCGTCGGCGCCCATGTGCAGGGTGAGCTGGCCGACCTCCTTGCCGGTCGTCAGCCACGAGCCCTGCAGATGGGCGATGTTGTCGAAGAACAGCCGGGCGACGGCGACGAGGCGCAGGTACTCCAGCGTCGTGGCCTGGGTTCGCCCGCCCAGGTGGTTGTTCTCCGGCTGGTACGTCCACGGGATGAACGAGCGGAAGCCACCGGTGCGGTCCTGCACATCCCGGATCATCCGCAGGTGCTCGATGCGCTCGGCGTTCGTCTCACCGGTGCCCATCATGAACGTGGCGGTCGATTCCAGGCCGAGGGTGTGCGCGGTCTCCATCACCGACAGCCAGACGTGGCCGGGCTCCTTGAGCGGGGCGATGGCGTGCCGGGGGCGTTCGGTGAGGATCTCCGCGCCGGCGCCGGCGAAGCTGTCCAGGCCCGCATCGCGCAGCCGGGTGATGACCTCGGGGAAGGCCAGGCCGGACGTGCGGGCGATGTGCACGACCTCGCTGGCGCCCAGCGAATGCAGGGCGAGCTGCGGGTAGGCCGCCTTGATCGCGCCGAACACCTGCTCGTACCACTCGATGCCGAAGTCGGGGTTGTGGCCACCCTGCAGCATGATCTGGGTGGCACCGAGCTCCACGGCCTCGCCGCACTTGGCGACGATGTCGTCGACATCGCGGACCCAGCCCTCGGCGTGCTTCGGGGCCCGGTAGAACGCGCAGAACCGGCAGGCCGTCACGCAGATGTTCGTGTAGTTGATGTTACGGTCGATGATGTAGGTGGCGATGCCGTCGGGATACCGGCGGCGGCGCACCGTGTCCGCTGCCTTGCCGAGTGCGTGCAGGGGGGCCCGGGTATAGAGGAGCAGCGCCTCCTCCGGCGAGATGCGGCCGCCCTCGGCGGCCCGGTCCAGGATCGACCGGATCTCGCCGTCACCGTCACCGCCGTCGCCCCGACCCACCGCAGTTTCGCCGTCGGCATCCACAAGGCTCATGGCGCGATGGTACGACCTGGGTCCCGGTGCCGGGCCGCGTCGCCTGAGGCCAACACCGGGACGTCCGTGGTCGAACGGCCGGATGATCAGTAGCCGGAACGACCACCGGCGTCGGCCGGACCGGAACCCGGGACTTCCGCGTCGTACCCGCTGGACGGCCGCTCGCCGTAGCCGGAGCCGGAGTCGGCCCCGGCGTCGGCGGACGGGCGCTCACCGTGGCCGTGCTCCGCGTCGTAGCCGCCCGGATGGCCCGGGGTCGCGCCGGTGGTCGGGCCGCCGGTGGTCGGGCCGCCGGCGGACGGGGGGCTACCCGGGGCATTGTGATGACCGGGGCTCCGCGTGCGGCTGGTGAACTTCTGCTGCACCTGCTTGATCTTGGCCCGGTTCTCGGGCTTGTTGGCCGCAGCCTTGGCCTTGTCGACCATCTCTCGGGTCTTCGGGCTGTGCAGGAATTCATTGATCTTGCTTGAGATGTTCGCCATGAGGTCGGTGTACCTATCCGGCGGCAGGTTTACCCGTTGCGTTCCAGTGATCTTTGACGCTCGCCGGTCACACCGCCATCCCTTGCGGGGCGGCGGTCCTGGTCTCACCGGCCGGAGCCGTGCCGGGTTCCCCCTTCACCGCCGTACACAGTCATCCCGAACCACCCGAAGAACCCTCAAAGGTGTCCTTCGCCTGATTCCACAGGCTGTCCACCTGGTCGCCCACGCCGTTCTTGACCGAGGTGGCCACCTTGTCCCAAAGCCGGCTGCGCTGCTCGTCGACCATGGACGCGATCTGGTCCGCCGCGGAGAGCAGGAGCAGAACGACCAGGACGAACAGGATCGTCCGTTTGAAGGGGATTCGCAGCCGGAACCGGCGGCGCGGGCGCCGCGGTGCCGGGGGATCATGGGGTTCAGGTGCTTGGCCGCGACGCTCGGGGCGCTCGGCGACCTGCCGCGGTGCCGGTTGCGGACGCGCCGCGTCAGCACGGTCGCCCGCCCGCCGACCCTCGGGCCGCGCCGGCGGGTACGGCTGGGCCGGCGGGTACGGCTGGGCGGCCCGGGGGTATGGCTGGGCCCGCTGGTAAGGCTGGGCCGGCGGATACTGCTGGGCTGGCGGGTACGGGCGGGCGGCCTGGCGAGGTGACGCGGACCCGGACGGGGCCGGGGACGCGGGCGGGTAAGGAGACGGCGGCGAGCGGCGGCCGTCCGCGGGGCCCACGGGCGGCGTCGGCTCGGCTCGCCGGTCGCGAGCGGCGGGACCGGGCGCGGCCGGGGCGGGCAGCTGCTCGTCCTCGTACTGGACGAATCCGGCGCGCCGCCGCCGGCGCATCGGTGCCCCCTGGCCACCGGCGGCGCCTGGACCACCGAAACCAGCGTTGCCGGCGCGGTCAGCCTCGTCGAAGCCTCCGCCGCGGGGGGCGCGCTCGTCGGCGCCCAGGCCTGCCAACGCCGGCGGCGGCACGGGCGGCCCGGAGGGAGGCGGAAGGTCGGCCGGCTCGTCCCACCATCGTTCTCCCGCCGGCGGGGCGCCCTCCTCCCGCCAGCGGCGCTGATCGTCGGCGCCGGCAACGCGGGTCCGCTGCGGCCGGTCGGCGCCTGCCCCGGCCGCTGCGGCCGTGCTGCGGCCCCGCGGCCAGGTGCCGTCGAGGACGGCGGTGGCCGCTACCCGGGTGTCCCCGCCGGGCGGTGCCTCCTCGCCGAGCAGGGTCAGCAGCAGCCGCTCGCTCGTGGGCCGGGCCCGCGGGTCGCGGGCGAGCGCGGAGCGGACGACGGGTTGCAGCTGCACCGGCACGTGCCGCAGGTCGGGCCGCCCCGTCTGGATTTTCTTCGACATCTCCAGGTAGGTGCCGTCGCCGTAGGGATGGGCGCCGACGGCGGCGTAGCCGATGAGCAGTCCCCAGGCGAAAACGTCGACCGCCGGGCCGATCGACGAGCCCTCCATCTGCTCGGGCGCCATCCAGCCGATCGAGCCCAGGACGAAGCCGGTCTGGGTCCGGCCCTGCGCCACGTCGAGCGCCCGGGCGATCCCGAAGTCGATGACCCGGGGACCGGAGAACGACAGCATGACGTTGCTCGGCTTGAGGTCCCGGTGGACGATGCCGGCCTTGTGGATCGCGGTCAGCGCGCTGGCCACGCCGATCGCCACGCCCTGCAGCGTCGACATCGGCAGCGGCCCGGACCGGTTGACGACGTCGTCGAGGCGGACGCCGTCGATGTACTCCGTGACCAGGTAGGGGCGGCGGGCGGCGGGGTCGGCGTCGAGGACCTGCGCGGTGCAGAACGGGGCAACCCGGCGCGCCGCGGCGACCTCGTCCCGGAACCGTTCGCGGAAATCGGGGTCGGCGGCCAGGTCCGAGCGGATCACCTTGATCGCGACGAGGGCTCCGGCGGTGTCGCGGGCGAGGTACACCGTGCCCATCCCGCCCGAGCCGAGCCGGCGCTCGACCCGGTAGGCGCCGATGACGGTCGGGTCGTCGGGGTGCAGCGCCTCACCTCGGGTGCCGTCCGGCCCGTCCCGGCCCGTCGCTCGATCCGCCACCGCTCTCCCGCCCGTGTCCGTCCTGTCCCCACCGGCGCTCGGTCCGGCACGGCAACCGCGGTGCCTGCCACCTCACGCTAGCCCTCACCGGTCGCGGCCTGGGGAACTCTGTCCGCCATCCGACGGTCGCATCGGCAGGCCTTTTCTCCAGCCGTGTTTCTGGAATCTCACCTGAACGACCGATATCACCGGCAACGAACCATGTAACGAAGAAACGATACAAGCACAATGCCGCGCTCCGTTGGCCGGGACGGCTCCGCGGCACCGACCAGCCGGGACGCCCACCAGCGAAGATGACGGCATGCCGACCAGATCTCCGGCAGGATGAGAGGACGGAAAGTCCAGTGGCACCGACCGAACATTCCCAGTCCGACCGGTCGGGCCGCGAGGCGCGGGGAGCTGCCCATGGTCACACAGTCGGTCCAGGCGGACGACGGCACCGCCGTCCGGCCGGGCACCACGGCGGGCGGCGACGTCGACACCAGCGTGGACATGCTGATCGTCGGCGCCGGCCCCGCGGGGCTCTACGGCGCCTACTACGCGGGCTTCCGGGGCATGTCGGTCGCGCTGATGGATTCGTTGCCCGAGGCGGGCGGCCAGGTCACCGCGATGTATCCGGAGAAGGTCATCTACGATGTGGCCGGCTTCCCCGCCATCCGCGGCCGCGAGCTGGTCGACGCCCTCGTCACCCAGGCGGCCCCGTTCGACCCGATGTACCTGCTCGACCAGCAGGCCGCCGAGCTCACCCACGAACCGGATGCGGTCGTGGTGACCAGCAGCCAGGGCCACCGGGTCCGCGCCAGGGTCGTCGTGATCACCGGCGGTCTCGGCACGTTCACCCCCCGGCCGCTACCCACCGGCACCGGCCATCTCGGCCGCGGCCTGGTCTACTTCGTGCCGAAGTTGGACGCCTACGCCGGCCAGGACGTCATCGTGGTGGGTGGTGGGGACAGCGCCTTCGACTGGGCGCTCGCCCTGGAGCCGATCGCCCGCTCGGTCACCCTGGTGCACCGCCGCGACCGGTTCCGCGCGCACGCGGCGACGATCGGGCGGGTCGAGGCGTCGAGCGTGGAGATCCTCACCTTCTCCGAGGTCGCCGCCATCCACGGGGAGGAGCGGATCGAGAAGGTCGAGCTCGTGCACACCCGGACCGGGGACCGGCACGTCCGCCCGGCGCAGGCGGTGGTCGCCGCGCTCGGCTTCACCGCCGACCTCGGTCCGCTGACCCGCTGGGGGCTCTCCATGGCCCGGCGGCACATCGCGGTCGACTCGGCGATGTTCACCGGCGTCGATCGGATCTTCGCGGCCGGGGACATCACCGAGTACCCCGGCAAGGTCCGCCTGATCGCCACCGGCTTCGGCGAGGTCGCGACTGCCGTCAACAACGCCGCGCCGGTCGTCGACCCGGCGGCGAAGGTGTTCCCGGGGCACAGCTCCGACGACGGCACCTCCGTCTGACCAGGGCACGGTTCCCCACCGGGGCAGGCCGGCCGGCGGCCCCGGCCGGGCAACCGGCGCACACTGGTGGCATGCGCGGTCTTCTGGTTATCGGCCACGGTTCACGACGGGACGAGGCGAACGCCACGGTCCGCGAGCTGGCCCGCCGCCTGGCGACCGAACCCCGCCCGGCCGCCGACGGCTGCGCAGGCCACCCGCTCGGCTCGGGCGGGCCGACCATCGCTGGGGACCCCGCCGGCCCAGCCGCGCCGACTGGCCCGACCGGCCCGCGGCCGTGGGGCGCCGTAGAGGCAGCGTTCCTCGAGGTCAGCCGGCCCGACATCGGCGAGGGGTACGCCAACCTCGCGGTCGTGGGCTGCACCGAGATCGTCGTCTACCCGTTCTTCCTCTTCGGCGGCAACCACACCCGCCGCGACCTCCCCTCGGCCCTGGAGGAGGCGCGCGAACGGCATCCGAGGACCCGCTGGATCCTCTCCGAGCCCCTCGGCCTGCACGCCTGCGTCGTCGAGGCGGTACGGGCGCGGCTCGACGACACGCTGCGCGAACTCGTCGACACCGCCAGGCACCCCACCGGCTGACAGACCGCCCACGCCCGCAACGGCCAGACGCGGTGATCATGGTGTTCCGCACAGCCGCGCCTCGCATCCGATTCTCAGAAGACGGCGGTGGCGCGGCTGGCCGCGACGAAGTCGGCGACGGCGGCGGCGAGCGGACGCACCCCCGGCTCGGCCGGCACGATGTCCACCCGCATTCCGGCGGCCTCGCAGGCCTGGGCGCTGCGCCGGCCCATCGCGGCGACGAGCAGGTCCGGGGGCAGCGGCCCGTACAGCTCGGCGGTGCTGCGGGCGGCCGTCGAGGAGGCGAACGCCGCGACGTCGAAGTCGCCGTGACGCAGCTCGTCGGCGATCCGCGGATCCGGGTCGGCGGTCACGTCGGCCAGCAGCGGCACCCGGCACGGCGTCCACGGCCCGCCCGCCGGCAGGTCGGCGGCGCCGACGACGAGCACCCCCGGCTCCGGCGCGAGCTCGTCCAGCGTGATGGCGGCCAGGCCCAGCGCGTCGAGGGCGTCGGCGGCGTCGGGGCG
The DNA here is from genome assembly GCF_025403405.1 of Frankia tisae. Taxonomy (GTDB): domain Bacteria; phylum Actinomycetota; class Actinomycetes; order Frankiales; family Frankiaceae; genus Frankia; species Frankia tisai. The sequence goes on from NZ_JANEZT010000001.1 coordinate 69,138, forward strand.
GGCGGCCACCAGGATCAGCCCGGCCAGGGCGCGCACGTCGGTGCCGGCCCGGCGCAGCAGGGTGACCACCGCGGCGACCTCGTCCGGGTCGGCGAGGACGAGTCCCGCGGCCGCGGGCAGCGCGGCGAGCAGCTCCGCGCCGGCGTCGTCGAGCGGGGCGGGGTGGGCCACGACCGTCTCGACCGCGTCGGCGCCGAGCTGCCGCAGCCGGCGGGCCAGCAGGCCCGGGCGGGACCGGGTGCGGGCGACCAGGATGCGCACTCCGGCCAGCGGCGGCGCATCGGTGGCCGGGGCGTCGTTGCGGGCGGCGACCTCACCGACGACGATCACCGCCGGTGACCGCACTCCCGCGGCGATCGCGTCGATGGCCAGGGCGTCGAGCGTGGTGCGCAGGACACGTTGGGCTGGGGTGGCGCCCCGCTCGATCACCGCGACCGGGGTGGCCTCCGGGCGGCCGCCGGCGAGCAGGGCGTCGGTGATGTCCATCAGCCGCGCCACCCCCATGAGGATGACGATCGTCGCCCGGGAGGCGGCGAGGCCCGCCCAGTCGACGGTTGAGTCGGGGTGCCCGGGCGGCAGGTGCCCGGAGACGACGGCAATCTCCTGCGCCAGGTCACGGTGGGTGACCGGGATGCCGGCGAGCGCCGGCACGGCCAACGCCGAGGTGACGCCGGGGACGACGGCGAAGGTCACGCCCGCCTCGGCGCACGCCTGGGCTTCCTCGCTGCCGCGGCCGAGGAGGTAGGGATCTCCGCCCTTGAGCCGCACGACCCGGGCACCGGCTCGGGCCCGGTCGACGAGGACCGCGTTGATCTCCTCCTGGGCCCAGGAGCGGGCCGTCGGGCTCTTGCCGACATGGATGATCTCCGCGTCGGGTGGCGCGGCGTCGAGCAGGACGGCTGCGGCGAGCCGGTCGACCACGACCACGTCGGCGGTCTCCAGCAGCTCACGACCACGCACGGTTAACAGCCCGGGATCGCCCGGACCAGCTCCGACCAGCCAGACCTCACCTGCGATTCGCCCGTCAGTCACGGCGTGCACCGTACCTGTTCAGCTACGTCCGGCGAGCGATCACGCGGCCGGTGCCACATCGGCAACGGGTCGTGCGCCCGGTCAGTGGATGCCGCACTCCGTCTTGTTCGTGCCGGTCCAGCGGCCGTCGCGGCCGGCGCCCCGGCGGGTGCACGGCCAGCAGCCGACGGATTCGTAGCCGTCGGAGAGCAGCGGGTTGACGATGACATTGTGCTCGGCGACGTACCGGTCGACGTCGGCGTCGGTCCAGGCCGCCAGCGGGTGGATCTTCACCTTGCCGCGGCGTGCGTCCCAGTCGACGACCTTCAGGTTCGCCCGGCCGGCGGACTCGGCGCGCCGCGACCCGGCGGCCCAGGCGCGGTACGGCGCCAGCGCCCGGTCCAGCGGCACCACCTTGCGCATCCGGCAGCACAGGTCGGGGTCGGTCTTGTAGAGGTCCTGACCATGGACGGCGTCCTGGCCGACGACGGTGAGCTGCGGGCTGACGCTGATCAGCGGCAGGTCGTAGGTCGCGGCCACCGCGTCGCGGGTACCGACCGTCTCGGCGAAGTGGTATCCGGTGTCGATGAAGACCACGGGCACATCGGAGCGGATTCGGGCGAGCATGTCGACCAGGATCGCCTCGGCCATGGACGCGGCGACCACCAGCTTCGTCCCGAACTCCTCGGCCGCCCAGCCGAGGATCTCCTCCGCCGGCGCGCCTTCGAGCTCCTCCCCGGCCCGCAACGCCCGGCTCTGCAACGCGGCATCCATCAGGTCGTCTCCTCGTCGTCGCGCGCGGCGCCTCGCCGTGCCGTCTGGTTCCCCGTTGCCGCCGTCTGGCTCCCGGCTGCGGCCACCAGCGCGGTCAGGCTCAGCCGAAAGCCGCGCCGGCAGGACCGGCACGCCCAGTGCCCGTGCCCGGAACCGGCTCCGTCCGCCGCCAGTTCGGGGACGATGTCCTCCTCGCCGCAGTACGGGCAGTAGAAGGGCACCGCACGATCACCGCCGGCCATCGGCGCCCCTGGCCGCCGAGCCCGCCGCGGCCAGCGATGCCTCGTCGGCCCGCTGCGCCCAGTCGGCGAAGCTCTCCCCGTCGGCGCGCTCACCCTGGTAGGTCTCCAGCAGGCCGACGACGTAGTCGAGCAGCCCGTCCGCGGTGACCTTCAGGCCGCGTGACTTGCGGCCCAGTCGTGACCGGGTGCCCAGGTGGCCGCCGAGGTGGACCTGGAAGCCCTCGACCATCTCCCCGGCGTCGTCGGGGACCAGCGAGCCCTTGAGCCCGATGTCGGCGACCTGGAAGCGGGCGCAGGCGTTCGGGCAGCCGTTGACGTTGATCCCGATCGGCTCGTCGAAGTCGGGCAGGCGGCGCTCCAGCTCCTCGATGAGACCGCGGGCGTTGGCCTTGGTCTCGACGATGGCCAGCTTGCAGAACTCGATCCCGGTGCAGGCCATCGTGCCGCGCCGGAACACACTCGGCCGGACGACCAGGCCCAGCGCCGCGAGCTCGGTCTCCAGCGGTGCCACGGCCTCGTCGGCCACGCCGAGGATGACCAGCTTCTGGGTCGTCGTCGCACGGATGCGGCCCTGCCCGTACCGGTCGGCGAGGTCGGCCACGGCACGCAGCGTCGTCCCGGACAGCCGGCCCGCGCTCGGGGCGAAGCCCACCGCGTTGCGGCCGTCGCGCTGGCGGTGCACGCCGATGTGGTCGCGGCCCTCGTTGCGCGGGGGCGCCGGCGGCGGCCCGTCCGGCAGCGCGGCCGTCAGGTACTCCTTCTCCAGGGTGGCCCGCACCCACTCGGCGCCCATGTCCGCGACGAGGAACTTCAGCCGGGCCCGGGTGCGCAGGCGGCGGTAGCCGTAGTCGCGGAACAGCGAGGCGACGCCGTGCCAGACCTCGGCGACCCGCTGCGGGGGCACGAACGCCCCGAGCCGCACGCCGAGCTTCGGGTTCGTCGACAGGCCGCCGCCGACCCACAGGTCGTAACCCGCGCCGAGCTCCGGGTGGACGACGCCGACGAACGCGATGTCGTTGATCTCGTGCAGCGTGCAGTGGTCCACGCAGCCGGAGATCGCGGTCTTGAACTTGCGGGGCAGGTTCGCCAGCGTCGGGTCGCCGACGAAGCGCTCGACCACCTCGTCGATCGCGGCCGACCCGTCGATGACCTCGTCGCCGTCGACGCCCGCCAGCGGGCAGCCGAGGATGACCCGCGGGGTGTCGCCGCACGCCTCGGCGGTCGTCATCCCGGCATCCTCGAGGGCACCCCAGATGGCGGGCACATCCTCGATGCGGATCCAGTGCAGCTGGATGTTCTGCCGGTCGGTGACGTCGGCGACGTCCCGGCCGAACCGGGTGGAGATCTCCGCGATGACCCGAAGCTGGTCGGCGGTCATCCGCCCGCCGTCGAGCCGGATCCGCTGCATGAAGTAGGAGTCGTCGAGCTCCTCCGGTTCGAGGATCGCCGTGCGGCCGCCGGAGATCCCCGGCCGGCGCTGCGTGTACAGGCCCCACCAGCGGAACCGGCCGCGCAGGTCCTGCGGGTCGATTCCGTCGAAACCGGTGTGCGGGTAGAGGTTCAGGATGCGCTCGCGCACCTCCAGCCCGCCTTGGTCCTTCTTCATGCGCTCGTTGGCGTTGAGCGGCTCGGAGTAGCCCAACGCCCACTGGCCCGCCCCCTTGGGACGGGACGGGGGCGCGGAACGGGCAGGACGGGAAGGACGGGCAGGAGAAGTCATCAGATCTCTCGATGCGCGGGTGAAGCGCGACGCCCTCGAAGTGGCGCCGCGAACGGGAACGTCAGCGGGAGCGGCGACAGCCGGCGCTGGAGACCCGCAGCAGGTCGACGTGCAGGCGCGCGACGAGCATCGGCTCAATCACGAGGCACGGGGCTGCGGGGGACGACGCGAACCCGCGCCGGGGCGAGACGCGGACCAGGTCCACCGCTCGCGCAACCGGCGCCCCAAGGGTGAGGGCGCGCGCAACCACGGCCCCATGTTTACACAGAAGTGATGCCGATGGGCGGGTTGTGTGTCCCACGACCACGCCACCGACGAACTTCACTCCGCGAAGTGTCCCAAACCGGGCGGCGACCGACGGCCGGTTCACCCTTCCGACACCGTCTCCACAACTCTACCGCACCGATGGAGAAAATGAACAACACGATCGGCATCGAAGCCGGTGGAACGGCCGAAGCGGCGGAACGGCGCCGAGAGGTCCGCAATGCGCCTCAGCTGGGGCGAGGGGCGGCGCAGAGGCGGCGGAGCTGGTCGACCAGCAGGCCGGTGGCCAGGCCCTTTTCCAGCAGGGCATCCGCGCCCAGGGCGAGCACGCGGTCGAGCAGCGCGTCCTCGGAGAAACCGGTGAAGATGACCACGGTCGCCTGCGGCACGACCCGCCGGATTCGTGGCAACGCGCCGATGCCGTCGAGCACCGGCATCGCGAGATCGAGCAGCACCAGGTCCGGCACCGTGCGAATGACCTCGTCGATGGCCTCAGCACCGTTCGCGGCGGCGCCGACGACCACGAAGTCGGGTTCGGTGCCCAACAGCAGGCAGAGCAGCTCGCGCACGCCGTCCGCGTCGTCGACGACCACCACCCGGCGCGGGGCGACGGCTGCCTCGGCGGCGCCCGCACCGTTACGGGCGGCGGCGCCCTCGGGCCGCTCGCCCTCCGGGATCGCGGTCCGCGTGGCCGGCCGGCCGGTCTGTGTACCCGCGCCGCGGCCGGCTCTTTGGCCTGGCTCGGGGCGGGAGTTCACCCCGGCGGAGCGCCGAGCCGCGGTGACAGCGTCGTCTCGGTCGAGCCCGACGGCGTCGGCGCCCACCGAACGACCGGTATCCACCATTCTTTTGTACGCGCCCCACCCGACCCCGCGCATCGTCATTGAGGATGGTTTCCGGGGATGACCCATGCCGGTCATCCCGGCGATACCCGCAGACCGTGGCGAAGTGCCGCAGGCCCGGCGTGGCAGTGATAGCCCATCGTGCGGGAAAGGCCAACTGGAGACGATCTCTCGGTGATTCCCCGGTTTTCCGGCCGAACTTCCTCGGCAACACTCCCGTTTCCCAACAAGAACCCAAGAAAACAGGCATAATCCCACGACGGGACTGTCGTACCCAATCGACTCGCCCGGCGGGGCGTAGTAGATCGCAAACGCAGAGCGATATCACTCAGTTGAATATCGCTTTTAGTAACAGAGAGTTATTATTGCAACCCTCCGCGTATGGGACCTTTGACCTCTAGCCTATCGGGGTGCGCCATGGAGTAATCTGATCACTACCGGTGAATCCTGCCGGCTCTCGAGGGGGGCACGAGAGGCGGCGCACGACGACTGTCCTCCCTCGGTGGGAGGCGACCTCTGCCATGCGGAAGGACCTCACAGATGCGGCAACGGAGCCGAGGCCGGCAGGGCACGGCGACCGCTGAAGACCTGCTCCCCGTGGAGATCCGGCGGCGGCGCTGTGAACGCGTTCTCTCCCGGGACGAGCTGGCCCGGCGCACCGGCTACAGCCGCCAGTACATCTCCCAGCTGGAGCAGCCCAGTCGCGGGATTCCCGCACGGCCGGTGATCGCCGCCGTCGACGTGATGCTGGAGGCCGGCGGCGCTCTGGTCGACCTGCGCGAGGCGGCCGTGGTCGCGCGGGCCGAGCGCCTGCGCCGCTCGCCCGATCCGGAGTGGGAGTCCCGTCGCCGGGTGTCGGACCTGCTCGACCAACGCCGGTCCGACCACGAGCTGAACTATCTGGATCAGCTGGTCGCCGACCTCATCGCCAAGGCCGATCTGCTCGACCCGCCGGACGTCACCGCCCGGATCCTCGCCCAGCAGAGCGTGGTCGACAACCTGCTCCGCACGCCGCTGCTCCCGCATCAGCAGTTCCGGTTGTTCATGCTTGCCGGCCACCTGGCCGGGCTGCTTGCCATCTCCCTGGTCGACGTCGACGAGCTCGCGAGCGCGAGCACCTGCTGCCTGGAGGCGGCGGTGTTCACCGAGCTGACCGGGCACGAGGGGCTGCGGGCCTGGACCCTCGCCGTCCACGGGCTCATCGATGCCGCCGCTGCGCGGGGGTGCTCCGCCAACGCCGGCCGGCAGCCGGGGGCCGCGGATCGCACACCGCCGAGCCTGGCTGCCCCGGCGAGCGCGGGCTCGCTGACCGGGTTGGATCCAGAGGAGGCCCCGGCATCATCGGTCGGGTCGGGGCCCTCGGCTGCGGCGTTCACGCCAGCCGGGCACGGCCCGCAACCGGATGGTTCGGCCGCCTTCGAACCCGCCATCCCCAGTCCGGACGGCGACGCCTCGCTCGACGAGATGCTGATCGCGCCCGGCGGACGGGACACGCCGCCCCGGCTGATCGCGCTCGTGAAGGGCCGCATCGCCCGTTTCGCGACCGCGAACGCGAACCGCACCGTCCCGCCGACGGGCATCTCCCACGCGTTCCGGCCGCCGGTCTGACCCTGCGCGAGCCCGCGCCCGCTCCAGCGCCACCGGACCGGGCCGGGCCGGCCGTCAGACCTCCGCGAAGGTCATCTCCCGCAGCGGGGGGACATCGCCGCGGCGGGCGGCCTTCTCCGCGAAGGCTCGGATGCCCGCCTGCTGCCGCTCCCCCAGCCGGAAGTCGAGGGTGGTGAAGTAGCGGGCCAGCGTCGCCGGGTCGAACACCTCGAAGCGGGCCGCCCGCGTCGCCACCTGGTCGACGTCGCGCAGCGCGAGGTCCAGCCCGGAACGGAACGCGTCGTGGACCTCCTTCACCGTCCCCGGGTGCCGCTGCGCGAACGACTTCCGGGCGGCCCACACCGCGAAGACCATCGGCAGCCCGCTCCACTCCCGCCAGGCCGCACTCAGGTCGATCAGGCCGAGCCGATGCCCCGTGCCGCCGCGTTCGGCGTCGTAGGTCGCCCGCAACGCCACATCTCCGATGACCACCGCGGCGTCGGCCTCCCGCAGCATCGACGGCAGGTCGGGCGGCATCGTCAGGTAGGTCGGCCGCAGGCCGTAACGTTCCTCCAACAGCATCCGGGCCAGCAGCACGCTGGTCCGCGAGGTCGAGCCGAGCGCGACGGTGCGGACGTCGTCGAGCGGTACCGCCGAGCTCAGCACGACGGACAGCACCGGCCCATCGGCGCCGACCGCGAGATCAGGCAGAACGACGAGATCATCGGCATGGCGGAGGTACTCGACCAGGCTGATCGGGCCGATGTCGAGCTCGCCCGCCACGAGGGCCTCGTTGAGCCGGTCGGGGGTGTCCTTCGTCAGCTCGATGTCGAGCAGCGCACCCGAGTGGACCAGCCCCCAGTACAGCGGCAGGCAGTTGAGGAACTGGATGTGCCCGACCCGCGGCCGGGCCTCGGCGCCCGCGGATGCGCTCAACGCCGGCCGCCGTGACGGTTCTCCATCACGGCGACGACCGCGCGGCGCTGCCGCAACGCCAGCGGGTAGCTCATCAGCCCACTGACGGCCAGCGCCAGCACGAAGGCCAGGAAACCGCCCGCCCCGAGCAGCAGGACTACGGCGAGCACCACCCCGAAGAGCACCGCACGGAGGGCGAAATACCGCAGGTTGATGCCGAGCAGGCCGCGTTCCCTGGCGGCCGGGGCTCCCGGCGGCGCGGCCGCCGCCCGCCTCGGGCGCACGGTGAGACGCTTGCGCAGTTCCATCAGGACCCCCGCTCCTTCGTCGGCACCCGCTTCTTCGTCGGCACCCAGCCGAGCCTGCGCAGCACGGTCGGGAAGAACCCCAGCCCGAGGAAGACGACGAGCAGGCCGAGCAGGCTCGCGCCGCCGATCGGCAGACCGGCCCAGTCGAGCACCACGTAGACCGCCACGCCCGGAACCAGGATCACCAGGAAGGCGAGCACGAAGATCGATCCGATGCCCGGCGCCCCGGGAGGTCGGACCCGCGGTCCGGCGGCGGACACGGCGGACACGGCGTTCACGGCCGGGGCGGCCGCGGGCGTGGGCTGACCCGCCACGCGGGACGGTGTCGGCTCGTCATCGTTGGCCATCGAATCCCGCCTCAGGCGTCGATCGAGGTCGGGATCTCGCGGCGAGCCGGATCAGGACCGTCGTAGCCGCGGATCTCCCGGTAACGGGTGTCCCGCTCGACCGGCCGGAAACCGGCGTCGCGGATGATGGACAACAGGTCCTCGCGCGTCATCGTGTTGGGCGTGCCGAAGCGGTCCGCATCATGGGTGATCTTGTACTCGACGACCGAGCCGTCCAGGTCGTCGGCGCCGAAGTTCAGCGCGAGCTGCGCCGTGGTCAGGCCGTGCATCACCCAGAAGCACTTGACGTGATCGACGTTGTCGAACAGCAGCCGGGAGACGGCGAAGGTCTTCAGCGCCTCGGCGCCGGTCGCCATCGGCTGGTTCATCAGCCGGTTGCGCGGGTCGCCGGAGGCGTCGTGCTGGAAGCGCAACGGGATGAACACCGCGAAGCCGCCCGTCTCATCCTGCAGCTCACGCAGCCGCAGCACGTGATCCACTCGATGGCGCGGTTCCTCGATGTGCCCGTAGAGCATGGTGCAGGGGGTGCGCAGGCCCTTGGCATGGGCGAGGCGGTGGATGCGCGACCAGTCCTCCCAATGGGTGTTGTGGTCGACGATCCGCTGCCGGATCTCCCAGTCGAAGATCTCCGCGCCGCCACCGGTGAGGGAATCCAGGCCCGCGTCGATGAGCTCGTCGAGAATCTCGTCGGCGGGCAGGCCGCTGATCTTTTCGAACCAGTGGATCTCGGTGGCGGTGAACGCCTTGAGCGCCACACCGGGCAGCGCCTTGCGCAGCTCCCGCAGCGAACGCGGGTAGTAACGCCAGGGCAGCGTCGGGTGCAGGCCGTTGACGATGTGCAGCTCGGTGATGCCGGCCGGCTCCATCTCCTTGGCGAGCCGGACGGCCTCCTCGATCCGCATCGTGTAGGCGTCGGCCTCGCCGGGCTTGCGCTGGAACGAGCAGTAGGCGCAGGACGCCGAGCAGACGTTGGTCAGGTTCAGGTGCCGGTTGACGTTGAAGAAGGTCCGGTCGCCGTTCTTCCTGGTCCGGACCTCGTGGGCGAGGCCGCCGAGCCAGGCGAGATCGTCACTGGCGTACAGCGCCTCCCCGTCGGCGCGGCTCAGCCGCTCGCCGTCGGAAACCTTGGCCTCGATCTCCCGTTTGAGCCCAGCATCCATGCCATCCAGATTAGCCCGCGACACCGTCACACCTGGCCGTGCCGGCCGAGCTGACCCGTCACAACTGCCAGAGTTGACCGGGCTGACCCAGGACAACCGGCCGGGCCGACCGGCGTCCGCTCACGCGTCCCCGCTCTTACCGACGCCCGGAGGCGGAGGCCCCGCCGACCCCCTCGCCTCGGCGGCACGCTGCGCCGCCCGGCGCTGCATCCGCCCCAGCGGCCAGGTCAGCAGCCCGGCGACCGCGAAACCGATCAGCACCGAGAGCAGCAGGTTCACCCCGACCACTGCGAGCACCGCCGTGATCACCACGAGGGCGGCCAGACGGATCAGGAAGTACGGCAGCTGCACCCGCAGGTCGACATCCTGCATCGGGGGCCGCTCCCGACGCCCGGCCCGGCCCGCGTCGCCGGACTGGCCGCCCTCGTGGTGATCACGGCGGTGCTC
>NZ_JANEZT010000200.1 GCF_025403405.1 Frankia tisae
ATCCCGGACTTCCCCCCGATCCCCGATTTTCCGCCGATCCCGCCTATCCCGGACTACCCGCCGAACTTCGACGAGCAGACGGGTCGCGCGCCCGGTGGGGGCGGCGAGCACGATCCCGCCGATACTGATCGCACAACCGGTCCGACCCCTCCGGCGGGTCCGAGCGAGCCGACCGGTGGGTCGGCAACCGGCGCTGGTGCACCGCCCGACCCGGCGGATGGCCGGGGCAGCGGGCGGCGGATTGCCGGCTACCCCTGGGCGGTCCCGCCGCCGGGGCGACGTCCGGGCGACTCCTCACGGCCACCTCGAACCGCACCCGGCGAGTCCGACCCGGACTCCTGACCGACCCGGACTCCTGACCGGCCCAGGCGCCCGACCGGCCGGTGACCGAGTCGTCGCGCAGGGCAGTGCCCGTGATGTGGCGTACCGTCGTGGCATCGCCAGTCCGCTGCCGGCGGTCCCCGTGGGGCGTAGCCGACGTGATGTCCGAGGTCGAGATGCCCGCACTCCGCTCCCGAACCACCACGCATGGCCGGAACATGGCCGGGGCCCGCGCCCTGTGGCGCGCGACCGGCATGACCGATGACGACTTCGGCAAGCCGATCATCGCCATTGCGAACAGTTTCACCCAGTTCGTGCCGGGCCACGTGCACCTGCGTAACCTCGGCGCCCTGGTCGCGGAGGCGATTGCGGAGTCCGGGGGAGTGGGCCGGGAGTTCAACACGATCGCGGTCGACGACGGCATCGCGATGGGGCACGGCGGGATGCTGTACTCGTTGCCGTCGCGGGAGATCATCGCTGACAGCGTCGAGTACATGGTCAACGCGCACTGCGCCGACGCACTGGTCTGCATCTCCAACTGCGACAAGATCACCCCCGGCATGCTGCTCGCGGCGCTGCGGCTCAACATCCCGACCGTGTTTGTCTCCGGTGGGGCGATGGAGTCCGGCAACGCGGTGATCTCCGGCGGCACGGCCCGGTCCAAACTCGACCTCATCACGGCGATGTCCGCGGCGGTGAACCCCGAGGTCTCCGACAGTGACCTGTCGACGATCGAGCGGTCGGCCTGCCCCACCTGTGGCTCCTGCTCCGGCATGTTCACCGCGAACTCGATGAACTGTCTGACCGAGGCGATGGGGCTGTCCCTGCCCGGCAACGGTTCGACGCTGGCCACCGCCGCTGCCCGCCGCGAGCTGTTCGTCGAGGCCGGCCGGCTCGTCGTCGACCTGGCCCGGCGCTACTACGAGAAGGACGACGGGGCCGTCCTGCCCCGCTCGATCGCGACGGCCGCGGCGTTCCGCAACGCCTTCGCCGTGGACGTGGCGATGGGCGGCTCGACGAACACCGTGCTGCACCTGCTCGCCGCAGCCGTCGAGGCCGGCGTCGACGTGACGCTCGCCGACATCGACCAGATCTCGCGCACCGTGCCCTGCCTGTGCAAGGTCGCGCCCAGCTCCGCCCACTACTACATGGAGGACGTGCACCGGGCCGGCGGGATCCCGGCGATCCTCGGCGAGCTCGACCGGGCCGGCCTGCTCGACCGGGACACCCACTCGGTGCACGCGGCCAGCCTGCGGGAGTTCCTCGACCGCTGGGACATCCGCGGCGCAGACCCCTCGCCGGACGCGGTCGAGCTGTTCCACGCGGCGCCGGGCGGGGTGCGCACGATCGAGCCGTTCAGCACCACCAACCGCTGGGATTCCCTCGACACCGACGCGGAGAACGGCTGCATCCGCTCCGTCGAGCACGCCTACTCCGCCGAGGGCGGCCTCGCCGTGCTGTTCGGTAACCTCGCCACCGACGGCGCGGTCGTCAAGACCGCCGGGGTGGACGAAAGCCAGTGGTCCTTCCGCGGCCCGGCGCTCGTCGTTGAAAGCCAGGAGGACGCGGTCGACGCCATCCTGAACAAGCGGGTCCAGCCCGGAGATGTGATCATCGTCCGGTACGAGGGTCCTCGTGGCGGCCCCGGCATGCAGGAGATGCTCTACCCGACCGCCTTCCTCAAGGGGCGTGGTCTCGGGCCCAAGTGTGCGCTGATCACCGACGGCCGGTTCTCCGGTGGGAGCTCGGGTCTGTCGATCGGCCACGTCTCGCCGGAGGCCGCGCACGGCGGCACGATCGCCCTCGTCCGTGACGGTGACATCATCGACATCGACATTCCGACGCGCCGGCTGGAACTGCTCGTCTCCTCCGAGGAGCTGGCACGGCGGCGGACCGAGCTGGAGGCGGCCGGCGGCTACCGGCCGGCGGACCGGGAACGACCCGTCTCGGCGGCGCTGCGCGCCTACGCGGCGATGGCGACCTCGGCGTCGACCGGGGCTGCCCGCGACGTCGGCCTTCTCGGCGGCTGACGTCGGCGGCTGACGTCGGCGGCAGCCGCCGACCCGCCCGTGGGCGTCGGCCAAGGCTCAGACCGGGGCCGCCTCGGGCGCGGTCGAGGGCGTTGCGAGGGTGACGGCGAAGTCGCCCTCGGGGTCGGTCCACTGCTGGGCCACCGCCCAGCCGGTGTCCGCCAGCTCTGCGGTGATCATGTCCCGGGTGAACTTTGCACTGATCTCGGTCAGCAGGTCATCCCCACGCTGGAAATCGACGGCCAGCGCGAGGGAGTCGATGGTCACCTGCTGGTCGCGGACCGCGCGCAGCCGCATCTCGATCCAGGAGTCCGCCGCGTTCCAACGGACGACGTGCGCGAAGCCGCGGATGTTGAAATCCGCGCCCAGCTCCCGGTTGATCACGGTCAGCACGTTGCGGTTGAACGCGGCGGTCACCCCGGCCCCGTCGTCGTAGGCGGCGACCAGCCGGTCCGGGTCCTTGACCAGATCCGTGCCGAGCAGCAGGGCGTCGGTGGAACCGCACTGCTCGCGTAGCGCGCGCAGGAACGCGCCGCGTTTCGCGGGCCGCATGTTGCCGATCGTGCCGCCGAGAAAGGCGATCAGACGCCGACCGCCGCTGGGCAGGTGCGACAGGTGCCGCTCGAAGTCGCCGACGACAGCATGCACGGCAAGGTCCGGGTAGGCGGCGATGAGGCTGCGACCAGCCTGCGTCAGGGTGGACTCGTCGACGTCGAACGCGACGAACCTACGCAGTCCGCCGGCGGCGCGCAGGGCGTCGAGCAGCAACCGGGTCTTCTCGGACGTGCCCGAGCCCAGTTCGACGAGGGTGTCGGCGGGGCAGGCGGCCGCGATATCGCTCGCGTGGCCGTCGAGGACTGCCCGCTCACATCGGGTGGGGTAGTACTCTGGCAGCCTGGTGATCTCGTCGAACAGCATGCCGCCGGTGGCGTCGTAGAACCACTTCGGCGGTAGTTCCCGGGGGTTCGCGGTGAGCCCGCTGAGCACGTCGCGGGCCAGATTGACGGCGCGATCCGACGCGTGCACGTGCCGGTCCAGGGTCAGCCCCGCAAACGTCGTCGCCCCAGCGACCGTGCCGGTTTCGCGCGAGGTGCCGTCCGTGCCGTTTGTGCTATCCGCGTCGTCCGTGTCGGCGGTGCCTGTGGCACCCGCGGGGGTGGTGACCGGAGTCCTCGGTGTCATCGTGGCGCCCTCCATCGATGTGGTGCAACCCACAGTAATCGATCTAGGAGATCAAACTACGAAGAGTGACTTTGTGTGTGTCGACCACTAGGAGATGATGGTCCGGAACGTCGATCCAGTCGGATTCATCATCGTCCGGCTCACTCGCGACCAGTACGCCGTCCGGTTCCACGCGGTAGGACAAACTGTCGCGCCAGGTGGTCGCCACGAGCTGGGTACCGTCCGTCACCAGCAGGTTCAGCCGGGCCGCGTCGTCGCCGACCGCCGCCGGTTCCAGCGGGTCTGGTGGCGGCTCGGACGCCCAGTCGCCGGCCCACGGCACGACGCCACCCGCCCGCCGGTCCGCCATCCCCGCGCCGCTGAGCGACAGCACAACCTCGGCAACGGCGTCGGCCAGGGGCAGCTTGGCGGCCCGCTCCCAGACCAGCGCGGCCAGCAGAGCCGAGTCGCAGGCGGAGTCGGGCGGGGGAGCGTCGAGCCGCTCGCGCAGCAGCGCCCGCACGGCCGCGGGGTCGACGCGCCCGTTGTGGCTGAGCAGCCGGTCTCCATCGCTGAACGGAGCCGTCGAGGACTCCTCCACCGGCATGCCCACGCTGGCGCTGCGCACCGCGGCCAGCACGCAGCCGGATGCGAGCGCGCCGGCCATCGAGGCGTAGGAGGCGTCCGTCCACATCGGCACCGCGCGACGCAACCGGGCGGGCTGTGGGCGCAGCGCCGGGGCGTACCAGCCGACCCCGAAGCCATCGGCGTTGATCGTGCCGTGCCGCATCCGGCGCGGCGCCCAGGACTGGCGCAGCAGGCTGTGCGGTGCGTCCATGGTCAGCCGGGCCAGGGTGCGCGGAGCGCCGAGCCAGGCGAGATGGCGGCACATCGGCTCAGCCGCCGTCGCGGGCCAGCCGGAAGCCCGCGAAGATCTGACGGCGAATCGGGTAGTCCCAGTTGCGGAAGGTGGTGCGCGCGGCTGACCGATCCGTCGCCCAACTGCCGCCGCGCAGGACCCGGAACGCCGAATCCGCCCCCGGCTTCGGGAAGAAGACCTCGCTGTACTCGCGGTAGGGATGGGACCGGAAACCCGGGTACGGAGTGAAACCGCTCGCGGTCCATTCCCAGACGTCCCCGATCATCTGCTCGGCCCCACAGGGACTCGCGCCCGCGGGATAGGCCCCCAGCGGGGCCGGGCCATCCGTGCGATGGCCCAGGTTGGCATGCTCCGGCATCGGATCGGTATCCCCCCACGGATAGCGCCGTGAACGTCCGGTGACCGGGTCGTGGGCGGCGGCCTTCTCCCACTCCGCCTCGGTGGGCAGCCGGCGGCCGGCCCAGCGAGCGTGCGCCTCGGCTTCGTACCAGCAGACGTGCTGGACCGGCTCGTCGAGCGGCACCGGCTCGAGCCGGCCGAAGCGCCGACGCAGCCACTGCTCGCCGTCGCGCGACCAGAACGCCGGCGCGGTCAGGTGCTCCTGCTGGCGCCACTGCCAGCCCGCGGCCGACCACAGGCGCTCGTCGTCGTAGCCGCCGGCGTCGATGAAGGCGATGTGCGCCCGGTTGGACACCGGCAGGGTGCCGATCCAGAACGCGGGCAGATCCACCTGGTGCGCGGGCCGCTCGTTGTCGTAGGCCCAGGGCTCGGTGCTCGTGCCCAGCGTGCACGGCCCGGCCGGCACCAGGACCTCGGCGCGCGGCACGGGCCGTCCGGGCGGCGGCGCCTGCCCCGGGGCGAGCAGCGGCGGTCCGGCGCGCAGCTGATGGGTGGCGAGCATCGTCTCGTCGTGCTGGTGCTCGTGCTGGATGACCATGCCGTAGACGAAGCCGCCGGCAAGCAGTGCCTCGGCATCGGCGGACAGCGGCGCGAGCCGGTCGAGGGTGTCGAGGGTGTCGAGGGTTCGGCCGCGGACTTCGCGCAGGTAGGCGCGGGCCTCGGCCGGGTCGAGCAGCGTCAGGCGGATGCGGCTGGCCCGGCTGTGCCGGAAGGCGTCGTAGATGTCGTCGAGGCCCGGCCGGGTCTCGGTGGCGTCGCCGAGCGTACGCACCAGCCAGAGATCCTCATAGTTGCCGATGTGGGCGAGGTCCCAGACCAGCGGCGACATCAGCGGCGAGTGCTGGCGGAGGAGCTCGTCGGCGTCGATGTCGGTGTAGGCCAACGAGCGCGCCCGCGCGAGGTCGAGCGCGTTGGCCACGGCCTGTGCGGTGACCGGCGCCGCCGAGGACGCCGGGTCCTGGGTCAGGCCACCGAAACGCACAGTTGTGCCTCCTCGCGCAGCAGGCCAGTCGGACCGATCAGGGTGAATCGCTCGGACAGCTCGTCGGCAGGACATCGGCCGCGCTGTGGATAACGCTCGGCGAACGTCTCGGCCGCCTCGGCAAGGTCGACGCAGCCCGCGCTGCGCAGCGCGGTGGCAGCGAGCTCCAGGCAGCGCACCGCCGCCAGCCGCAGGGGCTCGTCGGCCATGCCGAGCATCGCCGCCATCGGCCAGCGCCGCGCCACCGGGGCGCACGCCTCGGCCGCCCCTCGGGCGGCGACCGGATCGCCGAGCAGGGCGGTGGCCACCGCCACCGCCACCCGCCAGCCCTCTCCCGGCTGGGCGTCGAGGTAGCGCAGCTCCCACCAGCCCCGCGGGCGGACGGGCGGGAACACCGTCGTCGCGTGGTACGACAGATCCTCGAGGGTGGGCGCTCGCTCGACCGGCCCCCGCCCGGCGACCCAGTCCCCGAACGTGTGCCCGCCGGTCACCGGGACGAAGCGGCGGTCCTCGCCGGGTCGGAGGTCGCCCGCCGGGTCGGCGATCAACATCAGCTTCGCGTCCAGCAGGTACCGCGCCCAGCGCTCGGCGAGATCGCCGGGCCGCGCCGGCGCCGTCCCGTGCCCCGCGTCGCTGGTTGCCGCCGGCGCGGGCAGGTCCAGCACCGAGCCGGTGCGGCTCGCGTCGATGCCCGACCAGACCGCCTGGCGGGTCGAACACCAGCCGGTCCGCCGGCCGGCGAGCGCCGGCGAAGCGGCGAACATCGCGGTCAGCACGGGCCCGACCTCGTGGGCCAGCCGGAACCGCTCGGCCGCCTGCGCGGGCGTCGCGCCGAGATCCAGATTGACCTGGACGGACGCGGTCGAGCACATCATCACCTCGCCGGAGGTCCCCCCACCGGTCCGGAAGTGTTCCTCCATGGCGGCGTATCGGGACGCGGTGGTCTGGCGCACCCCGGCGCGCAGCGGATCCACCCCCATCCCGACGATCGCGAGGCCGTCCTCGGCCAGCGCCGCCCGCACCAGGTGCAGGTCCGCGGCGGTGGACCGGACAGCGGCCGCCAGCCCGGCCGGCGGCCCCGACAGCTCCAGCTGGCCACCGGGCTCGAAGGTGAGCCGGCTTCCGCCCGGCAGGACCGGCCCGGCGGCGCCGGTGTCCAGGCTGGCGATCCGACTGAGCGCCCGCAGGGTGCGAGTGGGCGGGACCGGTCGGTGGACCGCCCGGCTGTCCACGACGAACCACTCCGTCTCGATCCCCACTGACGTCTCGATCCCCACTGACGTCCTGATCCCCACCGACGTCGCGGCCCCCACCGACGTCGCGGACGCATCTGCGGGGTTCTCGGCCGGGGTGACGCAGCGGGCGGCGAAGGCCCGCACCGCATTGAGGTCGACCGGCTGATCCCGGTGAGCCGACTCCCGGTGAGCCGACTCCCGGTGAGCCGACTCGGGGTGAGCCTGGGCGGAAGGCTGTCCGATGGGCGACTGTCGCCCTGGCGACGGCGCTCCCGGCGACCGGTGGGGCGATGGCGGCTCATCGTCCCCGGATCCCCGGAGTGTCACGTGACGTGGCATCCTGCGGCTCCTTCTCGGTGCTGCCACCGCTGGGCGTGGCGCCGGATGGCGACCTTCCCGAGGGTTCTCCCCCACGGGGCCCGCTCCCTACCCGGCCGTTGCCTGTGGTGTCGCCTCGGCCGGTTCGCCGATGGGTGGTATAGATGTGGGTTCAACGTGGCTCTCTCTCGCATATTCCACGTCCTTGACCCTGTCGCTGTTGTGTATTCGATGGAATGGTGACCGGGATGGACCAGAAAGCCGGTAGCGCGCCGTGACGGACTGGCGCCCGATCCGTTCCTGGACCCGGAGACAGCGCCGAGCGCGACGGCGTCATGACGGCGCCGGGAGGTGGTGACCGCGGCCGTGTCCGATCGACAGTCGGCAGGACGTTCGGCCATGGCCGAGTACCTGCGGCGCAAACAGTTGTATTCCGCCGAACGCGGAGATCACAAAAGTCGGGCGTTGGCCGTTGGCGGTGCCCTCGCGGTGGGCACGGCTCTGGTCATCGCCATGCTGTGCGCCTTCGCCGGGCTGCCCGGCGTCGTGACCGCCCAGCTCGCAGTGCTCGCAGTGCTCGCGGTCGGCGTCGTCGGGGCGGTGCGCTTTCTGCGCACCCCGCCGGAGATCGAGGCGTGGCGCGAGGACGCGGAGGCCGAGCGCAGCACCGCCCGCGCGCTCGACCGGCTGGTCCGGGCCGGTTACACCGTCCTGCACGACCGGTCCCTGGCGGACTCGGCCGGCAACATCGACCACCTCGTCATCGGGCCGTCCGGGGCCTGGGTCATCGAGACCGACGCTCATCAGGGGCCCATTCGGCAGAACGCGGCCGGCGTCTGGGCCGGCAAGGTGCCGCTGCGGGCGATGCTCGGCCTGGTGGCGTGGATGGGCGAGGAGGCCACCGCCCAGCTGCTCGGCGAGCTGCCGGGCGGCTGGCAGCTGGAGGTCCAACCGGTCGTGGCGTTCGCGCGTGCCGAGGTTCCGGCCGGGCTCGCCCTCGTCGAGGGAGTGCTGCTGCTGCCCGCCGCCGGCGTGGCCGAATACGTGCTGTCCGCCGGGGTGGTGCTGCGGCCCATCGACGTCGCGATGCTGGTCGACGTGGCCGAGCGGGCCTTCCCCGCCTACGAGGTGTCCGGGCCGCCGCCGTCCTGGCCCACCCGCTCCCGGCTGCGCGGCCTGCTGCGTCGCTGACCCGGTCTGGCGGCGCCGTCCGGTCCCGGGTTCGAGATCCATGGGCGGGCCCTGCCGCGGACAGGCCGGCCATGGTCGGGATACCGTGGAACGACTGGGCCATCCCCGGCCAAGGACGCCGACGAAGGAGTCGACATGGCGCGCAAGATGACCGTGCTGGCGCTGCTTGCTGGCGCGGGGGCTGCCTTCTCTGCCGCTCGGCGGCGGTCCCGTGGCAAGGAGGAGATCGACCTCTGGCGGGAGGCGACGTCCACCACCGGGTCCCCGGCCGGCGGGCGCTGACAACCCGCGCGGCGGCGCGCTGACGTGTTGCGCCCGCTGCGCCCGCTGCGGCGCGTCGGCGCGGAACTCGCCTGACGTCGGGTCCGCGGTCGGGCACCATGGGAGCCATGCTGCCCCGTGAGATCCCGGTTCGCCCGGGTCTCGTGCTGCCATCGGCCGACCTGCGCTGGCGGTATTCGCGTTCATCCGGGCCGGGCGGCCAGTCGGTGAACACCTCCGATTCGCGGGTGGAGCTTTCGTTCGACGTCGCCGGTTCACCGGCGCTGTCCCCGCTGATGCGTCAGCGCGCGCTGGCACGCCTGGGCGACCGGCTCACCGACGGTGTGCTTACCATTGCCGCAAGCGAGCAGCGCTCGCAGCTGCGCAACCGGGAGGCCGCGCTCGACCGGCTGGTGGAAGCCCTTCGGGTCGCGACCGCCCCGCCACCGCGGTCGCGGCGGCCGACGCGGCCCTCGCGCGGGGCTGTCGAGCGGCGCCTGCAGGCGAAGAAGCAGCGGTCCGCGACGAAACGGCACCGCCGGCCCCCCGAGGACTGAGCCCGTCGCGGGCTGCCAGGCCGGGCGCGCGGTCAGAGTTCGATGATGCCGACGTCGGCGACGAGCGTGCCGAGCAGGCCCGCGGGCGCGGCGAGGTGCAGCTCGATGCGGGTCGCGGGGGCCAGATCCTCGACCACGCGCAGCGGGACGTGCACGGAGCCGCGGGCGCCGATCGGGAAGAAGCGCATCGGTGCCCCGTCGCGCTGCAGGATCAGGCAGATCAGCTCGTCGGTCGAGTTGCCGCCGCGAAAGTACAGCGGCTGGGCGGTGACGCCGGCCGGGACCACGTAGCTGAACGCCGGGCCGAGCGGGAACGGCGCGTCCAGGCCCCTGCCCTCGAACGGGACGATTCCCTGCAGGAAGCGAGGCGTGGTGAACATCCGCTCCTCCGCCCGTCGGGCATCCACGTGCAGCTGTCGGTGCACCTGGTGTCCTGCGGATTTTTGCTCGACCGTCTTTCTGCCATGTTAAGGCCGCAGTGTCACGGGTCGGGGTTGTCAGTGGCCGCGGTGTCACTGGTCGCCGTCACGCCGGGCACCGCTCAGCTCGCATCCGCCCTCGGCCTCCGTCTGTCGCTCAACCCCGGCACCGAAACGACCTGACGACGTTGTCCAGTCGGGTTCGACCCTCCCAGCAGCGTTGCGCGGCAGCAAGGGATCGGTCGGTAAAGAGTCTGTGTCGCTACTGATTCGATTGTGATCTTGATGCACGGCCGGTCTTTCCTGCGATGTTCGGAACTTCGTCGCCGGTATGGCGTTTCGCCTGGCGTACCGCCGCCCGCAGGGGGCACGGTGGGAGCATGGCTGCCCCGCCCTCTCCCCGCCCATCCGTCCTCGGCGTGCCCGAGGCCGACGCCGACGCCTCCGCCGACCGTGAGTTCGGCGCGGCTTTCGGTGGCCCGGACCCTGGTCCCGCACAGGAAACCGCCCTCGAGCCGTCGGCGTCGCCCGGGGCCTGGTCCGCCGGCCCCGACTACCGGCCCTCGGTGGTGCCGCATGATCGCATGGCCGGCTGCGCCGCCGCCCACCGGCGGCTACTGGAGCTGGTCGAGCGGGTGGACGACGACGTGCTGCGCCGCCCGTCCGGCCTGCCCGGGTGGACGGTCGCCCATCTGCTCACCCACCTGGCCCGCAACGCCGAGGGCCACAGCGGGATGGTCGAGGCCGCGACCGGTGGCGACGTCCGCGACCAGTACCCGGGCGGCCAGGACCAGCGCGACCGCGACATCGCCGCCGGCCGTGATCTGCCCGCCGCCACCGTGCGGGCCGAGGTCGCCGCCGCCGTCACCCGGCTGGAGCGGGCCTGGGACGCCGTGCACGTCGACGTCTGGCGCACCGGCTTCGGCCGGGTCAGCACGTACGGCGTGACGACGCTCGCGGATCTGGTGTTCCTGCGCTGGCGGGAGACCGAGATCCACCTCGTCGATCTCGCCCTCACCGACCTCGGCGGCCCCGGTCTGGCGGACCTGAGCCCCGCCTACGTCGAGGTCGAATGGGCCTGGACCGTGCGCGGCCTGCCGTCGCGGCTGCCGGCGGAGGTCACCGTCCTGCTCGCGCCGGGCGACCGGCCGTCGACCGCGGTGGGGCGGGGGGAGGAGCTGGTCGTCGTCGACGCCCCGACCATCCCCGCGCTGGCCTGGCTGATCGGCCGCGACCCGGGCCGCCCTGACTGGCCTGCGCTCGGCCCCTGGTGGTGACCGGCGCTCCCGCCCACGCCGGTGAATCGGGCAGGCGAGAGAATGCCTGGCGTGTCGGACAACAGGGACAACCGGGGTGAGGCCACACACGGCGGGCGGCGCGACCACAGGCGCGATCGGACCCGCGCATGATCACGATGGCGCTGTTCAACAACAAGGGCGGCGTCGGTAAGACGACGCTGGCCTTCCACCTCGCCCACATGCTCCAGCGGATGGGCCACCGGGTGCTCGCCGTCGACCTCGACCCGCAGGCGAACCTGACCGCGCAGTTCCTCGACGAGGACGAGTTGACCCGGCTGTGGGCGGAGCCGGAGGACACCGCGTCGTCGGCGCCGAAGCCCGTCGAGTTCGACGTGCGCCCCACGCGGGTCTTCCCCGGCACGGGAACGATGGCCACCGCCATCGCGCCGATCATGGAGGGCGTCGGGGACGTCGAGCTGCCCGACCCGGTGATGATCGAGGACGGCCTGTGGCTGCTGCCCGGGGACGTCGAGCTGAGCGTCTTCGAGGATCGGCTGTCCGCCGCCTGGCCGAACAGCTTCCTCGGCAAGGACATTGCCGCGCTGCGGACGACGACGGCGCTGCACCGGGTCATCGACAACGGTGCGCGCACCGTCGGCGCCGAGATCGTCCTCATCGACGTCGGCCCGAATCTCGGCGCGATCAACCGGGCGTCGCTGCTGTCCGCCGACACGGTGCTCATGCCGCTGGCCGCCGATCTGTTCTCGCTGCGCGGCCTGCGCAACCTCGGCCCGACGCTGCGGGAGTGGCGTTCGACCTGGCAGGGCACCGTGCTGCCGAAGGTGCCCGACCGGATCCCCGCGCCCCGCGGCCTGATGATGCCAATCGGCTACATCGTCATGCAGCCGCCCGCCCGCGCCGACCGCCCGGCGAAGGCCCACGACCGCTGGCTCGACCGCATCCCCGAGGTCTTCGCGACCTCGGTGCTCACCAGCGGCAACCCCGGCCCGCATGACCGTTCCTTCGAGATCGCGACCCTGCGGCACTACGCCAACCTGATCCCGCTGGCCCACGACGCCCGCAAGCCCATGTTCGAGCTGCGCGCCAGCGACGGCGCCCTCGGCGGCACCCAGACCGCCGTCCGCCGCTGCTACTCCGACTTCCGTGACCTCGCCGTCAAGGTCCGCGAACGCCTCGCCTTCATCGACCCCACGC
>NZ_JANEZT010000201.1 GCF_025403405.1 Frankia tisae
CTGCAGCATGCCGCCGAAGACGCCGCCCCGGCGGCCGCCACCGCCACCGCCACCGACGCTGCCGGTCTCGTTACCGGTGAGCCGGCCGAGCCCGTTGTAGCCGAGGGTGAGCTCCAGCAGGCTGTTGTGCTGCGAGCCGCCGATGTAGGGCCGCGACGAGTCGGGGACCAGTTCCACGATCGCGATGAACAGCCCGGCGGGGACCAGCAGCCCGAGGCCACCGGCGAGCGTCTGGCGGACCCGGCGCCAGAACGACGTCGGCGCGCAGGCCAGGTACACCAGCGCGAAGATCGGCACGACGACCAGCGCCTGCAGCAGCTTCGTCAGGAACGCGAAGCTGACCAGCACGCCGGCCAGCACCATCCAGCGGGTGCTGGCCTGCTCCACCGCGCGCAGCGTCGCGTACGCGCCGCCGACGAGCAGGAGCACCAGCAGCGCGTCCGGGTTGTTGAACCGGAACATCAGCGCTGCCACCGGGGTGAGGGCGAGCACCGCGCCGGCGAGCAGCCCCGCCCCGGCGGACAGCTGGCGGCGCACCGTCGCGTAGAGCAGCGCGACGGAGCCGACACCCATCAGCGCCTGCGGGACAAGCAGGCTCCACGAGTTCAGGCCGAAGATGCGCGCCGAGAGCGCCATCACCCACAGGGAGGCCGGCGGCTTGTCGACGGTGATCGAGTTGCCGGCGTCCGAGGAGCCGTAGAAGAACGCCTTCCAGCTCACCGAGCCCGCCTGGACCGCGGCCGAGTAGAAGGCGTTGGCCCAGCCCGAGGCACTCAGGTCCCACAGGTACAGCACGCCGGTGCCGACCAGCAGGACGATCAGCGCCGGGCGGACCCAACGCGGGTCCGGCTCCGCGGCGACGGGCGGTGCGGCGCCCTCGTCGGTGACCCCGAGCACCGTGGGCGCGTCGTGATCCGTCGGCTGGGCAGGGTCCGCCGGCTGGGCGGGGTCCGTCCTGCTCCACGGCAGCCGGCGACGGTGTCCCTGAGTGCGCCGACCCCCGGCGTGCGGGATCGGGTCGGTGAGAGTGGGCGACATAGGAATCACCCTGAGCCATCGACCTTTTGAGTCCTTGTGCTCCGCCTGTGTGCAACCTGTGAAGCTCGGCGGATGGGAGTGCTCAGGTGCGGCGGGCCGACCCGGCGAGGGCCGATTCGGTGGGGGCGGCTGGCAGGGCCGGCGGGGCGGCCGGCTCGCCCGGCGCCGACACCGCCGGGGACCAGCGGGGCAACGCGACGACGAAGGCGGTGCGGCCGGGTTGGCTGGTCGCCTCCACCTGGCCGTGGTGGGCCTCGACGACGGCCGCGACGATGGCGAGGCCGAGCCCGGTGCTTCCCGCGGCCCGGGACCGCGAGCTGTCCCCGCGGGCGAACCGTTCGAAGACCTCGGGCAGCAGGTCGGGAGGGATGCCGGGGCCATCGTCCACGATGGCGACGGTGACCTCGTCGTCGGTGACGGACAGGCTGGCTGTCACCCGGGTTCCCGGCGGCGTGTGGGCGCGGGCGTTGGCCAGCAGATTCGCGAGGACCTGGTGCAACCGGGCCGCATCGCCGGTGACGGTGACCGGCTCCTCGGGCAGGTCGAGGGCGAAACGGTGGTCGGGGGCGGCGACATGCGCGTCGCTGACGGCGTCGACGACCATCCGGGAGATGTCGACCGGCTCGTGCTCCAACGGCCGCCCGGAGTCGATCCGGGCGAGCAGCAGCAGATCCGAGACCAGCGCCGTCATCCGCGCGCTCTCCGACTCGACCCGGCTCATCGCGTAGGTGACGTCGGGCGGGACGGGCTCACGGGTGCGGCGGGTGAGCTCCGCGTAGCCACTGATCGCGGCGAGCGGGGTGCGCAGCTCGTGGCTGACGTCGGCGAGGAACTGCCGCATCCGCGTCTCGCTGGCATGCCGGGCGGCCAGCGCCGCCCCGATGTGGCCGAGCATCCGGTTGAGCGCCGAACCCACCTGGCCGACCTCGGTCCGCGGATCGGTGTCGACCTCCGGCACGCGCACCGACAGCGCCACCTCGCCCCGGTCGAGCGGCATCTCCGCGACCCGGGAGGCGGTCGCCGCGACCCGGCGCAGCGGGCGCAGCGTCACCCGGACGATCGCCGTGCCGGCGATCGCGGCCGCGGCCACCCCGGCCAGGGCGACCGCACCGGCGATGGCGGCCATCTTCGCCACGGTCGCGTTCACCTGCTTCATCGGCAGGCCTGTGATGACGGTGGTGCCATCCGACTGGGTGCGGCTGAGCAGCCGGTAGTCTCCGACGTCCGCGAGACCGCGGGTGCGCGTTTCGTTGTCGCGTGGGACGGCCGCGACGGCGGTGGCCTGGCTGGCGGAGAGCACCTGCGGGGAGTCGGCCGAACCGATGTAGGCGCCGTAGATGCCGGAGCCGTCGATGACCGCGGCCAGCATGCCGGGCTCGACCCCCGGCCCGGTAAAGAAACGGCGGAGCAGGGTGCCGCCACTCACGCCGTACAGCGTCTGCACCGCGGACGTCGTCGAGCTGGCCGCCATTGCCTTCGAGACCGCAGGGGTGATCACGCGCGCGGATCCCCCTTGAGCCGTGATTGCGCGCGTCGAGGCGGTGCCGGTCGTGCTGCTCCCGCCGGTCGTGGTGGTGGTGGCGGCAGGCTGCCAGGAGGTTGTCGTGCCGTAGCCCGACCCCGACCCTGACCCCGCGCCCGACCCTGACCCCGATCCCGAGCCGTAGCCCGGCGCGGGGATCGTTCCTGATCCGGAGCCCGAGCCGTCGCCGGGGAGCTGCTGCGGCAGGGGCGTGTCGAAGAACCGCGACGGCGGGGTGCGGTCCCACCGCATGCTCGCCTCGTAAAGCCGGTGGTCGAGTTGGTCGAGCAGGACGCCGCGCAACGCCACCGCGGTGACGAACACGATCGCCAGGGACACGGTCGCGAGCAGCACCATGAGCAGAGCGAGCAGCCGTGTCCGCAACGACCAGCGGGACGGGGCGACCGACCAGCCGTGCCGGTCGTGGCGGGCGCGCCGGCGACCACCTCGACCGCCGCGTCCGTACGGCCCAACCTGGGCGGTCGGGTCAGCGGGCTGCTCGGAGGCCATTGGTGCGTCAGCTCCGGCGGGCGTGCCGATGGCCCCCGCCCGGTCCGGCCGGGTCAGGGCGGCTGGCCCCGGCGGACTCCGGCGCGAAATGCGCCGCCCGGCCGAGGTCCGCACGCGTCTGCATCGCGCCAGCCGCGCCCAGGCCGGCGGCGGCCGCATCCGAGTCGTTGGCAACCGTGGCTGACCGGCCTCCGGTGCTGAACGCGCCGGCGCGGGCAGCCGCGGATGGGGACATGGCGGAGGGGCCGTCCGCCCGAGCCGCCGGATGGTCCACATCGGCCGGCCGCAGCACATAGCCGGCGCCACGCATCGTGTGAATCATCGGCGCGCGGCCGGCGTCGATCTTCTTGCGTAGGTAGGAGACGTACAGCTCGACGACGTTCGCCTGCCCGCCGAAGTCGTAGTTCCACACCCGGTCGAGGATCTGCGCCTTGCTGAGCACCCGGCGCGGGTTGCGCATGAAGAAACGCAGCAGCTCGAACTCGGTGGCGGTCAGGTGCACCGGGACGCCGCTGCGCGCCACCTCGCGGCTCTCCTCGTCCATGGTCAGGTCGCCGACGACGAGCCGGGCGCCCTGCAGTGCCTCGGTGGTCCGCGCCGCGCGGCGCATCAGCCCGCGCAGCCGGGCGACGAGCTCCTCCAGGCTGAACGGCTTCGTCACGTAGTCGTCACCGCCGGCGGTGAGCCCCGCGACCCGGTCCTCGACGGCGTCGCGCGCGGTCAGGAACAGCACCGGGACGTCCGGGCTCTCCGCCCGCAGCCGTCGCAGCACCTCCAGCCCGTCCATGTCGGGCAGCATGATGTCGAGTACCACCGCGTCCGGCCGGAACTCGCGCGCCAGCCGCAGCGCACCGCGCCCGTCCCCGGCACTGCGCACCTCCCACCCCTCGTAGCGCAGCGCCATCGACAGCAGCTCCGCCAGCGTCGTCTCGTCGTCCACCACGAGTACCCGCACCGGTTGCATAGGGGACAGCTTCTCCCAGATGCCTGGCCGCTACCTGAGACTCGGCTGTGAACTTCCTGTGAGCGTCTGAAGTGGGCTCTGGGTGTGCCCACCGATCCTTGGATCACCGTGATAGGCCTGAGCGCGGTGACCATATCGTTGCCTAGTGCATATCGATGAAGCTTTAAGTGGATTGCATATGGTGCTGGGCGCGTCGGATCAGAGCGGATCACGGTCATCTGAGTCGTTGATGCTGCTGTGGGCGGTGGAGCGCGTCACGGATGGCGTGCGGCTGAGTCGGTGGTCCGAGGTTCGCGCGGAGCTGTCGGCGGTCCTGGACGCGGGAGTGAGCGGGGACGCCGACGGATCAAGGGCAAGGGACTTCCCGATGGTCGCGCTACGTGACTCGCCGTTGTGGGAGATCTGTGCGGGGACTCCAGTGCCGCCTGCTGACAGCTCCCAGCAGCGCCGGTGGCTGGACCAGGAGAATCCTGCTATCGGTCTTTCTGAGCTTACGTTCGATCTCCTGCGTGTCGGACGCAACCGTGAGCGGTTCCTGTCGGTGCTGCGATCTTTCGTTGACGAGTCGACGAAATCATCGAACCCGGAGATCAACTTCTGGGAGATTGAACCGGGTGTTGTGCAGATTCGCCGCGCCATCCACAAAAGATACGGCGGAAATCATCAATCTGGCATTGGACCGTGCGCGGAGAGTCCTAACATCCTGCTCTTTACAAACCCGATCAAGGGTAGAATTCATGGCTATTTTGATGGCTGGGGTGACGACGGATGCTTCCACTACACCGGAGAAGGGCAGGTCGGTGATCAGAAAATGGCGGGGAGTAACCTGGCTGTGCTAAATCATCGGACGAAGGATCGCGCACTTCGTCTCTTCCATGTTGTGGACAGCGGTGTTCAGTATGTCGGCGAATTCGAGCTCGATGCTGACTTTCCGTGGTACACGAGCCGGGCGCCAGGAACGCGAGGCGGTCCGATGCGGTCGGTCATCATGTTTCGGCTCCGCCCGCATGGATCGGTGCATCTCGTTGATGCCATAATCCCGGTTGGCACTGCCACTACCAGCCGCGTTGTCTCCGTGCCGATAGAGGAATCCAGCGTCGACCAGTACGCTGTGATCGGTCCGGAGAAGCCCACCACTGCTGCTCGGCGGGAAGCCAATCTTGTTCGCGATTATGCCGCATATTTGCGGTCTCTTGGTCATGATGTTTGTCGGAAGCAGATTCTTCCGCTAAATGAGCTGGGTCCCCTTTTTGCAGATCTCTACGATGGAACATCGGGCGAACTGGTAGAGGCGAAGGGGACTGTCACGCGTGAGGCCATACGTATGGGAATTGGTCAACTCCTCGACTATCGACGTTTCATTGAGCCGGCCCCACATCTGGTCCTCCTGGTTCCCGCGGAACCGCGCCCGGATCTCCTGAACTTGTGCGCCAGCGTGGACGTCAATGTCGTGTGGAAAACGGATTCCCACCCGGTATGGGCGAGTAGCCTAGGGGCATCGCGAGTGCGGTGATCGAAGAATTTAAATTATCTGGATCTTGAGATGAATTGACGGCAAAGGAGTCCATGATCGACCCGGCGGCCGTCGAGAGATTCGTGCTGCCCGAGCGGGCGGTGGAGAAGCACAGAAAATCGATCTTTGCGAAGCTCGGTCTCACCGGCGAGCCGGACCTCAACCGCTGGGGCAAGGCCGTCCTGATGTTTCTGTACGCCGGCGGCAGTGCCCTGGCCGGCGAGGTGTCGATCGGCGCGACGCTCGGCGTCGGCCTGCCGGACTCGGCCGGGCTGCTGGCCCGTGGCTGGATGGTGGCCACCAGCGTTGCGGTCTTCCGTGCCCGGACAGCCAGTAATCTTCCGCGGCTGTGGGCAAGGTACGCGCGGACCCCTGGATCGCCCTAGGCCAGCCGGACCTGACCGGTGACGCGCCTCGGAGAACCGGCCGGCCTGGACGGCTAGTGCGCCGTAGCGGCCGGCGGCTGGACTGGGCTGGTTTGGGACGGGGACGAAGACGGCTCGGAGACGACGGAGGCATCGGTTTCGGGGTCGACCGGGGAGCGACGACGCTGCCCCGACCGATGTCGACAGGCCTGGCGCTGACGGGTTCGACGGTGGCGCGTCTGGTGGCGGCGGGCCCAGCGGTGGCGGCGCGGCCCGGGCGCGCGGCCCGGCCGCGCTACCTCTTTCGGCGCGTTCCGCGACGGCGTCGGCCACCTCTCACGGTGACGATCCCGACGTCACACGGCTGCCACCCAGGTGACGGCGGGGACCCCCCGGGATCACTCTGTGGTCTGTCGGCAGGACGACCAGGGAATCGCGCCCCAAGGGGGGGTTCACCCGCGCAAACTGGGTAGGTGCTCCGCATGGCTCGACACCGTCGTCCTCAGTCCGCCCGCCACGGCGTGCGCCCTAGCGTGGCGCGTCGGGTGGTACTGCCCACAGCCACTCTGGTCACCGCGGGGGTCGTTACAGTGGGTACTGCCTTCGCCTGTACCGGTTCCTCCGCCGTCGCCAACGCGAGCACGGGGGTGGTCGTGTCGCCGGTCCGCGATGCCGAGACCGTCGCTCCTTCCACCCGCGAGGCCGACGCGATCGCCGAGGCGGTACGCACCAGCCCGTACACCGCACAGGTCCCGGCGAACGAGTACGAGGTCGCCGGCACCGCCCTCGCGAGCAGCGACCCGAGCTGGGCGTACACCGAGCTGCACCCGACGGTCGAGGACCTCGACCGGGCGGAGGGTGTGCTGCACCGCACCGACGGCGGCTGGAAGCTCGTCCAGCTCGGTACCTACGAGGTGGGCTGCGGCGTCGCGCCGAGCACCGTGCTCGACGACTTCGGCCTGGAGTGCCCGCCCGCGGACGCGACGGACGACCCCGCCGCCGCGGACTCCGCGCGTCCCGTCTGAAGCCTTCCGGACTGCGCCGGAATCGGTCGCTTGACGTGGTGTTACGGACGCCCACCGCATCCGCGGGGGCCGTCTGTACCCTCTCGGCGCGGTATGGAGGATGCTGCTCGCCGCTATGACTGCGCCCAGTATCAGGCTGGGCCCAGGACCAGCGGGAGGCGAACCGAGTGCCCGTTACCGAACTTGACGTACGCACGGCCGACGGTGTGATGGACGTGTACCTGCACACCCCCGACGACGGCGGGAGCACGACGCCGCCGGTCGTCATCTTCTATCCGGACGCCGGTGGAGTCCGCCCGGTCATGCACGACATGGCCGCCCAGCTCGCCTCGCTCGGCTACGCGGTGGCGGTGGTGAACTTCTTCTACCGGTCCGGCAAGATCTCGTTCGACGTGGGCACGGTGTGGTCCGATCCCGATCAACGCGCCGAGTTGATGGCCGTGATGGGCAAGGCGGCCCCGGCGTTGGTCGTACAGGACACCGCGGCGCTGCTCGAGGTGCTGGACGCGCGGTCCGACGTGCGAGCCGACAAGGTCGGCACGATCGGCTACTGCCGGGGCGGGCTGCTGGCCTTCACCGTGGCCGGCGCGATCCCGGACCGGGTCGCGGCCGCCGCGTCGATCCACGGCGGCGGCATCGCCACCGAGGAGCCGACCAGCCCGCACCTGCAGGCCGATGCCATCCAGGCCGCGCTCTACTTCGGCGTCGCGGCCGACGACCAGTCCTGCACGCCGGAGCAGCAGGAGCTGCTCACCACGGCGCTGGACAAGGCCGGCGCCCGCTACGAACTGGAGCAGTACACCGCCGCGCACGGCTTCGCCGTCGCGGACAACCCCAGCTACGACGCGGCGGCCGCGCAGCGGCACTGGGACCAGGTCACGGCGCTGTTCGCCCGGGACCTGCTGCCCACCGGCTGACACACCGGCCCCGAGACGCCTGGCTGCAGCGGGGGTTCCTGGCTGCAGCGGGAGTTCCTTGCCCTTCTGGAGGGTCCCGTGCCCGATTCGTCCCCCTGGAAGGGCAAGGAAACGGCCGGCACGCGCGGCATTACGGCGTTGCGGTGTTACGGCGTGTAGATGATGTCCCAGAGGCGGGCGGTCATGTCCGTGCTGGTCGTGGCGAGCAGCAGGCCGAAGGGGGCGAAGGCGCAGCTCATCACCGTGCTGCTGTGCCCGGTGAGGGTCGCGATGGCCGCGCCGGTCGAGACGTCCCACAGCAGGGCGGTGTCGTCGGTGCTCGCCGTCGCCAGCAGCCGGCCGTCGGGGGAGAAGGCGCAGCTCTGGGCCGAGCCGGGCAGGGTCGCGACGGTGCTGCCGCTGCCGGCGTCGGTCAGCCGGGTCCCCTCGTTGCCGGCGGTCGCCAGCAGGCTGCCGTCGGGGGAGAAGGCGCAGCCGCCGGTGAAGTTCGTGTGCCCGGGCAGGCTCATGATGGCCTCCCCGACGGAGACGTCCCACAGCAGCGTCGACTCGGCGCCCGCGGTGACCAGCAGCCGGCCGTCGGGGGAGAAGGCGCAGCCGTAGACGGTGCCGCGGTGGCCGTTGAAGGTGGCGATGTGCTTGCCGGTCGACGAGCCCCACAGCCGCACGGTGCGGTCGGTGCCGGTGGTCGCGAGCAGGGCCCCGTCGGGGGAGAAGGCGCAGCCGTAGACCGGGCCGCGGTGACCGGTCAGCGTCACCGTCTGGCGGCCGGTGGCGACGTCCCAGATCCGGGCGGTCTTGTCACTGCCGGTGGTGGCCAGCAGCTTGCCGTCGGGGGAGAACGCGCAGCCGTGCACGACCAGGCTCTTGCGCCCGGTGAGCGTCGTCGCCACGCGGCCGGTCGCGACGTCCCACAGCCGGGTGCCGTCCTTGCTGGTGGTGGCGAGCAGCCCGCCGTCGGGGGAGAAGGCGGCGGAGGTGACGTCGCGCTCGTGGCCCGTGAGCGTGGCCCGCGCGGTGACCTCCACGTGCAGTGACGGGCGGCTGCTGCGTTCGAAGCCGCGCAGGTCCGCGGCGCCCGGCGAACCCAGCGGCGCGGGCCCGGAAGGCAGGGTGGTCGCGAGCCAGTCGGCGTCGCGGACCGGCGTGCCGGGCTCGGCGTGGGTGTGGATGAGGCTGCCCGGCGCCTCGACGGCCAGGTCGAACAGGGTGCCGTCGGTGAGCCGGACGCGGGCCAGCACGGCGCCCGAGTCGAAGCGTTCCCCCGGTTCGACCAGCCAGCGAACCATCGTCGCCCGCCCGCCGGGGATGTCCCAGCGGGCCGGCTGCAACACGGGGTTCGGCCGCGCGGCGGTGGTCCGCCGGGTCGACACCGACGACGCCCAGGCCGCCGCGCCGAGCACCACCGCGAGCTCTGGGTCGACCGGGGAGAACAGCTGCTGGCCGGGCCAGTCGGTGCCGACCCCGAGCCGTCCCTCCAGCACGTCGGTGACCACCGGGATGCGCGAGCTGCCACCGACGAGGAGTACCCCGCCGAGCTTGTCCGGCCCGTACCCGGCGGTCTCCAGCAGGTGCTGGCAGCAGGCCATCGTGCGGGCCAGGGTCGGCGAGGCGAGCTGGGTGAGCCGGTCGCGCCGCATGCTGACCAGCAGGCCCGCCGGGCTGAACACGTCCTCGACGACCGCGATGTCGCTGAGTTGGTGCTTGACCGCGCGGGCGAAGTCGAGCAGCTCGTGGCGGGTGCGGCTGGCCGTGGTCTGGTACATGTCGCCGTTGCCCGGCGGGTTGAGCAGCGGTTCCAGCCCCGGACCGTAGAGGCCGAGGATCTCGTCGAACAGGATCTGGTCGAGGTCACGCCCGCCGCAGTCGTGCAGCGCCGCGTGCGCGATCATCTCGTGCCGGCCGTTCTCGCCGACCGAGACCAGCGCGCCCTCGAACGTCCCGCCGCCCAGGTCGTAGACGAGCATCAGCGAACCGGGTTCCGGCTCGGTGCCGACCAGCGGCGACCAGGCCGCGGCGACCGGCTCGGCGAGCAGGTCCACGTCGATGAAGCCGGCGGCCTCCGCCGCCGAGATCATGACCCTGCGCAGCGGGCCGGCCGGGTCGTAGCTCGCCGGCACGGTGACGACGGCCCGGGTCAGCGACTGCCCGTCGAGCTGCTGCTCCGCCTCCGCCTTCAGGGCGCCGAGCACGGCGGTGACCAGCACGTGCGCGGGGTAGCCGCGGCCATCGAGGGGCACGGCGCCGTCGCGGGCCAGGTCGCGTTTGATCTCGCCGCGGTAGGCGGCGGGCCAGATCCGCTTACGGCGTTCGGCGAGGGTACCGACGATCAGGTTGCCCCCGTCGGCGAACACCGACGCCGGCCAGCTCACCGAGCCGCTGGCGGGTTCCCGGACCGGTTCGATGCGGCCTTCGACGGCAAGAGCCGCCCGGGCACTGCAGGTACCGTAGTCGATCGCGAGGATCGGCTCGCCCACGGCACCCCCTGTCCACGATTCCGGTGGGCAGATCGTAGCGGCGCCGACCGGGGCGCCGTCGACACCCTCGCCAAACAGCAGGAAAACGGGACTGACCGTCCGTATCCGGTTGCCGCCCGTGGTTGCGTTGCGCGGTGGACCGTCGTGCGCGCGGTGGCCGGATGTGGCGGCGGACTACCGGCCTCCCCCGAAACGGCCGGCAGTCCGCGGAACCGCGCCGGCGCGCCCCCGATTCGGCGACTGGCCGTCTCGCCCCCCCGGCGAACTGGCCTGACCCGTCGCACCGGCGCGGTCCCTGGACTCATCGTGCGGGATGTCGACGGCGCCCGCCATCCCCGATTCATCGGGGGAAAAGCGCCGGTCATCGGGGGAAAAGCGCCGGCGCAAGCCGTCGAAGTCCGGTTTCCCCGCTGGTTTCCCCCCGTCGTCACCGGCCCGGTCGGGAAATCCACCGGGCGGGGTGCCAGGCAGGACGGCGCAGGTCGAGGGCCGCGCCGGCGAGCACCGAGATCTGCTGCGCGACCAGCCGGTCGAGGTCGGCAGCGAGGCCGTCCGGCAGTGCCGAACCCTCGCCGGGGACGGCCTGTAGTCGCGCCACCACGGGCCCGACCTGGAGAACGCTCACGTGCCCGGCGCCCGGCGGGTCGTCTCCCGCATCTGCGAGCGGCGGGATGGCCGGTGGTCCGAGCAGCTCCCGGACGAGCTCGCCGGCCCGGCGCGGGCTCGGCAGCAGCCAGCGCGTGTCGTCGAGCCGGTAGAGCTCCGCATCGGGCGAACCCAGCCAGATGGCCCGGCCCTGCTGCACCGCCCGGCCGGCGGACGGTGGGGACGCGGCGTCGGGCGGCCTGATCCGGGACATCCCGGGCGGCAGCGCCGCCGCGCCGAGGAAGGAGGCGAGGAATGCCGCACGCAGTCGGTCCGCCCGCGCCCGGTCCCCCTCCTCGCCGCCGGCACCCATCCTGACGAGGGTGTGGGTGCGGGAGGCGTCGGGCAATCCCACGAAAATCGGGGGATGCGACAGGGCGAAGCGGCGCTCAGTCGAAGCCGAGTTCGCGGGCCCAGATCGCGGCAGCGGTGCTCGGGGGGATCGTCGGCGGGGCACCGGGATGGCTCGCGATGTACTTGGCCCGCACCGTGCGCAGGTAGTCGGCGACGACGCTGGCCTTGACGCTCATCGCCCGGGCCGCTTCTTTGTGGGACAGGCCCCGGCACCCGACGAGGACCATCACCTCGGCCTCCCGCGGCGAGGGCCGGTGCAGCCGGCGCCGGCGGCGGGCGGCGTCGAAGATCCGGGCGAGCCGGCCGTGCGCGTCGGGTGCGGACAGACCCCACTCGGCGCACAGCTCGTCGAGATGATCCCCCTGGGCGAGGCCGCGCAGCAGGTTACGTTCGTCGGCGTCGATCTCGCCGCGGGAAAGCGGGCGCCGCTGCGCGTCCTCCAGCAGGAAACCGGCGAGTCGGGCGGAGACGTGGTAGCTGCCGGTGGCCACGGCGGTCACCGCGGCCACGAACTGCTGCGCCGGCGCCGTCTTGTCGACGAACCCGCGGGCCTGCGCGGCGATCGCGTCGAGCACCTCGTCGGGAGTCGCCACCCCGGACGTGGTCAGGACCGGCAGGCCGCGGGTGTGCAGCTCGGCCACGGCCGCGGCGCCGGAGATCCCGGGCAGGTGCAGGTCGCAGACGACGACGCCGGGCATGGCGCTGCGGTCGAACGCCTCGAGGCTCGGGGCCGGCGCGAGGACCGAGAACCCGGCGCCGACGAAGCGGGCGGCCAGCGACTCGGTGGCGATCGGATGGTCGTCGATGATCGCCACCGAGACCGGCC
>NZ_JANEZT010000202.1 GCF_025403405.1 Frankia tisae
GGGATGCGCGGGGCGGCTCGGGTGGAGGACCTGGCCGGCAGGGAACGCCGGCGGGGCACCGCTCGGCACGCGCCCGGCCGCAACCGTGGTACCCGGGCGAGCGCGACCACAGCGACGCCGACCGGCACCGCGAGCTGCGCAGCGCGGCCCGTGAGGTCGACACGCGCCCACGGCTCGGGGCGCGGGGTCCCGCCGTGGACCGGCGGCCGTCCGCCCGGCACGCGGCGGGAGCCGTCGGGCCGGAGCCGACGGAGTTGCCCGCACCTGCCTGGCCACCCGACGCACCCGCGGACCGCGAGCCGCCCATGACACCCGCGGCCTCATGGCCCAGCACACCCGCTGGGCCCGCAGCGCCTGCGGTCGCCCAGGCGGCCGGGGGCGACCGGTCCGGGGTCGTCCGCTGGTTGCGGCGCGAAATGGTGTTCGCGTCGGTGCTGGTCGGTGTCGCGGTCGGGTTTGTGCTCGTCTACCAGGACCGGTGGCGTCGCGGAATGCTGGTGATCGGGGTTGCGCTGGCCCTGGCGGGACTCGCCCGCCTCGCGCTGCCGACGCGGCGGGTCGGCCTGCTCGCCGTGCGCGGGCGGGTGTTCGACACCGTGATCTTGTTGCTGCTCGGGGCGTCGGTGATCACGCTCACCTCGGCGGTGCCCTACCTGGGACCTTGAGACGGTGGGGACGGCTGCGGTCAGCGCCGCCCGGCCATGGTGCGCCGTACGGCGAGCCGGGTGAGGGAACTGGCCGGGATGGTGCCCCGGCCCAGCCCGATCTCGACGAGGGTGTCGTAGAGCTCGGTGCGGGTGCGGGCGGCCCGCACCGCGGCGTCCATCACCGTGCGGCGCCGGCCGACGAGGCCGGCGAGCAGCGAGGTGTGCCGCAGGTGTCGACCGAGCTCGGCGTCGAGCGAGCGCCGGTACCGCCGTCCGGCACCGGTGGGGTTCGTCACCCCGACCGCGGCCTGCCCGGCCAGGGAACCGGACAGCAGCGCGTAGTAGATGCCCTCCCCGGTCAGCGGGTTGATCAGCGAGGCCGCGTCGCCGACGAGGAGTACCGGACCGTTGGGCTGGCGCGGCCGATGGGTCGACAGGGGTAGAAGGTGGGCCCGCAGTGTGGTCGGATCCGCCGGCATGTGCGGCAGCATCCGATCCAGGGTGCGGTGCAGGACCGTCTTCGCGCTCGTCCCGTCGTCGCCGCCGGTCAGGCGGGAGCGCAGCATGCCGTAGCCGATGTTCGCCCGGCCGTCGCCGATCGGGAACGACCACGCGTAGGCCGGCCAGCCGTCGTCGGTCATGTGGATGAGCTGCTCGGGCGGACGCCCGTCGGAGGGAAGGTCGGCATACGCCCGCACCGCGATCGCCATCGCTTCCGGCGGGTTGGCCGCAAGGTTCAGCCCGCGTCGCACGACCGAGTTCGCGCCGTCCGCGCCGATGACGACCCGGGCCGTCAGCGCGCCATTGACGACGACCACCGGTTCGCGTCCGCGTCCGTCGGGCCGCGGCCGGTCGGTGAGCTCCAGAGTCCGGATCCGGCGCCGTACCAGGTGGGCGCCGCGGGCCTGGGCCGCGGCCATGAGACGGGCGTCGAAGACCTCCCGGGGCACCACGTAGCTGGCCCGAGCCGACGGGGTGGCCACCTCGGCGCCGCCCGGTGTGCGCAGCCGCATCCGGTCGACCGGCTGGTAGCCGGCGACGGCGTCGGTGACGCCGAGGTCGCGTAGCACGTCCAGCCCGTGCGGGGCGATTCCGTCGCCGCACGTCTTGTCCCGGGGGAACGCCGCGGCGTCCGCGATGACGACGCTGGCGTCGGGGCGTTCCCGCAGGGCTGCCAGCGCCGCCGCGCAGCCGGCCGGACCGCCGCCGACGACGAGTATGTCGATCGTGTGAGCGTGCAGATCCACCGACTCGTCGACGCGCACGATCGGGGTCGCCATCGTGATCGTGTCGATGTCCTTCGCTGGTCCCGCCGGAATGGGGCGTGGGCCGGATGGGATGGGCGCTGGGGACGGGGTCTGCACGCCCGTCAGTCTCGCAGCCGACCATGTGACGGTGCGCCAGCGCCCCCGGTGCCCGCTGTTGGCCCGCTCGCTCGCGCGCCGGGCCTGTCCGGTCCGTCCGGGGCCGTCCAGGTCCGTCCGCAGCGGACCCGGGCGCAGAGTTCGTACAGTGCGTGGCGTGGACGCACTGGAGCAGGTTTCGCAGTGGCCGGTCAGAACGGTGGCGGTCACGGTCCTCGGCCGGGACGACGCTCCCGCCGCCGAGGCTGGCGCCGAGGCTGGCGTCGAGGAGGCCGGGCGGCTGAGGCCCGGCGGAGTGGTCCGGGAGCTCGGCCGGACGGGGCCGGACGATCATCCTTTCCGGCTCGCCTCGGTGTCGAAGTTGCTCAGCGCCTACGCGGTGCTCATCGCCGTGGAGGAGGGTGCGATCGGGCTGGACGACTCGGCCGGCCCCGAGTCGTCCACCGTGGCGCACCTGCTCGCCCACGCCTCCGGGCTGGCGTTCGAAGGCGACAAGGTCCTCGCCGCGCCGGGCACCCGCCGGATCTACTCCAACGCCGGCTTCGACCGCTTGGCCGAGGCGGTCACCGAGGCGACGGGGATCGCCTTCGCCGACTACCTCGCCGAGGCCGTGTTCGAGCCGCTGGGGATGCGCGGGGCCAGCCTCACCGGCTCGGCGGCCTCCGCGGTGACGGCGACCCTCGCCGACCTGCGTGGCTTCGCCGCCGAGCTGCTCGCTCCCACCCTCGTGTCGGCCGAGACGTTCGCCACCGCCACGTCGGTTGCCTTCCCGGGGCTGGCGGGCGTGCTACCGGGTTTCGGCCGCCAGGACCCGAACGACTGGGGGCTGGGATGCGAGATCCGCGGTCGCAAGAACCCGCACTGGACGGGCAGCACGAATGCACCGGTGACCTTCGGTCACTTCGGCCAGTCCGGCACGTTCATCTGGGTGGATTCGGTTACCCGACTCGCATGCGTCACACTGTGTGATCGAGACTTCGGTGATTGGGCACGGCAGCTGTGGCCACCCCTGTCGGATGACGTGTTGGCGCAGGCCCGCCCCCAGGTGGTGAATCCCTGGGCGTGACCGGACCGCGGAGCTGCGGGCGGGCGGCGCGGGCCGAGCTGCACTTGTCGGGATCCTCCGGCAATCTGCCTCTGCCATTTGGCGGGTCGTCGCTGTTTTGGCCTGGTCTGCGGGTGCGGGGGTCGCGGTCTTCTGGTCCGCGGGAGACAGGCGGGGTCCGTGGGCCATGATGTCGGCATGCTTTCCTCGGCGACACCGATCCCGAC
This sequence comes from Frankia tisae, assembly GCF_025403405.1. Lineage (GTDB taxonomy): Bacteria > Actinomycetota > Actinomycetes > Frankiales > Frankiaceae > Frankia > Frankia tisai. The sequence continues at coordinate 3,284 of NZ_JANEZT010000202.1, forward strand.
GGCCGGTCACCGACCCGGCGATGGAGTGCCACGAGTACCGAGAGTTACGATCTTCGGCTGGGGCGTCCCGGGCGCCCCATGTGCCGCAGTGTCGGTCGCGCATGACTGAAAGGCCGCTCGAGCCAGGAGTCGGCGTCGAGCCAGGAGTCGGCGTCGGGCCGGGGGCACGCGTCGAAGGGGCGCCCGCGGTCGGCGCTGCTCGCGCGGCGGATCCGGCCGGCCCGGCCGACGCGACGGACCTGGCCGACATAGGCGTGGCAATCGGCATTCCGGAGCCCTACCGGACCGAGCTCCAGGATTGGCGCGAGCGGCTCGGGGATCCCAACGCCACCTTGATCATTCCGCACGTCACCCTGCTCGGGCCGACGACGGTGAGTCTGGCCGATCTGCCGGCGATCGAGCGCCATCTGGCGCATGTTGCCCGCCCGAATAATCCGTTCACGATTTGTTTGCGGGGTTCGGGGACGTTCCGGCCACTTTCGCCGGTTATCTACGTCGCCCTTGTCGCCGGTGAGGCCCGCTGTGCGACGCTGGCGGCGGCGGTGCGATCCGGCCCGCTGGAACGGCCACTGAACTTTCCGTACCACCCACATGTCACCGTGGCTCACGACATCGCCGAGGATGGCCTCGACCGCGCCTACGAGGCGCTGGCCGGCTACCGGGCGGAGTTCGACGTGCGGGGATTCGGTCTCTACGAAAGAGGGGCCGACCTACGCTGGCGGCAGATACGCTTCTTCCCCTTCGGTCAGCAGGGGGACGAATCCGAACCGAATGGCGGCGGAGGGCGACGCGAAGGTATCGGTTCACGGGAATGACTGGGCGTCGCCGGGGGGACATCGACGGGTGTGACAGGACCTCGTGAGGCGGTTCGGGCCGGAGTCGGCAGCGTTTCCGACACGGCCGGGATGGTAAGGGCGAAACGTCCGTTTCTCGACCACATCATCCGGGCGTATTCCCGGTACACGGCGGACAGCGGCGACCGGCTGGCGGCGTCGGCGACGTACTTCGCCTTCCTGTCCTTCTTCCCGATCATCGCGCTCGCCTTTGCGGTCACCGGGTTCGTGGTCGACGCCTACCCGGACGTCCAGGACAGCCTGACCAGGCAGATCAACGACTACCTGCCGGGGCTGGCGGACAAGCTCGACATCACCTCGATCGGGAACGCCAAGGTCGGTGTCGGCATCATCGGTCTGCTCGGGCTGCTACTCGCCGGCCTCGCCTGGATCGACGCGCTGCGTGACGCGCTGCGGGTGATCTGGCACCAGGACATCGAAGTCGGCAACATCATCATGCGGCGGTTGCGCGACATCTCCGTCCTCGCCGGCCTCGGACTCACCCTGGTGACCTCGCTCGTGGTCACCAGCCTGTCGACCTCGGCGACGGGGACGTTCCTGGACTGGATCGGGCTGTCCGGAAGTACGGCCGCCGCCTGGGTCACCGGCATCCTGGCCCTGCTCGTCGCCCTCGGGATCGACACCGCGGTCTTTCTCTACCTGTTCTGGCGGTTGCCGCAGCAGACCGATCGGAGCCGGTCGGTGCGCGGCGCAGTCCTCGGCGCTGTCGGGCTCGAGATCCTCAAGGTCGTGGGGACCTGGCTGGTCGGCCAGACCACGGGCAACCCGGTCTATGGCACGTTCGCGGTCATCGTCGGACTGCTCATCTGGATCAACATTGTGATGCGGTGGACGCTGTTCGTCGCCGCCTGGACGGTGACCGCGCCCTACGACTCGGATGTCTACCCCTCCGGTACGGCCCCCTCCCTCGAGGCTCAGCGGCCGAAGGTGCCGCCGGCGAAACGGCTCGCGTCGGACTCGTCCCGCTCCACGACGTCCCGCTCCACGGCGTCGGACTTCACGGCGTCGGACTTCACGGCGTCGGACTTCACGGCGTCGAACTCGTCCGGGCCGGACTCGACGCCTCTCGAGCCGGTCCAGTCGACGGTGCTCGGTAGCCGGACCGGGCGGACCGGGCGGACCGGGCCTGTCGATGTCTCCGCCGGGTCCGTGACCACCCGTTCGGAGGCGACGCTGACCGCCAGGCTGCGGGCATTGCTGCGTCGGCGCCACCCGTCGGAGACCTCCGGCGAGGCGGACTGAGGGGGCACGAGTCGGCGCGGCCGTGCGCCGAGCCGACGCACGGCGCGGGCCGGCGGCCCAGCCGGCGGGGTTTCCGCCACCGTCTGGCCGAGCCCGGGGCGTCGGCGATGCCGGCGGGCCGCGCGCCGCATGAGGGCGGTCACGAGGCAGGCGCCCGCGGTGAACCCGAGTGCGCTCCAGGTCATCGGGCCGATGCCGGTGAGACCACCAGCGTGGTTTGCCCGGCGGCCAGGCGCTGCGGCGGGCCTGGCGACCGCCTGCGCGGCGGCGACTGCGGCGGCGGTGGGCCGGGCCGCGCCCCCGGCCACGGCGGTGTTCGGCAGGTAGCCGATCGGCGTCACCTGGCCGGCGTGCGCGAATCCCCAGTCGAGCAGGGCACGGGCGTCGGCGCCGTAGGCGGGGGCCGCGCGCAGCAACGCGACGATGACCGTCCGACCGCCGCGGGTGGCGGCCCCGACGAACGTCGCGCCGGCCGCCACCGTGTATCCGTTCTTCACCCCGATGGCGCCGTCGTAGGTGCGAAGCAGCGAGTTGTGGTTCTGGATCTCGAAGCGCTGGTCGCCGCGCCCGGCGAGGGACGCCCGCGGGATGGTGAGGTATCCCCGCACGCTGGGGTCGTTGAGCGCGGCGCGGCCGAGCACGGCCAGGTCGTACACGCTGGTGACCTGCCCAGGACTGTCCAGTCCGGTCGGATCGCCCGCGACGGTTTCACGCGCACCCAGCGACTTGGCCAGCGCGTTCATCCGGGGCAGGACTGCCGCGGCGCCGCCGCTGGCTTCGACGAGGGCTACCGTCGCGTCGTTGCCACTGGAGATCATCATGGCGGTTGCCAGGTCCCGAACGGTGTAGGCGACGCCGGGCACCAGGCCGACCTTGGTGCCGTCCACGCGGGGCGGATTGTCGTCGATGGTGATGACCCGGTCCGGCGGCAGTCCGGGGAGCACGGTCAACGCGGTGAGGATCTTCATGGTGCTGGCCGGAAGATCCTGCGCGTGCGGGCGGGAGGCGGCGAGGATGGCGCCGCTGCCGGCGTCCGCGACCAGCCAGGCCTGCGCGGTCAGCCCCGCAGGTACCGGGGGGGCTGGGGGGCCTCCGGGCGCCCGAGCGGGTGCGGCCGCCGGGCCCGCCTGGCCGCCTGCTTCTGCGCCGCCGCCGCCGCCGGCACCGGCACCGGCCTGAGCACTCCCGATGGCCTGGCCACCCGCATCGGGAACCGCTGGCATGGCGGCCGTGGTGGCGGCCAGGGCCGGAGCGAACCACGCCGCGGGAGCGAACAGCAGCCCCATGACGGTGACGGTGAGGACCAGGGCCCGCCGAGCCCGCGGATGGACACGGTGCGCGGACCTACCGCCGCCGTGGGGCGGGGCCGCCTCCTGGACGGCGGTTGTGCGTAGCTGGCCGGCGGTCCCGAACTCCGCTGGCAGGGTTGGACGGGAGCGACACGACCGGCCGGCACGCACCTACCGAACGCTACTGGCTTGGCCCGCTCCAGGGCGGGCGGTCACGAGACGTGTCGCGCGGAGGTGTCCGCCGTGGGTGAATCACCCGATTTGGAGCGTTCGGCCGATCGGCGGGCCGATCCGGCGTGCAGCGGGGAACGATGATGCCCGCGGCCCGGCGCCGCCCGGGGAGTCCGATAGGTCGCGGTGCCACCGGTGCCACCGGTGCCCGTGTCCGCCCTGGCTGCGCCCGTGTCTGCCGGGTCGGCCGCCGCCGGCGCGCCGACGGTCGTCGGCAGGGCGGGGTGGGAACTCTCGACCGCGCCCGCGACAAGGTGCGCCGACGCCGGTCCGGAACCGGCGGCGCCTGGCTCGGTCTCATCGGACCGGGAGATACCACTGGCGTGCCTGGCCTGGCTGACTCCGACGGGTGAAGCGGCATCCTCGCTCGTGGTGCCGGGGCCCGCGGTGCCTGCCGGTGATCCGTCAGTAGACGGCCCGTCAGTAGACGGCCCGTCGGCTGACGAACTCCTGTCGATCGTGGCGTCAAGGGATGCGTCCGCCGCCGTGACCTTCGCAGGCCGGGCACGCTTGGCCCCCTTGGGGTGCTTCGGCGTCTTGGCACGGGCGGGGCTGGCTCCGTCGGCGGCGTCGGTGGAACCTGTCCCGCGGGCGTGGTCATGCGGGTCGGGCTGGCAGGAAGCGCCGGGCTGGGAGGATGCGCCCGAGCGATGGGTGGCCTGCGGCTGACGCGGGATCTCGACGGCCTCCCGGAGCAGGCTGGTGAGATCTCCTCGCAGGGCCTCCAGCTGGCCCGCCAGCTCCCCCCGGACGTACTGGCGGGTCGCCGCCTCGCTCTGGGCGAGGCGCAGGGCCGCGACCTCGCGGGCCAGGAACTCCGTGTTCTCGCGCATCCGGCCGGCGACGGCCCGGTCCTCGGTGAGGGAGGCCCGGTCACGATCGTCCTGACGGTTCTGGGCTAGCAGGATCAGGGGTGCCGCGTAGGCGGCCTGCGTCGAGAAGGCCAGGTTCAGCAGGATGAACGGGTAGGGATCCCAGCGCATCAACGGCAGCGCGATGTTCAGGGCGATCCAGACGATGACGATGCCGGTCTGGATGGCGAGATAGCGCCCGGTGCCGAGGAATCGGGCGATGGTTTCCGCCGAGCGGCTGACCGTCTCCCGGTCAACCCGCGGAAGTAGCGCGACCCGACCGGAGACCGGCAGGTCGAGACGTTCGGTGCCCAGACCTCGACGGTCCGTCGTTCGCGATGCTGAGATGGTCATGGAAGCTCCCCACCCGCGCGCAACGGCCATGGCCGGTGGCACGCGCTTCTCGAGCAGGCCGCACGCGCCGTCGCCACGGCGGCCTCAGGTCGACACGACATCAATCGACCGCACCTGCTCGTGCACTGCCCGATCAGGCTCGGTGGCCGAGCGGCCACACGGATCCGGACGCCGGCACCCTGACGCAGAGACGCGCCAGCCAGGCCGCGGAGGGATCGGAAAGCATCACCCCGGGCCGAGGAAGCGGCGGCCGACCACCCGGCGTTCCGCACGGGGGCTGAGGCCGGACCAGAGCCGGACTGCAGAGCAGTGCCCCGGGAGTCGTCAACCCCGGGTTCGTGGACGCGGGCCGGGCGCGCCTGGCGCGCTCCGGCCGGAGCTCATCGCCGGCTGGCGTCCACTAGCAGGAAGCGGCCTTTACTGGAGCACCCGCCAGGACTCACAGCGGCCACCTCCTCGCGTTGGTCCTCCATGGAGGATTTTCCGGGGGCGTGTCAAGGATAACTGCCCGATTCGTGACCGGACCAACCGGGGTATCCGTGACCTCCGTCGCGAAGAGGTCACCTGCGGCGCCCGGTTGGTCGAGTCGGTAAGGCGGCATCCTCGCCGGGTTTCCGGTCGGTCACCATCGGTGCGGCGAGCCGAGATGTGGTGTGTCCGGGTGTTCATGTGCCCGCCCCGGCCCTGGCGGTTCCGGCGGCGTGTCCCGAGTTCGTGCGGGCTGGGTGGCGGGCGGGAAATGTGGTGCGTGCGGCGGGCGTAGCGGGGTATGCCCCGGCCGATGGGTGCCGGCAGGCCCGGAGCCGGGGTTCGTTCCCGCCGCCGGTCGCGGAGGTGGGGGCCGCGCTCGCCGGCGGGCTGGCGATGGGCGGCCCGACCGTCGGGCAACCCGTCGCGGTCCCGAGCGCCGGCCCCGCGCCGGATCCGACCGTCCGGGATCTCCTTGCCCAGCTGTTCGAACACCCGCCGTCCAGGCGAAGCTCTCCTGCGCCCACGACGTCATCGCCGCTGGGGCGGGTGGAGCGGGAGCAGCATCGGAACGAACGTCTTGACCGACGGATCGTCCGTGATCGGCCGCGGACCACCGAGGACGACGAAGCCGGTGCGGGTGTACAGCCGCCGGGCCGGCCGGTTCGCGGGGGCCACCCACAGCTTCACCGCCTCGGCACCGGCCTGCGCGGCCCAGGTCACCGCGGTCGCCAGCAGGACGTCCGCGGCGCCGGTGCCCCGGGCCGCGGGCGTCACCCACATGGCACCCAGCTCGCGTAACCAGGGCCGACCGGTCGGGGTGAATCCCTGCACCATGCCGACCGCCTCACCGGCCCGTTCCACGAACGCCACCAGGTCCGCCGGGGAGTCCGCCCCGTCCTCGGCGCGCCGTGCCCAGTCGGCCGGCGGCAGTGCACGCGCCGCCTCCAGAGTCTGCCAGAACGCGGCGGGCGAGTCGGCGAGCGCGGCCAGCCGCAGCCGGCGCAGCAACGGCCCCTCGTCGGACCGGATACGCCGGCCATGGATGCTGTCCGTCACGATGGTCGACTCCTCCTGTCGTGGCAGCGACATCGCGTGATCGGCGCGGCCGCCGGCGGGGTTGTTGCGCGGGGGAAAGGGTGGTGTTGGGCGTAATCGGCACGACCTTTAGCTCAAACGCCTCCCAGGCGGCCCCGTGAGCGCGGATACTGATCAAAGCGGCGGGACGGCGGAGGAGTTCGCTGGAGATGATCCATCGTGGGTAGGCCCGTCACACTCATCGTGCGGCAGGACGGCCCGGCGTGGTCGGCCTGGTCCCCGCAGTACCCGGGGCTCGCCATGGTGCAGCCGGCCGCGGCGGACCTGCGGGCCGTGCTGCCCGAGGTCCTGTCCTGGTACTTCGGCGAGGATGCCGCGATCGAGCCGCAGGTGCACTGCGAGCGGGAGCTGCACGGCGTCACCGTCCGGCTGGCGCAGGACGCCCAGCTGTACGAACGCGAACGGATCGCCGAGCGGCTCGGCGCCGCCCTCGGCGTCGCGAGCCAGCGGGCGCAGCTGCGTTCCGGTCCCGTCAGCGGCGCGGGCGAGGTCACCTTCGTCTGCGCCCTGCAGTCCGACCGGATCGGCTGGCTGACCGCCCAGATGGAGGACGACAACGACACCGTCGTCGCCCTTCTGCCGGTCGCGGAGACGATGCTGTGGGCGATCCGGTTCGGCGCGCCCGGCGACGGTTCCGCCGCCGCGGTCGACCCCTCGGCCTACCCGCCCGACGCCGCGCTGGGCGAGGTCATCCGCACGTTCGCCGGTCCCCGCCAGCAGCTACGTACCTGATCCGCGGCCATGTCCGCGCGGGCTGTGGGGCGTACGGCCGGCGGAGATTCGTCCGATCCTGCGCAGAGGCGGGTGACGATGGACGCACGCTTCGCAAGGCGTGCCGGGCCTGGGCCGAAGCTCGGCGCGTAGGAGTCTCGGCGATCCGATTTCAGGAGGTGGTCGCGCCCGCCGTGCTCGACCTCACGTGGTGCGACCGCTCTTGATCGGCTGGTCCTCTCGCCCGGGTGCGAAGCTGATGGGGTGACTCTGTCGAAGCGTGCGTCCTGGTTCCTGATCGCGGTGGGGGTGTGGACGTGGGCGATCTGGCCGAACTTCCTGCGGAACATCTGGAAGGATGATCGTTCCTGGGACAACGGGCCGACCGGCTTCTTCACGGTCCACCTGGTCCTGACCATCGTCTCCATCGTGATCGGCTCCGTCGTCGGTTGGCTCGGCATCCGGGGAGCACGCGCGGGTCGCCCCGGCGCTTCCGAAGACGCTGGCCCGGCCAAGCGGCTGATCAGTTCGGATCGCTGACCTCTGCCGGGCCGGCTGGCCGCGCGTCGACCCGGCGGTTCCAGGTCTGTCGGTGGCATCGGGTAAACACCTTGTCATGGCGGCAGACCAGGCGAGTCCGGCACATCTTTCGGCGGCCGGTGGGTTGCGGGCACGGGCGGAGGAGTTGCTGCGCACCCTGGCCGGGCCGGCCGCGGTGCTGCGGGAGGACCAGTGGCAGGCGATCGACGCGCTGGTCACCCGCCGGCGCCGGGTGCTGCTCGTGCAGCGCACCGGCTGGGGCAAGTCGGCGGTGTACTTCCTCGCCACCGCCCTGCTGCGCGGCGAGGCCGGCGTCGGGTCTGCTGGTCCGGGCAGGCGCATCGGGCCGACGGTGATCGTCTCGCCGCTGCTCGCCCTCATTCGCAACCAGGCGGCCGCCGCCAGCCGGCTGGGGATCCGCGCGGGTGAGATCCACTCCGGCAACGTCACCGAGTGGGACGAGGTCTACGCAGCGCTGCGCACAGGCGACCTCGACGTGCTGCTCGTCGGGCCGGAACGGCTGAACAACCCGACGTTTCGCGACGACTACCTGCCCGAGCTCGCCGCCACCACCGGCCTGCTCGTGGTCGACGAGGCACACTGCATCTCCGACTGGGGGCACGACTTCCGCCCGGACTACCGCCGGCTGCGCACCCTGATCGCCGGGCTGCGCCCGCAGGTCCCGGTCCTCGCCACCACCGCGACCGCCAACCAGCGGGTGGTCGAGGACGTCAGCGAGCAGCTCGACGCCGGTGCCGGAGCGGGATCCGGAGCGGGATCCGGAGCGGGATCCGGTGCGGGGCCAGGTGCGGGGGAGGCATCGGGCACCCTGGTGCTGCGCGGGTCGCTCGACCGGGAGAGCCTGCGGCTCGCCGTCGTCGCCCTGCCCCGGGCCGAGCACCGCTTCGGTTGGCTTGCCGATCGGCTGGGCGAGCTGCCCGGATCGGGGATCGTCTACACGCTGACCAAGGCGGCGGCGGAGGAGCTGACCGCCTTCCTGCGCGGCGAGGGGTACCCGGTCGCCTGTTACCACGGTGGTACCGAGGCGGCCGAACGTATCGCGGCTGAGGAGGACCTGCTTGCGAACCGGGTCAAGGCGCTCGTCGCCACCAGCGCGCTCGGGATGGGCTTCGACAAGCCGGATCTGGGCTTCGTCGTGCACGTCGGAGCGCCCTCGTCGCCGATCTCCTACTACCAGCAGATCGGGCGGGCC
>NZ_JANEZT010000203.1 GCF_025403405.1 Frankia tisae
GGTCGGGCGCGGACGCCGGTGGCCGGGTCGGCCCCGCATCGTCGCGCTCGGTCATGGTCGCGGGGCTCCGTCGACGGCTGTGGAGGATAGACGGAAACTCGCTTTCCGTGCTTGCATGATTACCTTAGGTGCTTCACTGGGACGTGGTGGCTCCATGCCCCGGCGGGCCGTCCTCAGAAGCGGAAGTAGATGAACGGGGCGACGTCCTGCTGCCCGACAACCGCGTAAATGACCATCATGGCCATGGTCAGCAGGGCGATCTGCGAGCCGAGGCCCACCTGTGTGAACCGGGCCTGGGTCCTGGTCCACCAGCGCTGCGGGACGGCCGCCGTGGTCAGGCCCACCGCTATCGCGGCCACCACCGAGGGGGTGACCAGCGGCGCCGGGCCGCCGGCTGTGAAAAGCCGCGCGAACAGGTGGCCCGCCGTATCCAGATCCGGGGCGCGGAAGAGCACCCAGGTCGCGCAGACGAAGTGGAAGACGGCGAGGCGGGCCGCCCACTCGCGCACGGGGCCGGCGACTCGGGCCGTGGTCCCGGCGGCGGCCGGTGCGGGCGCCGCCGCCAACCCGACCGCCCGGGACGTGGGCGCTGTCGAGGAGGCCTCTGCTCCTGCGTCAATCGCGGGCACGTTGGGCTGCGCGGGCACGTCGGGTCGCGCGGGCACGTCGGGCCGCGCCGGGAGGCCGGCGCGCGGCAACGGCATCCGCGCGGCCCCGGCGGCGGCCGTCCGTCCCGTCCGCCGGGCCCGTAGCCGGCGTTCGGTCACCAGGGCGGCGCCGTGCAGCGCCCCCCACAGTACGAAGGTCCACGATGCCCCGTGCCACAGGCCGCCCAGGGTCATGGTGATCATGAGGTTCAGGTGGGTCCGGCGGCGCCCGCGTCGGCTTCCGCCCAGGGGCAGGTACACGTAGTCGCGCAGCCAGCGCGACAGCGTCATGTGCCAGCGCCGCCAGAACTCCTGCAGGCTGCGCGACGCATAGGGCCGGTCGAAGTTGTCCGGGAAGCGGAAGCCGAGTAGCAGCGCGATCCCGATGGCGATGTCGGAGTAGGCCGAGAAGTCGCAGTAGATCTGGACGGCGTAGCCGTAGATGGCGACACCGATCTCGGTGGACGAGTGCTGGCCGGGGGCGTCGAAGACCGGGTCGACCAGCCGGGAGGCGATGACGTCGGCGAGCACGACCTTCTTGATCAGTCCGCCGAGGACGAGGAACGCGGCCCGCGTGGTAGGCACCCGGGCCGGGTCCCGCGGGGTGGCGAGCTGCGGGAGGAACTCGCTGGCCCGCACGATGGGGCCGGCCACCAGATGCGGGAAGAACGCCTCGTAGACGGCGAAGTCGAGCAGCGGTGCCGGCGGGGTGATCCCGCGGTGGACATCGATGACATAGCTCAGCGCCTGGAAGGTGAAGAACGAGATCCCGATCGGCAGCGCCACCTGGAGCAGTGGGAGCGGGGCGGGCAGCCCGGCGTCGGCCAGGGCGCGATCGACGGACAGCGCGAAGAAGCCGTAGTACTTGAACCAGCCGAGCAGGCCGAGGTCGCAGACGATCGCCGCGGCGAGGATGCGCCGGTCCCGGAACCGGTGGACCGCCCGCGCGGCCGCCTGGTTGATCAAGGTGGAGGCGACGATGAGCAGGACGAACCGGGCATCGGCGAAACCGTAGAAGAAGTACGACGCGGCGAGGATGAACGGCTTCCACAGCGCCGGTCGGGGCATCAACAGCCAGGACAGCGCCATCACCACGACGAAGAACGCCGCGAACTCGATCGTCGGAAAGATCACCTATGGCCATCCAGGAAGATCGGGCGTGCGGCGGGAGGCATGGGGGAGACGAACCGCAAGTGGCCACTCTATGAAGTTGAGAAGATACATAAAGTAGTGACTGGCCGAAGGGGCGTGCGGTCAGGCGTGGCGGGACGACTGGCGAGATCGGCGCCGTCGGCGGGGCGGTGGGCGAGCCCGAATGGGTGACGTTGGGTCGATTCGGCCTGGAAGGCGTGCGTGTCGGGCACGGGATGACTACCTTCCGACCATGGGCATCGTCACGGTCAACGGCATCGACCTCGCCTATGAGATCCACGGTGACGACGACGGCCTGCCGTTGCTGATGATCGGTGGTCTCGGGCAGCAGCTCGTCGGTTGGCATCCCGACCTGCTCGCCGCGCTCGCTCGGCGCGGTTACCGGGTGATCATTTTTGACAATCGTGACGTGGGCCTGTCCACCCACCTTGACGACCTGGGCCGGCCCGACCTGGGGGCGATCATCGCCGGGCGCTTCGACCTCGCCCCCTATGGGCTCGCCGACCTCGCCACCGACGCCCTGGGGCTGCTCACCGCGCTCGACGTCGAGTCGGCGCACCTGCTGGGCCTGTCGATGGGCGGTATGGTCGCCCAGATCGCCGCGCTGCGCAGTCCGGCGCGGGTCCGCAGCCTCACATCGGTGATGTCACACCCCGGCGACCACCGGGTGCAGCCGACGCCGGAGGCCATCGGGCTGTTCCTGCGACCGGCGCCGCTCGACGTGGAGCAGTCCGTCCTCGCCGCGCACGAGGCGCACGAGATCCTCGGCTCGCCGGAGTTCGCGCCAGACGAGGCCTGGCTGCGCCGACGCGCCGAGATCTACTGGGACCGCCGGAGCAACCCCGACGGCGTGCTGCGCCAGGTCGCCGCGGTGCTCTCCGCCCCGGACCGCACCGCGGAGCTCGCCGGGCTGCGCCCGCCCACCCTGGTCGTCCACGGCGGCGCCGACCCGCTCATCCCGGTGATCGGCGGCCGGCTGACGGCCGCGGCGATCCCGGCCGCGGAGCTGCTGGAGATCGACGGGATGGGCCACGACCTGCCCCGACAGGTATGGGACCGGGTGCTCGACAAGCTGGAGGACGTCGTCGATCGCGGGGAGGCCGGCCGGCGCTCCCTCGCCGCCGCGAGCTGACGAGCTGACCGCGGGCCGCCCGCCGGGTCGCCGCCCGCCGGGTCGCCGCCCGCCGGGCTCAGGCCCCGGGTTTGACCACCATCAGGGCGATGACCACTACCCAGCAGGCGGAGCTCAGCACGGCGCCACCGGTGATGGAACCGAGCCGGCGACGGGCGTCCCCGCCGGCGTCGATCTCGGCGATGGCATGCGACAGGCTGGGCGCGATGACCGCCAGGCAGATCCCGCACGCCACCACCCACAGCACCAGCGAGCCCAGCAGCCAGGAGTCGCTGAACGACCGCACGCTGCCGAACGACCCCTGGTGCACCATCCCCGCGCCCGTCACCACGATCAGCAGTGAGGCCACTGCGAACCCTCGCACCAGACGGCCGGCGAGCCGCAGGATCGGCAGGGCGCGCGGTCCGGTCCGCAACAGGCTGGGGACGGACGCGCACACCAGGGTCAGCGGTCCGACCACGAAGATCGCAAGAAGGATGTGCAGGGTGAGAAGGAGCCCGAAGCTGCCCGGATGCGGCATGGGGGGACGGTACCGATCGGCACACCGCGCCTGTGCACCGGCTATGGGCGAACTGTCGCGGTCCTGTGCGTTCTGCCGGGTCAGAGTCGGTAGGACTGGTAGTAGAGCAGCTTCACCCCATCGCCGAAGTGCGTCCCGTACAGACGATCGGTGGAGCCGGCGTAGGCGTAGCTGACCACCCCGTCGATCCAGCCGTGCCCGGGCCCGAGTCGGCCGAACCCGGTGATGAACGGGCCACCGCTCGCCCCCGCCGTCATCCGGCAGCCCACCCCGATCGACGGGCCGCCGTACGGGTCGGCGGACCCGGGCCCGGCGCAGTAGATGAGCTGGCTGCCGTCGTACGGCAACAGGCGTGGGTAGCCGAAGCTGTACTGCGGGTAGGTGCCCGACAGGCCGAACGCGATGCCCTGAGCCCCGGCCACGTCCTCGAGGTGCCGGCCGCCGTGGGTGTTGAACAGGGCGAAGCCGGCGTCGACGTCGAAGTTCGAACCGCTCGCCCAGCCCGGCGTCACGGTCAGCCGGCGGGCGGTCCAGATGCCGTACGGCAGCGTCCCGTCGGCGTAGCCCGGAACGAAGGCGACCCGTTGGGCGAACTGGGCGCCAGCTCCGCCGTGCAGGCAGTGCCCCGCCGTCACGACGAGGTCGCGCCCCGGGCTCGTCACCACACTCGCCGAGCACGCGAAGTCGGCGCCGCCGATCGTGGTGAACAGCCGACCGGTGGTTGCCGTGACCAGCCCGCCCTGGGTGTACGGCGTGCCGTCGCTGGGCGGCGGCGGCGTGTTCGACAGCCCGGGGTCCGGATCGTCGGCGAACGGGGCGGCCGCGGCCGTCGCGGCGTCGGTGGTGGTGTTGGAGCGGTCGGTGATGTGGGTGCCGAAGGCCCGGTCGCGACGCTCGGCCGTCCAGTACCGCTCGACCTCGCGCTGCTCGGCGATACTGACAGCGCCGGGCGCCGACAGCGGCGACGGCTGCCCTCGCGTGATCTCGGCGGCGATGTCTGCCGGTCGCACCACGCCGGCTGCGGGGCCGGCGAGCGGCGGGCCACCGCCCGTCGGTCGCACAGCCGCGCCTGGCAGGCCGGTGAGGCCGCCGATGTGGTCGAGGCCGTCCGCGAGGATCGCGCCGCCCGCTGTGGCCCGGGCGGGGGAGGCCGGCATGGCCGTGGGGGCGAGCCCCACGCCCGCCGTCAGCAGCACCGCGGCGACCAGCCGCGAGCGGGCTGGTGGTCGAGGACGCTGCCCCCGCTGCCGCAGGCCCGCCCGATGCCTCGCGTCGCCCGCGTCTTCCCGTGCCCTCCGTGATCTCACGATCGCGCAGAGTAGCAGAATTCGAGATCTGGATGGTCGGGGCGCGGCGGGCGCCTACCGAGTGCCGATCAGATCCCCCGCGACGGGTGAGGGCGGCCAATCGAGGGCGGCTCATCGAGGGCGGTCGGTCGCGTCCCCGCGGGATGGTCAGTCGGTCGGCGCGGCGAGGTGCTCGTGGGCCTGGGCCCAGGTGGGGGCGCCGGCGCTGGCCCGCGGGCGCCAGAAGACGAAACGGGACCGAGCCATCGCGGGCCCGAGGCGGCGCATCGCCTCCCGGTGGCGCGGGTCGCCGACGAACGCGTCCAGCGCGGCCCGGTCCGTCCACGCGGACAGGGTCCAGTACTCGCGCCGCAACGGGCGGGCGACCAGCGAGACGCCGAGGGCGCCGGGCGCGGCCAGCACGGCCCGCCGGACGGCCATCGCCGAACGCAGCATCGCGACCGTGTGCCGGGTCGAGGTGAGAACGAAGTGAGAGGCCATGACCTCGATGGCGCCGTCCGCCGGATTGGTGCCGCTGGTGTGGGCCGCGCCGGGCTTGCGGTCTGGCGGGATGGTCCAGGGGATCGTCGGCACGGTGACCCACCTCCACAATCGTCTGACTCGGACTATCGCTCGAGGCAAGGATAGTCTCAAAGAGACGGTATGAGTCAAGCCGTATGATGAAGACCATGGTGGAGATCGCGCTGACGCCGGTGTCGTACCTGGTCCTCGGGGAGGTGGCCCGCCGGGGCAGCGCCACGCCCTACGACCTCAAGGTCTCGGTCGCCGAGTCGGTCGGGAACTACTGGTCGTTCCCGCACGCGCAGCTCTACAAGGAGCCGCCGCGCCTCGCCGCGGGCGGGCTGCTGGCCGAGGAGCGGGAGGCCACCGGGCGCCGTCGGCGGATCTTCCGGATCACCGATGCCGGCCGGCGCAGGCTGCAGGAATGGCTCTCCTCGGCCGACTCCGGACGCACCGAACTACGCGACCTCGGCCTGCTCAAGCTCGCGTTCGCCGACCTCGGCCGCCCCGGCGACGTAGCCCGGCTCGCCCGTGCCCAGGCCGCCGCGCACCGGGCGCACCTGGAGACCTACCGCACGCTGGCCGCGCTGCCGGCGGACGCCATGGTCTGGTCGCTGCGGCGCACCCTGGACCTCGGGCTCGCCTACGAGCGGCTGATGGCGGAGTTCTGGGAGCGGCTCGGCGCCGACCCCGCCCTCCCCCCGCCACCGCCCGCCGACTCCGCGCGGCCGACGGGGGACGACCCGAGCCAGGGTGCCGCGGCCGCGGCCGGATCAGCGGGCGACGTGGTGGCGTCCCCGGGAACGCAGGTAGTCCCGGATGACGTAGCTGCCGAGGGCGGTGGGGTCGGGTGAGAGGACCCGCCCGCCGTTGCGCCTGGCCATCTCCTCGACGAACTGCACGAGGCGCGGCTCGTCGTCGAGCATGAACACGTTGATGGTCACCCCGCGGCGGGTCAGCCGGTCCACCTCGGCGAGGGTCAGCTCCAGGGTCTCGGGCATCGGCGGCCAGGAGAACGACGGCGTGCCGTCGCGCAGCAGGTGCGCGGTGGGCTCCCCGTCGGTGACCACCATGACGACCGGTTCGGCCTGCGGGTAACGGCTGAGGAGCCGGCCCGCGATGAGCAGGGCGTGCTGCAGGTTCGTGCCCTGGACCATCTCGGAGTCGAGGCCGGCGAGCTCCACCGGCCGCAGCTCGCGGGCGTAGTCCGAGAAGCCGATGATGTGGATCTTGTCCTGTGGGAACGAGGTGCTGACGAGGGTGTGCAGCGCCAGCGCCGTCGACTTCGCGATCCCCCACGTTCCGCGCAGGGCCATCGAGTAGGACAGGTCGACCAGCAGGCAGACCGCGGCGGTGGTGCGCCGCTCGGTCTCGGCGACCTCGAAGTCGCTGACCTCCAGCCGCACCGGGCGGCCCCGCCCGGGTGGCCCGGCGCGCAGCACCGCGTTGCGGACCGTGCGGACGACGTCGATCGGTTGGGTGTCGCCGAACTGCCAGGCCCGCGAGGTGCCGAGCAGGTCGCCGGCGGAACCGGCGTCGGTGAGATTGTGATCGCCGCGGCCGCGGGCGGTGACCTGGCGGAAGATCCGTGCCAGCGCCGCCTGCCCGATCCGGCGCACCGCCCGCGGGGTGAGCTCGAGATTGCCGGCGCGGCGGGTGATGAATCCCTGCTGTTCGAGCTCCCGCTCGACCTGCTGCAGGCTGCGCAGGTCGTCGACGGCCGAACGACCGAGGGCACGGGCGACCGCGTCGGGGTCGATGTCCTCCAGCGACGCCCCGGCATAGTCCTGCCCGAGCGAGGCGGCGAGCTCGTCGAGTTCCGCCAGCTCCTCCAGCGCCGAGGTGGCATCGCCGAGGCCCAACGGCTCGTCCCCGGTGAGGCCCTCACCGAGCCGCCCGCCGCGCCCGCGGGGCCGGCCGCCCCAGTTCAGGTCCGGGCGGGAGGCGTGCAGTGCCTGGGTGAGCCGGGACATCTCGGCGGCCAGTCCCAGGTCCTCCATCGCGGTGGACATCAGGTCGGCGAGCTCGGAGCGCTGCTGCGGGGTGAGCCCCGCGAGCAGCCGGGCGGCCGCCGCCGAGCGGCGCGCCAACGCGTCGACCAGCTCGTCGAGCGACTGCGGGTTCTCCGGGAAGAACTCGCCGTACTGGCGCATGAACTCGCCGAACGCCTCGTCGGTGTCCTCGCCGCGGGCGTCGGCCTCCAGCAGGGTGTTCAGCGCCCCGACCATGTCGCGGATGCGGGCGAAATCCTCCGGCGTCGCCCCTTCCAGGGCCTGTTTCATCCCCTTGAACTGGGTGTCAAGGACCTCCTTGCGCAGCAGCTCGGAGATCTTCTCGTAGGTCTCGCGGGCCTGCGGGGAACGCCAGTCGTACTCGGCCAGCGACCGCACCGCGCGCGCCGGGTCGGCGGGCAGCGCGTCGAGCTCGGCCTCACGCAGGCGGGCCTCGTCCGACGGGTCGGGGAACAGCGCCGCCCGTTCCTGACCGACGGCCGTGTCGAGCAGCCGCCGGACCTCCTGCAGGGTGCCGTCCATCCGGCCGCGGGAACGCGCTTCGCGCCGGCGCCGCTCAATGGCGCGGCGCATGTCGTCCAGCCCGCGGCGGCCGGGCATACCGCGGCGCAGCAGGGCTTCCAGCGCCTCGCGGGGGGTGCGGCCCTCCAGGATCTGGCGGGACATCTCGTCGAGTGCGCCGGCGGCGGTGAAGGGGGAGGCGAGCGGGTCGGGCCCGCCGTCCCAGGGGCCGTAGCGGAATGTGCCGGAGCTCACCGGGGTCCTCCCACGGATGTCAGGATCGGGCCTAGGAGCCGTAGACCGTTCGGCCTGGCAGCTCCTCCTTCGCCAACCGGCGGTTGAGGTGCAGTCCCTCCATCGCCAGCTCCAGCGCCGCCGCGGCGAGGCCGGGCGACTCCGCGCCGTCCACGCCGAGCCGGTTCAGGATCGCCGCGAGTCCGGGCACCGGGCCGACCCGGCGCAACAGCTCGGCGGCGGGCACCATGTCGCCCGTCTCGACCGGGCCGTCGGCCTCGAAGCGGTTCTGCAGCCCGGTCAGATCGGCGCCGGCGAGGCGGGCCCGGAACGTCTCGGCGATCGCGCGGCGCAGCAACAGCGCGAGCACCTCGTCCTCGCGCCCCTCCTCGAGCTGGTCGAACTCGACCTTGCCGCGCACCGCCGGCACGATGGCGGAGAGGTCGACCACCCGGGCGGTGGGCATCTCCTCCCCGGTCAGCGCCGCGCGGCGAACCGCGGAGGCGGCCACTGTCTCGGCCGCGGCCACCGCCAGCCGAGCCGACACGCCCGAACGCTGGTCGACCTGCGGAGCTTCGCGGACAAGGCGGGTGAATCTTGCCACGATCTCCAGCAGGTGATCGGCGATCTCGGGGGTGCCCAGCGGTGAGCCCGCCCAGGAGATCACCGACTCCTGGCGGATCAACGCGAGCTCGTCGGCGAGCTGCAGCGGGTAGTGCGTCCGGACCTCGGCGCCGAAGCGGTCCTTGAGCGGGGTGATGATCCGGCCGCGGTTGGTGTAGTCCTCGGGGTTCGCTGAGGCCACCAGCAACAGGTCGAGCGGCAGGCGCAGCAGGTAGCCGCGGACCTGGATGTCGCGCTCCTCCAGCACGTTGAGCAGCGCCACCTGGATGCGCTCGGCGAGATCGGGTAGTTCGTTGACGCTGAAGATGCCGCGGTTCGTCCGCGGCACCAAGCCGTAATGCACCGTTTCCGGGTCGCCGAGGGTGCGGCCTTCGGCGACCTTCACCGGGTCGACGTCGCCGATCAGGTCGCCCACGCTGGTGTCCGGGGTCGCGAGCTTCTCGCCGAACCGCTCGGAGCGGTGGCGCCAGCCGATCGGAAGCTCGTCGCCGAGCTGAGCTGCCAACGCCCGGCAGCGGCCGCAGACAGGCTCGTAGGGGTGGTCGTTGATCTCGCAGCCGGCGACGGTGGGCGACCACTCGTCGAGCAGGCTCACCAGGGTGCGGATGAGCCGGGTCTTGCCCTGGCCGCGTTCGCCGAGGAAGACGATGTCGTGGCCGGCCAGGATGGCGCGCTCGACCTGCGGCAGAACGGTCTCGTCGAACCCGACGATGCCCGGGAAGCGGGGCGCCTCACTCTTCATCAGAGCGACAAGGTTGTCCCGCAGCTCCGTGCGCACGGGGCGGTGCACATGCCCGCTGCGGCGGAGCTCACTCACCGTGGCGTGCGGCGGAGCGGCACCCGCTGGCGGGGTGGCCGAGGATGTCGCGGTCGGTGGCACGGAATGACGGGGCGGTGCCGGCAGATCCTCCACGCGTCGACGGTACGTCGGCACCGCCCGCGGCGCAGCCAAGTCGGCTGCCGTCCGCTGCAGGCGTAGTCGGGGGGTACCTCCGTCTGCCTCGCCCGAAGCGGCCCCGCCCGCCCGATTTGTTCGGGCGGGCGGCTCGTAGGTGCCGATGTGCCAGCCACTATGGGCGACCCCCGGGCCGGCCGAAGTGGCATGGCCGGACCAGGCCCGGGTGCCGTCAGGAGCCGTAAGGTGCGACCGAGACGATCTCGACCTTCGCGGAGCGGCCGCTGGGGAGCGTGTAGCTGACGGTCTCGCCGGCCTTGTGGCCGGTCACGGCACCACCGAGCGGGGACGCGGGGGAGAAGACGTCGACGGGAGCGCTGTGGTCCTCGCGGGAGCCGATGAGGAACTTCTCGGTGTCCTGCTCGCCGGGGAAGCGCACCTCGACGACGGTGCCCGGGCCGGCCTCCCCGCTCAGGTTGGGAGCCTCGCCCACCTGCACGTCGCGCAGCAGGTCCATGAGCTGGCGGATCCGGGCCTCCTGCTTGCCCTGCTCCTCCTTGGCGGCGTGGTAGCCGCCGTTCTCCTTGAGATCGCCCTCCTCACGGGCCGCCTCGATCTTGGACGCGATCTCCGTGCGCCAGGGGCCGGTGAGGTAGTCGAGCTCGGAGCGGAGCCGGTCGTATGCCTCCTGAGTGAGCCAAGTCTGCTGCGTCACGCGGGTCACGCTCCTCGGTGAACATCAAAAGGGTCACGATATCAAGGTGAATCAAGGAAATCTGGGTCGAGTCCGCTGACTCCGGCGGCGGCTCCTCGACCGCCGGGAGACCCTGGACCAGCGGTTCCTACCCTCGCGGGCGATCCGTCAGTCCGAGGTTTCGACCATGACTGCACACCTGGCGAAGCGGGAGCGCGGCGGATGGGTGCCGCACTCCGTCGGTCCCCCGAGGCCGGACCGACTCCGATGTCGGTACACCGGCCGGTGACGCTACACCCGTTGCCGCGTGAGCGGACGGTGCAGTGTGCCACGGCGTTGGGTGACTTTTCCAGATCAAACGTGGAGGCGGGCTCCAGGGTTCCGCACGGCGGTGTCGCACGGCGGTGTCGCACGGCGGTCACGTCGCGGCCACCCCGGTCGATGACCGCGGTTCGGCCCAGCCATCAGCGACAATGGTGGCATGCCTTCGGTCGACGAGCGGCATGGCCTGCGTCTCATGGCCATCCATGCGCACCCTGATGACGAGTCCAGCAAGGGCGCGGCCACGATGGCGCGCTACGCGAGTGAGGGTGTGGACGTACTTGTTGTGACCTGTACGGGCGGTGAGGAGGGCAGCATCCTCAACCCCGCGATGGACCGGCCTGGCGTCGCAGAGCGCATCGTCGAGGTCCGCCGCGAGGAGATGGAGAACGCCCGGCGCATCCTCGGTGTCCGCCAGGAGTGGCTGGGTTTCGTCGACTCCGGCCTGCCCGAGGGCGACCCGCTGCCGCTTGTGCCACCGGGGCGCTTCTCCACCACGCCGGTCACCACCGCGGTCCAGCCCCTGGTCAGGCTGATTCGCACCTTCCAGCCGCAGGTCATCACGACCTACGACGAGTCCGGCGGCTACCCGCATCCCGACCACATCATGACGCACAAGATCAGTATCGAGGCCTTCGAGGCGGCCGGCGACCCCGAGCGCTATCCCGAGGTCGGGGTCGATGCCGGGCTCGACCCATGGCAGCCGCTCAAGCTGTACTACCACCTCACCTTTCACAAGGAGCGCATCCTCGCCCTGCACGAGGCGCTGCTGGCCCGCGGCCTGGAGTCCCCCTACACCGACCGCCTCGACGAGTGGGCCGGCCGGGCGGCAGAGGCGGGCCGGTTGACCACCAGGGTGCCGTGCGCGGACTGGTTCGAGACCCGCGACCGCGCCCTGATCGCGCACGCCACCCAGGTCGACCCCACCGGATGGTGGTTCCGGGTTCCGCTCGACGTCCAGCGGGAGACCTGGCCCACCGAGGACTACCAGCTCGCCCGCTCGCTGATCGAGGTCGGCACCCTGCCCGAGGACGACCTGTTCAACGGCGTGTGAGGGCGCGCGTGGCGGGCGGCCGGCCGGCCGTCGCGGGCTGCTCGCGCCCGCCACGGGCGTTCCGGCGCGGCGTAGGGTCGAGAGTGGGTACCGCCGGGAGCCCACGGTGCACCGTCCTCGTGGGGCGGGGCCGGCCGCGCGCTCGCGTGGCACAGCGGCGGGTGATGACCGCAGAGATGGATCCTGGTGTGAGGACGTCACCGTGAACGAGATCTTCGCCGGTTCCGTGCTGGCCGAGCAGGAGAGCAGCGCGGGCGGTCTTGGATTGCTCATCGTCGTGGGGCTGATTGTGGTCTCCGCCGGGCTGTTCTTCATGCTTTCGAAGAGCCTGCGCCGGATGCGCTCGAACGTGGCGAACGGAGATTTCCTCGGGGTTGATCCAGACCGGCCCACCGGCCTGGTCGATCCCCGTCAGGCGATTCGCCGCCGGTCGGTGCTGGCAGGCCGGAAGGGCCCGGTGATCGAAGGCGAGGTCGTCGGC
>NZ_JANEZT010000204.1 GCF_025403405.1 Frankia tisae
GTACTGGCCCGCATCCGGGCCGCGAACGCCAACGCGGGGGTCGCCGAGGTCACGGCAGGGGCGGTCGGTGCGGCAGGGGTGGCCGACGTGCCCCGTGACTACCACCGCGGCGGCGGGCCCGCACCGGGCAGCCCCCCGCTGCTCGACCTGCTGCGCCAGCGCCTCGTCGACTACCGGGCGTCCGTCGTCGACGCGGCCCCCGGCGGCGAGCCGGCCGCGATCCGCGCCGCCTTGGCCGCCGCCTCCGTCGGGCCCTCGCCCGGTTCCGCCGAGTTCCCGCGCGGTTCCGCGGAACACTCGCGCGGTTCCGCGGAGCCGGGCGGCGCAGTGGTGGTCGTCCCACCCGGGTTGCCGGCGGGCTGGTGCCCCGACGGGGTGGTGGACCGCGGCTTCACCGCCGTCGAGCTCGACGGATTCGCGGCGGTGGTCACCGCCTGCGCGGCGGCCTGCGCGGTGACCGGGACGATCGCCCTCGACGGCTCCCCCGACCAGGGCCGGCGCGCGATCACCCTGGTGCCCGACGTCCACGTCTGCGTGGTCCGGGCCGACCAGGTCGTCCACGGCGTCCCGGACCTGCTCGCCCGTCTGGACCCGACCCGGCCGCTCACCCTCATCAGCGGACCGTCCGCCACCAGCGACATCGAGTTCGAGCGCGTCGAGGGCGTCCACGGCCCCCGCACCCTCACCGTCATCCTTGTCGGCGAGGGGGATCCCCTCTGACCGGGTGGCCTCCGGTCAACGACGTCGCCGCGGTCAATGTCCGAACTTCGCCCTGGCCGTCGGCGTGACGGGGGTGAAGAGGTTGACGAGGTTGCCGTCGGGGTCACGGAACAACAGCGAGCGGTTGCCCCACGGCATCGTCGTCGGCGCGTTGACGAACTCGGTCGGGACCTGCCTGATCCGCTCGTAGTCGGCGTCGACGTCGTCGACGAGGAACTCGATGATCGCGCTGTGGTTGTCCGCAGCCCGCGCGGAGTCGGCCCCGAACAGCGCGACCGTGCGGGTGCCGCCGATGGCCAACGTGCCCGCCGGCGTCTCCAGTTCGGCGAAGTCGGGCGCCGACCAGCGCACGAGCGCGCCGCTGACCCGTTCGTAGAAGTCGACCAGGCGCGCGACGTCGTCGGTGATGAGGCGGATCGACACGAGGCTGTGCTGATGTCCGGATGCAGGGTCGCGGGTCGTCATGACGAGAACGCTAGGGAAAATAGAGGGCAGAATCTGCCCGGTATCTGGGAGACACTTGTGCGGTGACGCGACCCACGGCCCGAGTGCTCGCCCTGCTCGAGGTCCTGCAGTCCGGCGGCACTCGCACGGTCGGCGACCTGGCGACGCGGCTCGGCGTCGACGAGCGCACCGTCCGTCGCTATGTCGTCCATCTGGCGGACCTCGGGATCCCGGTGCAGTCGGTGCGAGGCCGCCACGGCGGCTACCGGTTGGCGCCCGGGTTCCGCCTGCCTCCCCTCATGTTCACCGATGACGAGGCGCTCGCCGTGCTGGTGGGACTGGTAGCCGGACGTCGCGCGGGCCTGATGACCACGTCCGTCGCCGCGGCCGAGAGCGCCGCGGCCAAGGTGCAACGGGTGCTGCCCGAGGCGCTGGGACGCAGGCTGGACGCGCTGCTGCAGACCATCGACTTCACCGCCCGCAGTCGACCCACGATCGAGCTGGAAACGCCCGTCCTGCTCCTGCTCGCCGAGGCCGCGCGGGACCGCAGGCCGGTGGCCATGGGCTACACCTCGCCGAACGGACGACACAGCGAGCGGACCGTGCACCCGTATGGCATCGTCGTCCATTCCGGGCGCTGGTACGTCACGGGAGCAGACTCCGCGAGCGGCGAGACCAGGACCTTCCGGCTGGACCGGATCACGGCCCTCGAGCTACAGCAGGGAACCTTCGACCTCCCCGACGGATTCGACCCCGCCGAGCGCGTGCTGTCCGGCCTCGCCGAGGCGCCGCACCGACACGCGGTCTCGCTACGGGTCCAGGGCCCGGCAGAGCAGGTCCGGGCCCAGCTCCCGGCGGGACTCGCCACCGTGCACGACATCGCGCACACCGACACCGCGCACACCGACGGGTGGGTCCGGGTGCGGTTACGCGCCGAGCGGTTGGACTGGGTGCCCGCCGTGCTGGCGGGATTGGATTTCCCGTTCGTCGTCGAGCAGCCCGAAGCTCTTCGCGATCTCCTGCGGTCACTGGCAGAACGACTCGCCGCCGCCACCGATACCGACACGGTCACACCTCGGACCACGCACACTCACCGGTAGCGGCCGGCCCGCGGTGCCCGGGAAGCGTCTTGCGGTGCGTTCTGCACGGTCCGCGGGCTCAGACCGTGCAGAACGCACCGCATTCGGCCCGCCTCCGGATCGGTAAGGACGTGGGTCCGGTCAGGGGCGGGCGGCGGCTACCTGGGCGCGGACCTGGGGGATCACCTGGTCGGCGAAGATCTGCAGGTGTTCGACGGGGGTTTCGCGGTCGCCGAGGACGAAGGTGTCGAAGTCCAGCTCGAGGGCGAGGGCGGTGAGCTCGTCGATCCACTGGCTGGCGGGGCCGACGAGGAAGCCCTCGGAGCGGTCCTGGAGCTTGTGGCCGAAGAAGGCGTTGTACAGGCGCGGGACCGCGGTGCGCGACCGGCCGGCGGCGGCGAGCTCGGTGTCGAAGTGCGCCGCGTCGGCGCGGACCGTGGCCAGGTCGAGACGGTTGCCATTGGGGATCCAGCCGATGCCCTGGCCTGCGGTCAGCCGGCGCATGAGCGGGCCGCCGCTGCCGATCCAGAGCTGGATCGGCTCCTGCGGGGGGAGCAGCGGCTGCGGGTGGTCGAGTTGGTAGTACTGGCCGTCGTAGGTGACGTCGGCGTCGCCGGACCACAGCAGGCGGATGACGTCGATCGCCTCGGCGAGCCGCTCCCGCGCCTCCCGCGGCTTCCACCGCGGCCCGCCGATCGCGGCGATCTGATCCCACAGGCCGCCGGTGCCGAGGCCGAGCTCGACCCGGCCGGGGGCGAGGCGGTCGATCGTCCACGCGGTCTTGGCGAGCACCTGCGGCGGGCGCAGGGCGAGGTTGACGACGTCGGTCAGCACCCGGATCGACGAGGTGCGGCCGACCACGGCCGACAGCAGGGCGATCTGGTCGATGTAGTCGGGGTTGTAGGGGTGGTCGGGCACGGCGATCAGGTCGTAGCCGAGGTCCTCGGCCTGCGCGGCATGGTCGAGCAGCGTGCGGCCGGCCACCGTGCGGGGGAACAGGAACGTGCCGAACCGCAGCGGGCGGTGGTTGTCGGTCATCTTCACCGTCTCCTATGCCGCGCTGAGCGCGGTCTCCTTGCGGACGAGTGGGGCCACTTCCTCGGCGATCAGGTGCATGACCTCTTCGGTGCCGGCCGGGCCGAGGCCGTTGTCGATCTGGAGGAAGTGCAGGTCGTGGCAGAGATCCTGGTGCATCCCGATGAGGCGTTCGGCAACGTACTCGGGGGTGCCGACGAGGATCTGGCCCTCCGGTCCGGTGAGCTCGTCGAAGCCCTGGTCGAGCAGCCGCTGGGCCCGGTTGTCCTGGCGCAGGCCCTGGTTGCGCTGCGCGGCGGCGTTGATCGTCTGCTCCCAGTAGGCCCGGTACTCGCGGCGCACCCGCGCCTCGTCGTGGTCGACGACGACGGTGGACAGTGACGCGACCCGGGCCCGGCTCGGGTCGTGGCCGGCGGCGGCGAACGCCTCACGGTAGTGGTCGGCGAAGTCGGCGTAGGTGCCGGCGCGGAACCCGGCGACCAGGACGGGCAGGCCCTTGCTGGCGGCGAGCTCGACGGAGTCGACGTTGCGGGTCGCCCCGAGCCAGACCGGCAGCTGCGGCTGCACCGGCCGCGGGGTGACGTGCGCGTCGCTCAACGCCGGGCGGGAGGTGGCGGGCCAGGCCGGGATGTGCCCGGTGCGCAGGATCTCCAGGAGCAGGTCGAGGTGCTCGCGCAGCAGCGTCCCGCGGTCCGGGTCGTCGACGCCGATGAGCAGCCGCGAGGCGTTCGCGAAGTTGCCCTTCCCGGCGACGATCTCGACGCGCCCACCCGAGAGGACGTCGAGGGTGGCGTAGTCCTCGGCGACGCGGACCGGGTCGAGCAGGGGAAGCAGCGTCACCCCGGTCATCAGCCGCAGCCGCTCGGTCTGCGCGGCGATCGCGGCGAGGATGACCGGCGGCGCGCTCGTCACGAAGTGCGGGTCGCCGTGGTGCTCGCCGACGGAGAACGCCTCGAAGCCGAGCCGCTCGGCGAGCACGCCCTGGGTGACGATCGACGCCAGGCGCTCGTGCTCGGTCGGCGTTGTGCCGGTGTGCCGGTCGGTGGAGACGCCGCCGAGCGTGTTGATTCCCAGTTCCACCAGATGCCCTCGATCGTCGTCGGTGCGTATTCGACAAAGGGTCACCGCACGCGCACCGACCGTAACTTCGTCAGTGGATCAGGACATGACGCCCAGCTTGCCAGCAAGCACCGAAACCGCGCGCGGCTCGCCGTTTTACCAGGACTTTAACCTGCACCATCGCTTGGCGACCATTTCGACCCTTTCGGTTGACAAGTACGTCATGGGATGAAAGCTTCACCCGGACCCGGGGACGCCGGGAGTGGATCATGTGGGAGCTTTGATGTATCAGCGGGGATCAGTCCAGCTCAGGACCGGCGGCCGCCGGCGCGGCGCCATCGCGGTCGCCCTCGCGGCCGGCCTGGCGGTGACCCTCGCGGCCTGCGGCTCGGACTCGGGCGGCGGCTCGAGTGCCGCTGCCAGCCCGGCCGCGGCCAGCGCGTCGAGCGGCCCCGACCTGTCGGGCGTGACGCTGCGGGTGGCGACCTACCCGGCGGCCATCGGCGGTGACGAGCCGCTGCTCAAGGCGGCCGGGCTGATCGACACGCCGTACAAGGTGAAGTTCCAGACGTACCCCGACGGCGGCGCGCAGACCGGGGCCGTCAACCAGGGCAGCGCGGATCTCGCCCGCGGCAGCGGCGTCGCCAACGTGCTGATCGCCGCCGGGGGCACCAAGCCGAACTTCGTCTCCGTCGCGACGCTGCGGCTGCCGACGTCGCTGCAGTGGACGGTCGCGCGCAAGGGCATCACCTCGATCGCCGACCTGCGGGGCAAGAAGGTCGCCTACACCAAGAACACCACCACGCAGTACTTCCTGCTCAAGCAGCTCGCCAGCGCCGGGCTGACTTTCAAGGACATTCAGCCGGTGCCGCTCACGCCGGCCGACGGGCTGAGCGCGCTGCTCGGCGGCAGCGTCGACGCGCTGGCCGGGTTCGGCAAGACCGTGCAGGTCGCGGTCGCCAAGGGCAACCCGATCCTGGCCGACGGCGGCCCGATCCTCAAGGGCAGCCTCGGCGGGCTCGTCGGCGCCTACAACGCCTACACCAAGGACCTCAGCGACCCGGCGACGTCCGCGGCGATCGCCGACTACATCGCTCGCATCGACGCGTCGTTCGCCTGGACCCGGGCGCATCCCGCGGAGTGGAACAAGATCACAGCTACGAACACCAGCCAGTCGTTGGAGTCCGTCACCGCCAACTTCAAGGCCTCGGAGAACAGCGCGAACTCGGCCGTGGGCCCCGTCGACCCGAAGGCGCTGACCGACCAGCAGGGCATCGCCGACACCTTCCAGGCCGCCGGCCTGCTGCCCGGCAAGGTCGACGTCCCCGGCAGCTACAGCACGAAGCTCAACCCGGCGATCGAGGCCGACATCGCCTCCTACAAGGCCAAGTTCGCGGCGAACTACGCCGTCACGACGGTCAAGTGAACCGACGATGGGAGACCCGGCCGCCATGGCGGCCGTGACGCAGCCCGGCAGCGCGCCGGCCGAGGGCGCGCCGGCCGGGAGCCCGCGCGCCGCCGCGGGTACGACTGCGGCGGCGCGCGGGCGGCGGGTGACGTTCAGCGCCGGCGGCGCGGGCCGGCGCTGGCGGCTGCGGGTCCCCAGCCTGGTCCGCCGGGCGGTCGTGCCGATCCTGCTCATCGCGCTGTGGCAGGTCGGCAGCTCGGCGAGCTGGTGGTCGACGGAGGTCCTGCCCGCGCCGTGGGACGTCGCCCACGAGTTCGTCACCCTGTGCAACAACGGGCAGCTGCCCTCGAACCTGTGGGTGTCGGTGCGCCGGGCGCTGACGGGCGCGGCGATCGGCATCGCCCTGGGCCTCGCTCTGGGGGTGGCCGTCGGCCTGTGGCGGCCGGTCGAGGAGGCCCTCGACGCCACCCTGCAGATGCTGCGGACGATCCCGTTCCTGGTGGTCCTGCCGCTGTTCATCCTCTGGTTCGGCGTCGACGAGACCCCGAAGATCCTCATCATCACGATCGGCACGGCCCTGCCGATGTACATCAACACGATGTCGGGGGTGCGCACGGTCGACCCGCGCCTGCTGGAGATGGGCCGCCAGTTCGGCCTGAACCGGCTGCAGCTCATCGCGACCGTCGTCCTGCCGGGGGCGATGCCGAGCATCCTCACCGGCGTGCGCTACTCGCTCGGCCTGAGCTGGCTCGCGCTCGTCGTCGCCGAGCAGATCAACGCCCAGAAGGGCCTGGGCCTGCTCATCTACAACGCGCAGTCGCTGTTCCAGACGAAGATCCTGATGGTCGTCGTCGTCGTCTACGCCGCCCTCGGCCTGATCACCGACGTGATCGTGCGCCTCGCCGAGCATCGCCTGCTGTCCTGGCGCTCACGGTGACGCCGATGAACGCCGTCACCGTGAGCGGCCTGCGTCGCGCGTTCGGTTCACACGTCGTGCTCGACCGGCTCGACCTCACCATCGCCGACTCGGAGTTCGTCGCACTCGTCGGCCGCAGCGGCGGCGGCAAGACGACACTGCTGCGCACCCTGGCCGGTCTCGACCCGGTCGCCGAGGGCAGCGTCGAGGTGCCGGCGCTGCGTTCGGTGGTGTTCCAGGAGCCACGGCTGCTGCCCTGGCGCCGGGTGTGGCAGAACGTCTCCCTCGGTCTGCCCCGCTCCCGCCGGCGCGACGAGGCGACCCGGGCGCTGGCCGAGGTCGGCCTCGCCGACCATGCCCAGGCCTGGCCGCTGACGCTGTCCGGCGGCGAGGCGCAGCGCGTCGCCCTCGCCCGGGCCCTGGTCCGCGAGCCGGAGCTGCTGCTGCTCGACGAGCCGTTCGGCGCCCTCGACGCGCTGACCCGCATCCACATGCATGCCCTGGTCCGGCAGCTGCACGAACGGCACCGCCCGGCCGTGCTGCTGGTGACGCACGACGTCGACGAGGCCCTCGAACTCGCCGACCGGGTCATCGTGCTGCGCGACGGCCGCCTCGACGAGGAGATCGAGACCCGCGAGCTGTTCGACGACCGCCGCGACCCCCGCTTCGAGCAGGCCCGCGCCCGCCTGCTCGGCCTACTCGGCGTCACCGACACCCACGTCGCCGACCCCACACCCACGACCGACCCCACACCCACAGCCGCCCCGGGCCAGCCACTCACCGCCCCATAAGCCTGGTCCAGGTTGCGCCGCGAGTTGCTGGAGCTTGTTGACCCTCCGGCACCGGCGGACCGTGATTAACCTCCAGCAATTCCCCGGACTTCCGCCGGCCTGGTTGTCGAGGAGTGTCGATCCGGCGAGGGCTCAGGAATCTCCGGTGCGGACAGGCCCTGGGCGAGGAGCGCGGCGAGGGCCTCCGGGTCGACGAGGGTGTGGTCGGGCTGGTCGAGCAGCGGGGCCATCGACGCGGCGAAGGTGAGTAGCTGTGCCGCGGCGACCTGCTCGGGCGTCGGGACCTCGCGCCCGAAGATCCGGGCAAGCCGGCCCGCGATCACAGCCGCGGCGGCGTCGGTGCTCTCCATCGCCCGCCGCCGGATCTCCTCATGGACGGCCAGTTCCTGCAGGACGATGCGATGCACCGGCGACGGCCGACCCAGCACGACGGTGAGATGCCGCCACAGTTCGGCGACGGCCCCGCGAGGATCCGCCCCCTCGGGTGAGGGCAGGTCGGGCGGGGGCAGGTCGAGCTCGCCGAGCGTCGTCACCCGATCCCGTTGCACGACCGCGAGCAGCAGATCCATCTTGGTCTTGAAGTGGTAAAAGATCAGCCCGTGTGGCACGCCGGCCGCCGCGGCGATGCGGGCGGTGGACGTCCGGTCGAACCGGTGCTCGGCGAACAACACCTCCGCGGCGGCCAGGATGCGCTCCCGCGCGGTGAGTCCCGGCTCTTCCGGCGTTCCCGGCTCCGCACTCCCCTCGCCGCGCCCCACCTCGGACCTCGGTCTCAGAACTCGGTGTTGCCGGCGTCGGGGGCGATCTCGTGCGCGGTGATGAACTTCGACTCGTCCGAGGCGAGGAACAACACGGTGTCGGCGACGTCCTCGGGCTCGGTGCCGTCGACCGGCAGCAGGTTCATGAACATCGGACCGAGCCGGTCGTAGCCGCCGATCGCCTCCTCGATCCGCTCCCGCATGCTGCCGGTGCCCATCGGCGTGTTCACACCGGTCGGGTGCACGCTGTTGACCCGGATGTGGTGCTGGCTCAGCTCCGCCGCGAACGCCTTCGCCATGCCGCGCACCGCGAACTTGCTGGTCGTGTACGGCACCATGAACGGCTGCACCTTCAGCCCCGCCGCCGAGCTGATGATGATGATCGAGCCCCCGCCGGCCCGCACCAGGTGCGGCGCGCCGACCATCACCGTGTTCCACACCCCGGTGACGTTCGTGCTGATCGTGTCCTGGTAGATCTGCGGGGTCACCTTGTCCCACGCCCGCGGGATGCAGATGCCGGCGTTGGCGACGACGACGTCGAGCCGACCGAGCTGCGCCGCGCCGTCGTCGACGATGCGGCGCAGGGCCTCCAGGTCGCGGACGTCCACGATCCCCGACACCACCCGACGCCCCGTCTTCTCGACCAGCGAGACCGTCTCCGCCAGGTCCTCCGGGGTCGCAGAGAGATAGTCGACACTCGGCAGGGGCGCACAGACGTCGACCACGATCACGTCGGCGCCCTCCTCGGCGAGGCGCAGCGCGTCCGCCCGCCCCTGCCCGCGCGCGGCCCCCGTCACCAGCGCGACCTTACCCGCCACCCGACCGCTCATCGCCGTCTCCGATCCCAGGTCAGAACCACCGGCCACCGTCGGCCGGACGTTTGGTTGAGTACTCACTCAGCATACGACCAACCCGGTCATCCGCCTACATCGCGCCGATGCGCGCCCAGGTGGTGACGTCGTCGGACAAGGTTGGACCACACCGCGCCGGCCGTTCCGCTCTCCGGAATCCAGCACCGCAGTCCGTCCGAGACCGCGGCTCCACCTGGTCTCTTCCGTCCGCCGACCGCGCCTGGAAGCACACTGGACGAGCGGACCTACCAATCCCTGGCATTCGCAGCGCGCATGACCGGCCGCACCGTGGGTGAGGTGGTCGCGAGGCTGGTGGCCGAGGCCAGCATGCCGACGAGTAAGACGCCTGCAGCAACGGAGGAGACACAGCATCCGGCGGGCGCAGGTGGAGTGGCGGTGTACGTCGACTACGAAGGTCATCGAACCTTCGGCAGGTACGACCCCAAGACCACCCGAATCGACATCACAACGGGACCACTGACCGGTCGAAGCTTCAAGACACCGACCGGTGCAGCTCGCGCTGTGATAGCGCACTACAAGTCGGACATCAACTCCAACCGAAACGGCTGGTTGTTCTGGGTCCTGGATGACGGCTCGGGAGAATTCCTCCAGAGCATCAGAGGTGCATCGTAATACGTGGGACCGAGCGGCAGTTCCATGACCGGCCATGGCCTGGATTGGATTGGGCTGGGCTGGGCTGGGCTGGGCACCGATCCGCACTCAGGCAATCGCGGCGATATCCCCGTCGTCGAAGTAGATCGCCTGGTGCAGCCGGCCGCCCAGGGCCGCGGCGAACCGAGCGACGACGTCCTGACCGGAGATCCTGCCCTGTTCGATCTGGGAGACCCGGCCCTTGGTGACGCCCATCCGCTCGGCAACCTGCTGCTGGGTCAGACCCCGCGCCCGGCGCACCTCTGCCAGCCGGTGACCCACCGCGACCGCGAGCAGTTCCTTCTTGCCGGCCTCGACGGCGTCCTCACCGCCGGCACGGGCGACCTGCTCGGCACGGATATCCGCCCATCGCACGTATCCACTCATCGACGATCACCTTCCTCCCGGCCGCGCTCCACCAGGTAGGTCTTGTAGTGCTGCTCCGCCAGCGGGACCGCTTCGGTGTACCAGGCGTTCCACCGTCCGGATTTGTCCCCGGCGACAAGCAGGATGCTCGAACGCCAGGGATCAAAGCAGAACAGGATCCTCACCGCGCCTGGTCGAAGCTCCTTCAGATTGGGCAGGGACGAGCCCGAAATCGTATCTACCAGAGGCCTTCCCAAGCCAGGACCGGCCTCCACCAACAGGTCGATCGCTTGGACGACCCGCGCGTACGTCGGAGCGTCCAGTCCGTCCATCCAGGCGCGAACCTCGTCCACGAGATAGACGTCCCACGGCTGCTCACCCACCTAACAAGTATAGCGTCCGCTATACCATCCGGAGATCGCCGAACGTTTCGGTCGCTGTGGGATGGTTGTCCGGTGACCGTCGGGGGCGAGGGGGACGCTCTTGACTGCTTCGTGTCGTACACCGAGGACGGTCGGGCCTGGGCCGAATGGATCGCCGGAGCGTTGGAGCGCGCCGACCTGCGGGTCCTCGTCGAGTCATGGGACCGGGTGGCCGGCACCCACCGGGTCGCCTGGCTGGACCGGGCGACCCGGCAGGCCCGGTACACGATCGCCGTCGTCTCGGACGGCTACCTGAACTCCGCGACGGCGGTCGCCGAATGGGGCGCGGCCTGGTCGCCCCGCCCGGCCGACGGCGATCGCCGGCTGCTGGTCGCCCGGGTGACCGACCGCCCGGTGCCCGGCCTGCTCGGCCAGATCGCGCCGATCAACCTGTTCGACCGCGGCGCGCTCGCCGGCGAGACCGCCCTGCTCGCGGCCGTGCGCGGCGGCGAGCCCGCGCCGCCGGAGGGGGGCCGCGCCGCGCGTCACCCACACAGCCCGATCCACCCCGGTGACCTGCCGGCGGTGTGGAACGTGCCGTCGCCGCCCGTCCCGTTCGTCGGACGCGGCGAGGCCCTCGACCAGCTCGACGCGGCGCTGGCCCACTCCCCGCTGGTCGCCGTCACCGGACTCGCCGGCATCGGCAAGACCAGCGTCGCCACCGAGTACGTCCGGGCGCACCGCCGGGACTTCGACGCCGTCTGGTGGGTGCCCGCCGGACGCCCCGAGCTGCTCGGCGAACGGATCCGCGCCCTCGCGCCGGCGCTGGGCCTGCCCGAGCACGCCGGACCGGCCGCCGTGCTGGCCCGCCTCGACCGCGCCGACGGCCGCTGGCTGATCGTCCTCGACGACGCCGCCGGGACGGCGCTGCCGGACTGGCTGCGCCCCAGCGAGACGGGCCGCCTGCTGCTCACCTCCCGCAACCCCGACTGGGACCGCCTCGGCCAGGTCGTCGCCCTGGCACCGCTGGACCGCGCCGAGTCGATCGCCCTGCTCACCGACCGGCTGCCCGCCGTCGACCTCGCGGTGGCGGCGGGCATCGCCGCCGAACTCGCCGATCACCCGCTGGCCCTCGACCAGGCCGCCCACCGGATCACCGCCGGCCGCCTGCCCGCCGAGGTCTACCTGCAGGCGCTGACCGACCAGCCGGCCCGCCTACTCCGCCAGGGCGAGGTGCCCGGCCGCCCCGGAACCACCGCCGCCACCCTGTGGGACGAGCCGATCCGCCGGCTGTCCGCCGACTCCCCCGCGGCGGCCGAACTGCTGCGCCTCGCCGCCCACGGCGACGCCACGCCCCTGCCGCTGCACCTGCTCACCGCCGACCCGGACGCCCTCGACCACGCCGAGCTGCGCGCCGCCGCCGCCGACCCGCTCGACCTCGCCGACACGATCGGCGCCCTGGAACGGGCCGCCCTGGCCCACCGCGACGGCTCCGCCGTGACGATGCATGCCCTGGTCCGCGCCGCCGTCCGCGCCGACACCGCCCCCGAGCACGCCGACCAGCTCGCCGACTCCCTGCGCCGGATGCTGCACGCCACCC
>NZ_JANEZT010000205.1 GCF_025403405.1 Frankia tisae
CCCGCCAGCCCCGCCGGCCCCCGCGCCGGTGTCCTGAACCGGCGCGGAGAACGCGAAGGGCCGGACCGATCCCCACTACAGGGGTCGGCCCGGCCCAGGGGCGCGCCGGGCGCGGCCGGCTACCGTCGGGTCCCGCGGACGGGACCCGACGGGACGATTACTTCGCGCCGGCGGCGAGGATCTTCTGGCCGTCGTAGGTCTTGCCGGTGGCGTAGAAGGTCTTCTTCGCCGGGTCCCACCGCTGGCCCAGCAGCGTGTTGTTGAACAGCCGGGTCAGGCCGGGAACCGCGTTGGGCTTGGTGAAGTCCAACGGCGGGACCAGCTGCACGTTCAGGCCCTTGGTCTGGTTGAGCTGCGCGAGCAGGGACTTGGCGGTGAGGTCGCCGGTGACCTTCTTGCCGACCTGCTCGACGATCTGCACGGCCAGCCAGCCGCCGATGGTGGAGGTGACGTGGCGCAGGTTCTTCGCCGCGTCCTTGTCGCCGGCGGCGAAGTCCGCGTCGAGCTCGGACTGCAACCGGGTCAGCTCCGGGTACTTGGCGCTCTGGTTGAACAGCGGGAAGGCGCCGACGGCGTAGAAGTTCTTCGCGGCGGGCCCGAGCTTGACCAGGTTCGCGTCCGAGATGGTGCCCGCGGCGTTGCAGTAGCTCAGTTTGTTCCCGCCGGCCTGGATGAGGCTGATGGCGCTGGGCTCGGCCAGGCCCGTCGTGACACCCTGCGCGCCGGCGTCGGTGACCCGGGCCACGATCGGGGCGTAGTCACTTGTCGTGGGCGCCACCTTGATCTCCTGGGTGCCGACACCGGCGGCCTTGCCACCGAGCCCGGCCAGCACCCCGAGGCGGGAGGCTGCGGAGATGTCGTAGTTGACGACACCCAACTTGCTGATCTTCGCGGAGTCCTTGAGCAGCTGCGGGCAGGCCGCCTCGGAGTACGTCGACGCCGGCTGGTAGACGAAGCTGATCTTCGAGGTGAGATCCGAGCCGTCACCGGCGACCCCGGAGCTGCCGATGCTGGGGACCCCGCCCTTCTCCAGGATGGCGTTGATGCCGCCCGCGGTGCTGAAGGCGGAGACGACGGCGAGGTACTTGCCGTTCACCGCCTTGCGCGCGCAGGCCTCGCCGGCCGCCTGGTCGTTCTTCGAGTCGCACACGTCGACCTGCACGAGATGGCCGTTGATGCCGCCGCGCTTGTTCAGTGCACGCGCGGCCGCCTTCGCCGCCCCGGCCTGCTCCGGGAAGTTCGTCGCCGGCGTCGTCAACGGCACGATCGACATCAGCTTCACCGGGCTGCCCTTCGGGCCTGCCGGTGCCGGTGCCGGTGCCGACTTCCCCGTCGTGTTCCCCGTCGTGTCCGACGAACCACACGCGGCCAGGGCCAGCGTGACCCCCACCGCCAGCGCTGCCATCGCGCTTCTGGACCGCATTGTCTTCCTCATCTCTCGCCCGAACCCACTCACACTCGTGCCCTCGTCCGTCCATCTGCCCGCCGTCGTCCCACCGGCCGGCCCCCGCGGGGCCGGCCGGGTTCGGCGGCCGGGATGCTCACACCCCGTCGAGCAGCACGGCCCGCTCCGGGCACGACTCCGCCGCCCGCCGGGCCAGCTCCACCCGGTCGGCCGGCACGTCCGGGACGGTCACCTCGCCGTAGCCGCTGTCGTCGTCGGTGAACAGCTCGGGGGCGAGGTCGTAGCATCGCCCGTGTCCCTGGCAGCGGGTGGTGTCGATCTCGAGCTTCATGCCTGCGCCCCGGCCGTCGGCCAGCTCAGTGCAAGCGAGTCCAGGCCGCGCAGGGTGTTGCCGTTCCAGGTGATGCTCGCCCCCGGCGCCAGGGAGTACTCGGGGATGAGCCGGTGCCACTCACGCACCACGGTGCGCAGCTCCATCCGGGCCAGGTGGGAGCCCAGGCAGCGGTGCGGACCGCCGCCGAAGGCCAGGTGCCGCTTGTCGTCCCGGTCGAGGTCGACGATGCCGGCGCGCGGGTCCGCGTCCGGGTCGAGGTTGCCCGACGCCAGCATGGCGTGGACCATCTCCCCCTTCTTGATCGGGCAGCCGGCGATCTCGGTGTCCCGGGTGACGATCCGCGGGACGGCCATCACCGGCGTCTCCCAGCGCAGCAGCTCCTCGACGACGGTCGGGATCGTCTCCGGGTTGGCCACGATCGAGCGCCGCGCCTCGGGATGCTCCAGCAGGTAGGCGAGGATGCAGGTGAGGCTGATGGTGACGGTGTCCAGCCCGGCCATCATGAGCATGAAGCAGATCCCGAGCAGTTCCGGCTCGGTCAGCGCCCGGCCCTCGATCTCGGCCCTGAGCAGCTCGGTGATGAGGTCGTCGCGGGGCTCGGCACGCCGCTGCGCGAGCACCGTCCCGAACAGGGTGAACACCTGCGTGCCGGCCTCGACCTGGATGCGCGTGATCTCTTCCGGGTCGTCGGCGAGCGACTCCGGACGGATGATCGCGTCCTTCATGTGCAGCAGGGCCGGCAGGTCGGACTGCGGCAGCCCGAACAGGGTGAGGAACACCGAGCAGGGCAGCGGGACGGCGAGGTCGGTGGCGAAGTCGCAGGTGCCGTTGTCGAGGAAGCCCTCGATCGTGGCGACCGTGTTCGCGACGACCTCGGCCTCCAGCACGGCCATCCGCCGCGGGGAGAACAGGGGGTCGAGGATGCGCCGGTACTTGGCGTGGTCGGGCGGGTCGACACCCATCGGGATGGCCGGCAGCGGGCTGTTCATCAGCTCGGGGATGAGGTTGGAGAACACCTCGGGATTGCGCAGGACCGCGTCGATGTCGGAGCGGCGCAGGATCTGGATCCAGCCCTCGTGCCCCTCGTCGTAGTCCACCGGGCACTGCGCCCGCAGCCGGGAGAAGTAGGCCCGGGGGTCCTCGGCCCGCTGGCGTTCGAACTCGACCCAGTCCAGCGTCTTGGCCCGCAGGCCATGGCCGCCGTAGGCGGGCGCCGCCGCGCCCGCGGTGTCGTCTGGCATCTGGCTGTTCCTCCAGGATCGATTGGAGCGTCCCGCCCGGGCACGGACAGGACGGGCACCCGGCGGCGCGCCCCGCTGGGAAACGGCGGCGCGGGCGGGCTGGCTCACTCGGGTAGGCGGGGTCTGGCCGCGGGCGGATCCGGGCTGGCAGCCGAAGCCGGGCCGGCGGGCGGGATCAGGTGAGGTAGCCCTGCTCGACGAGTGCCGGGTCCGCGCGGGCCTCGGCTGCCGGCCCCGACCAGCGGATCCGTCCGCGGCTGAGCACCACGGCCCGGTCGGCGACGCGCAGCGCCGCGCGGACGTGCTGCTCGACGAGCAGGACGGCGAGCCCGTCGTCGGCGGCGGCGCGGATCGCGCCGAGCAGGCGGGCCACCACCTGCGGCGCGAGACCGAGCGAGAGCTCGTCGGCGAGCAGCGCCACCGGCCGGCGGGCCAGCACCCGGGCGAGGGTGAGCAGCTGCTGCTGGCCGCCGGAGAGCAGGCCTGCGCGGCGGTCGAGATGCTCGGTGAGCTCGGGGAAGTCGGCCTGCACGGACTGCGGGTCCACCCCGCCGATGCGCAGGTTCTGACGGACGGTCAGCGACGGGGTGACGGCCCGTTCCTCCAGCACCACACCGAGGCCCTGGCGGGCCCGTCGGTGCAGCGGCGCCGTCGTCGGCTCACCCTGCCAGGTGACGATCCCATCGCTGGGGGTCAGGGCGCCGGCCAGCGCCATCAACGTGGTGGTCTTGCCGGCGCCGTTCGGCCCGAGCAACGCCACCACCTCCCCACGGGCCACCTCGAGGTCGAGACCGGCCACCACGGGTCCGGCGCCGTACCCGACAGCAAGCTGGCGGCATCCGACGACGCTCACCTGGCACCTCCAGCCACCGGCGGCATCGCCGCCGCCTCGCCCACGGTCGCTTCCGCGGTGGGCGGATCATCGGTAGGCGGATCATCGGTTGACGGATCCTCGGTTGGGGCCTCATCGGCCGGGGCGCCGGTGGCCGGCGGCTCGTCCTCGGCGGCCCCGCCCGCGGCCGGCTCGCCCGGCGCGTCCTCACCCACGACAGCCGCCGTGTCGTCGCCCGCACGGTCCTCCGCCGCGGTCTCCGCCAGGGCCGGCTCGCCCACCACCACGGGCTCGTCCACCACGGGCTCGTCCACCACGACCGCTTCACCCGTCGCCGCCGGCTTCTCCGCGACGACCGACTCATCCACCACGGCCGGCACAGCCACGACAGCCGGCTCGTCCGCGACAGCCGGCTCATCCGCGGCAACCGGCTCATCCGCGGCAACCGGTTCACCCGCCGCTACCGGTTCCTCGGGGACAGCCGGTTCTTCCGCGACAGCCGAATCGTCCGCCGTAGCCGACTCATCCTGTGCGGCACCCGCGGGTTCGACGAGCTGCTGCGGCACCGCCGGCTCGTCCTTCTCCGCCGTGGCGGTCGCCTGCGGCTTATCGTCCGAGACGGTCACGGCGTCGGCGGCCGACTCGTCGGCGGCCGGCTCCTCGGCGGCCGGCTCCTCGGGGGTGCCGAGGTAGGCGGCGATCACCGCGGGATCGGCCTGGATGTCCGCCGGTACCCCTTCGGCGATCTTGCGGCCGAATTCGAGGACCACCAGACGGTCGCAGACCCCCATGACGAAGGGCATGTCGTGCTCGATGAGCAGGACGGCGATCCCCCACTCGTCCGCCAGGCGGCGAACGAGGGCGGCGAGCTCGGCGCTTTCGTGTTCGTCGAGCCCGGCGGCCGGCTCGTCGAGGAGCAGCACGGACGGTGCGGTGGCGACGGCGCGGGCGATGGCCACCAGCCGCCGACGCCCGTAGGACAGCGCCGACACCTGGGTGTCGAGCGTGTCGGCCAGGCCGAACTCGCGGACCGCGGCTTGGGCCGGTGCGCTCAGCGGCCGGTTACCCGGCCAGACCAGCCCGGTGATGTAGGCCGCGAGGTCGCGTGGGTCGCTGGCGGCCCGCAGGTTCTCCGCGACGGTGAGGTCCTCGAACAGTTCGAGGTTCTGGAACGACCGGCTCACCCCGGCCCGTACCCGGCGGTGCGCCGGCAGCCCGTCCAGGCCGGTGTCGCCCACCCGGACGGTGCCCGTCGCCGTCGGCGCGTATCCGGTGATGGCGTCGACGATCGTCGTCTTCCCGGCGCCGTTGGGTCCGATGAGCCCGACGACGGTGCCCGGTGCCACCTCGAAACCGACGCCGTCGACGGCGACGACCCCGCCCCAGCGCACCGTGATGCCCTCGACGGTCAGCGTCGCCGGACGCACCCGCAGCGGCTCCTCGGCCGTCACGACCACCTCGGCCGTCACGACCACCTCGGCCGTCACGACCACCTCGGCCGTCACGACCACCTCGGCCGTCTCAACCGTCTCGGCCGTCTCGGCCGTCTCAACCTGCTGCGTCACCTGCGGCCCTGCCGAATCCGCGCTAGCCCCCGTCGCGACGGGCCCGGCGCTCGTCGAAGCATCGACGGCGACGGAATCGGCAGCGACGGCACTGGCGACGACGGCATCGACCGTGACGGCGTCGACCGTGACGGCGTCGACCGCGACGGCAGCAGCAGCGGGGCGCCCGAGCCGAGCGGCAACCGAACCGGGCAGCGGCAGGCGGCCTCGACCGGCCAAGCCACCGGCGAGGCCGGTCCCGCCGGAGCGGATCAGCACGAGCAGCAGGATGATCCCGCCGATCAGTGGCAGGTAGCGGTCGAACTCGCGCAGCCAGTCGGTGAGCCGGGACCCGAACAGTACGCCGAGTGCCGCGAAGGCGACCAGGGCGCCGGCCGGCAGCCAGCGCGACCACCGGGCCGAGCTCACCCGCCGGGACCGCTCGACCTGGCCGCGGGCGAGCCCGCCGATCCCATAGCCGACCAGGCCGGCGAGCACCGCTCCGACGACGCGGGGCAGCGCGGTGGAACCGCCGAAGCGGTCGGACAGCCAGCCGGCGAACTGCTGGCCGAGGGTGCCGGGGGCGAGCAGGGCGCCGATCCCGGCGCCGCTGATGTAGCCGACGCCGCCGACGACGGCGTAGGCGACGACGAGGATGCCGGTGAACGGCAGGAAGTCACCGTCGTCGTAGCTGATGTTGCGGTCGGCGAAGGCGAGCAGTACGCCGCCGAGCCCGGCGATGGCCGCGGACAGCGCGAAGGCGTAGATCTTCGCCGCGAACACGCTGATGCCCAGTGACGCCGCCGCCCGCTCGTTGGTGCGTACCGCGATGAGCCGCCGCCCGGCGCGCCCGCGGCGCACCGCGGACACCGCGAGCCCCGCGAGCAGCAGGAAGATCAGCGCCAGGGTGGCGTAGGCGCGCGGATCGTCGGTCCGGTCGACCGGGATGCCGAGAAAGTGCAGCGGCGCGTCGGCGGTGGCCACGACGGTGCCCTGCTGGTTGAGCACGTCCCCGAAGACCGAGGAGGTCTGGCCGTCCACGGGGGGTGAGGAGTAGCCGCGCTGGAACAGGATCGCGCTGACGGTGACGCCGAGGCCCAGGGTGACGACGGCGAGCTGCAGGCCGCGGGTGCGCAGCGCCGGCAGCGCGAACAGCACGCCGACGGCGGTGGTGGCCAGCACGCCGATCAGCAGTGCGGCGGCGAACGGCCAGCCCTCGGCCGCCACCAGGCGTCCCGCGATCAGCGCGGCGATCCCGGCGAGCGCGCTCTGGGCCAGCGAGAGCTGCCCGGCGTAGCCGACGAGGACCACCAGCGACAGCAGGATCAGCGCGTAGCCGGACTGGATGGCGACCGCGTTGACCCACTCATCGGGCAGCACCAGCCAGACGAGGGCTATCAGCAGGGCGAACCCGCCGATGAGCACCGGCAGGTTGATTGCCCCGGAGCCCAGTGGCGGGCGGTCCTCGGCCTGGTGGGAACGGTCGGGGATGCCGGCGCCGCGCGCGACGAGCAGCACGACGATCACGAGGACCGGCAGGGCGCTGTCCAGGCCCTGCGCCCAGTCGTGCGGGCCGGTCAGGTGCACCTGGAGCTGCAGTTCGACCAGCGCCAGCAGCAGGCCGCCGACGACCACGAGCGGGAACGAGCGGAACCCGGCGGCCAGCGCGACCGCCAGCGCCGGGACGACCAGCAGGACCAGGCTCGTCGACGACAACGGGTTCTGCAGGGGCGCGAGCAGGATGCCCGTGACACCGGCGAGCACCCCGCCGCCGAACCAGCAGGCCCCGGCGACGGCGTCGGCCGACCAGCCCAGGGTCGCCGCCGCGGCCGGTCCCTCGGCCACCGCGGTGGTCACCGCCCCGGCGGTCGTGTACCGGAAGAACGCCCACAGCGCCGCGACCAGGACGAGGACGACGCCGAGGCGGACGAAGACGTGCACCCCGACCGGCTTGCCGAACACCCCGACGACGGACTGCGGCAGGAACGACGGCACCGAGCGGCTCTGGCCGCCGAAGGCCAGCACGACCGCGGCCTGCAGGACGATGAGCAGGCCCAGCGTGGCGACGACCCGGTTGAGCGGCGCGGCATGGCGCATCGGCCGCAGCACGGCCGCGTGGAACAGCAGGGCGACCGCCCCGGTGAGCACGACGACGACGACGGCGGCGAGCGCGGTCGGCAGCCCCCACCCGTCACCGGCCTCGTGGAACAGATAGGCCGCGAACATCACCAGCGCGCCCTGCCCGAGGTTCAGCACTCCGGAACCCCGGTGGATCAGCAGCAGACCTGCCGCCACGAAAACATACAGCGCACCGGTCCCAAGACTGATGACGGCGTATCCGAGAAAGCTGCCCACAGCATCACCCCAGCCCGAACTCTAGCGAGTTCGATCCTCACCGATAACCGGTCGGATAATTTCTCGACTCCATCACATCAACGCGCGGGCCCGACTTCCCGCATCATTGGCCGGTGTCGAAGCGTTGGCCGCAGAGCGGCTGCGGGCTCACGACCTCGAAACGGTCACCGCCTGCGGCGACCCGGACGAAGTCGAAGCACCGGTCGAGCTGGCCCTGATCGGTAGCGTAATTGATCTTGTTCACCATCATTCCGTCGGCATCGTAGTCGGTCACCCCGCGCAGGCCCTTCATGTAGGACTCCCGGGTAGGACAGCCGTGCTGGGTCCTCAGGCCACGGATGAACAGGTCCGCGCTCAACCAGCCGATGATGGCGCTCTACTGGCCCGGCGGGGAGACCTCCGGGGAGTAGGTCGCCATCGCCTGCAGGAACCGGCGCTGGACCGGCCGGTCGCGCTCCAACGCGGCGTAGGAGAGCGACGCGTAGGTGCCGGCGAGCTGCCGGCCGTAGGGGGCGAGCAGGCGCGGGTCATAACTGACGGCGGACGCGGCGACCTTGAACGGGTGCCCGGCGGCGACCGCCGCGTCCAGGACACCGGTGTAGATGTCGAGCGGCGCCGCGGCGATGATCGTGTCGACCCCGGAGGAGATGATCTTGCGAGCGACGTCGGCGGTGTTGGTGCCGTCGACGTCCTGGCTGACCGCGTCGATGCCCGCGTGCTGCAGGCTCTTCGTCACGCCGTCCGCGTAGAGTTTGGCGGTCTCACTGAGAAAGCTGACGACCACCGCGGCCTTGGTGCCGCCCTGCTGGCGGACGAAGTCGCCGAGCGTCGTCGTGCTCTGGCCCGTCTGGTTCGTCAGGATGACGGTGAAGGTGTTGCGGTGCGACGCCCAGCCGGGCTGGTCGGCGGCCCCGAGCACCGGCACTCCCGC
The DNA here is from genome assembly GCF_025403405.1 of Frankia tisae. GTDB lineage: Bacteria > Actinomycetota > Actinomycetes > Frankiales > Frankiaceae > Frankia > Frankia tisai. Next base: position 8,643 of record NZ_JANEZT010000205.1, read on the forward strand.
CTTGTCGAGGTAGGCGATGGACTGTTGGGACACCGCGGTGTACTGGACGACGGCGAAGGCGTTCTGGGCGACCAGCTCCCGGGCGCCCTGCAGGTTGCCGCTGGGGTCGGACTCGTCGTCCTGCCAGCCAGAGATGATCTTTCTGCCGTCGACGCCGCCGGTCGCGTTCTCCGCACCGAACCGGGCGGTGACACCGGCCCGGAAGCCGGTGAACTGGGCGGCCATCACGCCGGTGTCCGGATAGAGCAGACCAGCCTTGATCGAATCCTTGGTCACGCCGGGGGCGCACGAACCGGACGCGGCATTCGCGCTGCCCGAGGAATCACCGGAACTACAGGCCGCCAGCAGTGTCATCGCAGCGATCGTCGCTACGCCCAGCCTCGTACGCCACACCCGTTCAAGCCGCCTCTCGATCGCGCCGAGGCTTCCCGAGCCCGCGACTGACCGCTCTGTGCTGATGAATTTCCGATCCCGGCCACGCATGCGTGATCGGGGTCGGCGAACGAACTCGCCGCGAGAACTGTCATCGCCGCGTAGCACGTCAACGTCTACCAGATCAGTGCGAACGACTTGTTCACGTTCGGCACGGCAGTCAGTACAGGTCCGATCCTCCGACATCTTCACTGGAGATCACAGATTCAGTCGACGGAAACCTACCAGGGGGAAGCCACACCAGAACCAACCGGGGGGTGCTCTCCGCATCCCTTCCGCACCCTTAGCCTCGCCTCAGGAAATTCACAACGATCCCCGCCCAGCCTTCTCCGTGGCGTGTCAGCGACGCACACCCGAGTGTTGACACAGAACCACCCAACACCCAACCACACTCCCATTCTGCATACGGATCATCTCGGGAGAAACAACGTTCGGCGGATCGGGGACGACGATCCGCCCCCGAATGACGTGGTCGCCCCCGGGGATTCGCCGGCCCCCCGACCCCTCGGCCGCACGGCGCGCGGGCTCGCGACGTGGGGCGATCGGTCAACGCCGCCGCCCGCCACCGCCGCCGCCACATTCGGCGGACCGAATCCAGAGACTCGGTACGGATCCGCGCCGGTGGTGAGGGAAGTCACAGTCGACCCCGCCTCGCCGCGACGTAACCCCGATCAGGGCGCGGCGCAACCGAGGCGGCCTCATCAGCCCGCCTCGATGCGTGCTCCACAGAGGGGCTGAGGGCTGACGACCTCGAAATGGTCACCGGTCTTCGCGATCCGGACGAAGTCGTAGCAGAGGTCGAGCTGGCCCTGATCCGTCGCGAAATTGATCTTATTGACCATCATTCCGTCGGCATCGTAGTCGGTCACCCCGCGCAGGCCCTTCATGTAGGACTCCCGGGTAGGACAGCCGTGCTGGGTCCTCAGGCCACGGATGAACAGGTCCGCGCTCAACCAGCCGTCGATGGCGCTCTGCTGGCCCGGCGGGGAGATCTCCGGGGAGTATGTCGCCATCGCCTGCAGGAATCGCCGCTGGACCGGCCGGTCGCGTTCGAGGGCCGCGAAGGAGAGCTGGGCATAGCTGCCGGCGAGCTTCTGGCCGTAGGGGGCGAGCAGGCGCGGGTCGTAGCTGACGACGGAGACGGCGACCTTGAACGGGTGCCCGGCGCTGACCGCGGCATCCAGGACGCCGGTATAGAGGTCGAGCGGCGCCGCGGCGATGATGGTGTCGGCACCCGAGGCGATGATCTTTCGGGCGACGTCCGCGGTGTTGGTGGTGTCGACGTCCTGCGTGACGACATCGATGCCGGCGTGGCGCAGGCTGGCGCTGACGCCGTCGGCGTAGAGCTTGGCCGTCTCGCTGAGGAAGCTGATGGCCAGCGCGGCCTTGGTGCCGCCCTGCTGGCGGACGAAGTCGCCGAGCGTCGTGGTGCTCTGGCCGGTCTGGCTGGCGAAGGTGACGCTGAAGGTGTTCTGGTGCTGGCCCCAACCGGGCTGGTCGGCCACCCCCACGACGGGCACGCCCGCGGAGTCGAGGTAGTCGATGGACTGCTGGGAGACGGCGGAGTACTGGACGACGGCGAAGGCGTTCTGGGCGACCAGCTCCCGGGCGCCCTGCAGGTTGCCGCTGGGGTCGGACTCGTCGTCCTGCCAGCCAGAGATGATCTTTCTGCCGTCGACGCCGCCGGTCGCGTTCTCCGCACCGAACCGGGCGGTGACACCGGCCCGGAAGCCGGTGAACTGGGCGGCCATCACGCCGGTGTCCGGATAGAGCAGACCAGCCTTGATCGAATCCTTGGTCACGCCGGGGGCGCACGAACCGGACGCGGCATTCGCGCTGCCCGAGGAATCACCGGAACTACAGGCCGCCAGCAGTGTCATCGCGACGACCGCCGTCCCGATGACCCTCGTCCGCCACACCTGCATAACCCACCTTTCCGTCACGCCGAGGGGTCTACCCGAGCCCGCATCCGGACCGCTGCGTGCCAACGCTTTTCGCGCTCTCGCCGACAGGCCCGGGATTGTGCTCGTCCGGCTGCCTGTGCCCCGAAGACCGCCATCGTCCGGTAGCGCACCGACCCCTATCAGATCGATGCGGACGACGCGCTGTGGCAACACTGCGGTCAGGACAGGTTCGATCCTCCGGCATCTTCACCGAAGAGCACCTCTTCGGCGGCGGAAACTTACAGGGCCGAGCTGCCGCGGAACTAACCGGGGGGTGCTCTCCGCTTCCGCTGCGAGCCCTCCGGATGACCGCGCACGCATTCACGCGGCCCTGCTCGCGGGCCGCCGCACGCAGGAGAAGCGCTACCCACTCCGGCGGGGCTCCGTGATAGCGATGCGAGCATGATGGATACCCAACTTGTCTACTATCAATCTCCATATGAACAACGTTAGGAGCACCACGGATCACCTCTCGGCAAAGCGACCCGTGGCCGAACCGGGCGCCGCCGGCCGTCCCGCCGACGGACCGCGGAGGCGGTCGGCAGGCCCGCACCGTGCGCAGATATGCAGAGGCAGTGAGCGAAGTCATACCTGGCTCCCCCCCTCGTTCCGGCGTATCCAGGGGTTGGGGCCGCCGGCTGCCACCCCGGGGTCCGATGCCCCGATCGGCCCGTTGACCTGCCATTGACACGGATTTAGTGTGGAAGCGTGCAGCTCACCCCGTGGTCTACCGTCGGCGCGTCCGCGTGTGCCTCCGTGGAGGGTCAAGACGACCAGCCACGTCTGCGGCGCCGGCGTCACGTCGACTTCGGGCACAGCAACAGCGATCTCTGTCGCCCCTGCCGCTGAGTCACCCCACCCCGCGAGTGCCCGCGCCAGCCCACAGGGAAGGCCCGGCTCGATCCCGCGCGGATGCCGCGCCGCGATCATTGCTACTGCGGTGAACATCCCGGGCGCCCCGGCCGTACCGAAC
>NZ_JANEZT010000206.1 GCF_025403405.1 Frankia tisae
GGCGGGTGAGCAACCCGACGAGCTCGCCGGCCGAGGGGCGTAGCGCGGGATTCTTCGCCAGGCAGCGGGAGACCGGTTCGAGTAACCGGTCGGGGGTGCCGGCCAGCTCCGGTTCGGCCGCCCCGATCCGCAGCGCGACGATCTCCTGGGACTCGCCGCGGAACGGCCGCCGCCCGGTCGCGGCGAACACCACGCAGCAGGCCCACGCGAAGATGTCGGAGGCCGGGGTCGCCGTCTGCCCGCCGAGCTGCTCGGGGGACATCCACGCGATCGTCCCGACCAGCTCGCCGTCCTGGGTGTAGCCGGTGTACTCGGCTGAGCGGGCGACACCGAAGTCGATGACCTTCGGTCCGGTCCAGGACATGACGATGTTCGCCGGCTTCAGGTCGCGGTGCACGACCGCGGCGCCGTGGATGGCCTCCAGCGCGGCGGCGAGACCGAGCGTGAGGTTGTCGAGATGCCGGTCGAGGAGCGGCCCGTGCTCCAGCACGGCGGCGTGCAGCGTCGGGCCCGGCACATACTCCGTCGCGAGCCAGGGGCGTGGGCCCTCCACCTCGGCGTTGATCACCTGGACGACGGTGCTTGCCCGAACGTGCCACGCGGCCGAAACCTCCGCGCGGAACCGTGCCCGGAACTCCGGATCGCTGGCATACGCCTCGTGCGGCACCTTCACCGCGACCGGCAGTTCCTCGTCCGCGAACCCGAGGTAAACGATACCCATGCCCCCGGCGCCGATGCGGTTGTGCAGATGGTACGGCCCCACCAGCCTGGGGTCGGTAGCGGTCAGTGGTCTTAGCACGGTGTGTCCTCTAGCCCCAGTCTCCGGCGGCCCCGCCTTCGGGCTCCCTGCGTTTACGGGTCCCGGTCATGTCAGGCTGCGCCGCAGCTCGGTACCCGCTGGAATTGTCGAAGGTAGTATTCCGCGGCTGCCGGATGCAGCGGTATGTAGCAGAAAAGCGGCCCTTCGTAAATGGACAGGGCGTCTGGGATGCGCCGGTGGGCGGGGTTGGCGCCCCAGAGCGCCCCCTCGTAGTCGCCCTGATCCCGGTACAGCTCGGCGGTCGCCCGGCGGACCAGCGCCGGGTCTGTGCCGGCGCGGGCGATCAGGCCGTTGGGAATCGTGACGGTCCGGATCGGGCGGATTCCCGCGTAGTCCGCGGGGCCCAGGCCGCCGGCGCCGAACACCTCGCCGGCGTAGAAGTGCGCCCGGTTGCCGTAGAACGTGTTCCAGTCCTTCGTGATCGGGGCCCGGTACTCGGACAGGTCGAGCAGGCGCAGCCGGGCTCCGGCGGCGATGGCGGTCCTGATCTGCCGGGTGCCCGCGCCGCCGGCCCAGACGACCGCGTCCACCGTGCCCGCGGACAGCCGCCGCAGCGCTTCGTCGATGGAGGAGTCGTCGAGGTCGGGATGACAGTTGGGCAGGCCGACCCGGAGCAGGACGTCGCCGATCTGGCGGACACCCGAACCCGGCTGGCCGGCCGCGATCGTTCGGTTGCACAGCTCGGCCAGCCTGTCGACCCGCCGGTCGTCCGAGCCGAGCGGGCGGTCCCGGACGATCACGTGCAGCAGATCCTGGTGCACCGGCCCGAGGGTGCGCAGGCCCGTCACCGGGTGGCCGCCGCGCGTCGGGTCGAACTGGTTCACCCCTTCGGTGGCGTCCACGGTGGTGTTGAGCTGGGCAATTGCCAATCCGCAGCGGGGCGGCTCGGGGGATTCGAGGTCGTAGATGTTTTCTGTGGAGCCGGCCGTCTCCACCACGTCCACGTCGAAGTGTTCCGGCGCCGCCTCGAGCCGGGTACGGAGCACCCGGGCAAACTGGTTGTACGGGGAACCGACGGTGCCAGTGAAGATCTGTACGGATGCGCATGTTGACCGCCCGGCAGGCGGCCAGCCGCTCGCGGCCGAGGAACCTCCGGTCGTTGCGGCGAGGGAAGCGGCGACTGCCACGGCGAGCACGGCGACGCCGACCACGGCGGCGCGTTGGCGTCGGGTCAGCCTTTCCGGGCGGCGGCCCGCCGGTTGGTCCGTCGACACCGCGCGTCCTCCGCTCTGGACTGTTGACCTGCGACGACCTGTTGACCTGCGGACCGGGGTCGCGGAATGCGGGAAATCGTAGAGGAATCGTCGTGGCGGGTTCCCGGCCGGGCGGCGCGAATGTCCGTCCTGCGGCCAGCTTCTCGCCAAACCCTTCCAGGCGACGATTCTTCCCGGCGGCTCGGCTTGTCCGCTGGGCGACATCAGCGCGGGCGATGCCCGCGGTGGATCATCGCGCGGGCAACCACAGGTCGACCCCGCCGACGTGCCGCGCCGGGTGGCCGACGAGGCTGCCCAGCAGCGCGCGCAGCTCGGTGGGTCGCCGAGCCGGCCCCAGCACGACGGCGTCCGGGGACAACCGCCTGTACGCGTCGCGGACCTGGGGGGAACCGAGGGCGGTGGCCGCCGTCGTCGTGCCGTTGTCGAGGTCGATGAGGGCAGCGGTCAGGGCATCGCCGGGGCCGTGGAACGAGGCCTGACCGGTCGGGCCCGGCACGGTGCAGTAGCAGCCAGGCATGACGAAGCGGAAGTGCGCCTCGGCCTGCCACAGCATCGCCTCCGCCTGCTGGGGATGCGGGTAGGGGACGACGAGGGCGGTGGCATTCGCCGGGATCTGCCGCACTCCGTCGCCGGTGAAGAAGGCGGGGGTGTGGGCCGGAGTGGTGAGCAGCGGGGCGGGGACGAGCGCGGCCAGCGCGCCGGCGGTCACCAGGGCGGCGCCTGATCGGGCGAGCCGGCCGTGCCATCCGCCTGGCCCGCTGTGCATGTCGCCGTGCCCGCCGAGGCTGCCCAGGTCCGGAAACGTGCCGTCCACCGGCGGGACATCCGCAGGGTCGGTGGCGCGCCGATACTCATCGCGCCACCGGTCCAGGCCGACGGCGGTCACGGCGGCCGCGCACATCATCACGTACAGCGCGAACCGTGAGGGCAGGGCGTTGTGGAGCACCGGCACCTTTTCGAGGACCAGCCAGGGCAGCGGGATCCGGGTGGCGCGGCCGTCGACGTGCAGGTGGTCGCCCAGTGAGAGGACCGCCATCACCAGGCCGACGGGGGCGAGGACGCCGACGAGTGGGTGGCGGCGCGCGCGGACCGTCGCGGCCAGCGCCAGCAGGATCAGCGGAACTCCCAGGTAGCCGCCGACCTCGACGGCGTTGCCGGTGAAGCGCAGGCTGTGCCGCAGGGCGAGGTCCGGGGCGATTTCCTGCAGTGGCGTCGGCGTGACGAAGCTCCACAGGTCGGTCACGGCGATGCCGGACGGCTGGATCGAGCCGTGGACCCGCTGCCCGCCGAGAAACTGCATGCCCAGCGGCCAGGCGAGGCCGACGGCGGCGACCAGCGCGGCCGTCGCCAGACCGTGCAGCGCCGGGCCCAGCCGCTCGCGGGCCGCAGCGCGGTGGCGGGCGGCGAGAACCACGAGCCCGACGGCCGCCGTCAGCGCCGAGGTCGCGAGGATCTCCTCGCCGATGAGGGCCTGCGCGGTGACCGCGCATCCCAGCAGGATCCCCGTGCGCCGCGGGCTGCGGCCGCGGACGATCAGATCGTCGAGCAGCAGGAGTAGCAGCGGCGGGAACGGGGCGAACGCCAGGTGCAGGTGGCCGTAGGAGCTGCCGATCAGGTACGGCCCGAAGCCGTAGAGCAGGCCGGCAAGGGCGGCGGGGCAGTCCCGGACCCAGCGGCGCAGCACCCAGAACAGGGCGAGACCGCTGATCACGGGGGCGAGCGTGAGCAGCACCGTCAGTGTGGTCACGGGACCGCCGAGCAGGGTGATCGGCGCCGTGAGCAGGCCGAGCAGCACCACCGGGGTGCTCCAGAGGATGTTCGCGCCCGCGGGGGAGTTGATGTGGTGGGTCAGGAACGGGTCGAGGCCATTGCCGAACGCATGCGGTGCCCAACCGAGGAACCACGAGAACAGGTAGGCGTCACCGCCGCCGTAGGTGATCTCCCCGAGATGTCGCCAACTCGCGCGGAAGATCCAGACGGACAGGACGAGGTAGCTGAGCGTCACCGCGAGTGGAACCAGTCGGCGCCGCCGGTCGCGGACTGCCGCCGGCGTGGTGGCCGGCCGCTGCCCGGCCGGCCTGGCGATCGGAAATGCGCTCGCGACCCCGGTTTCCGGACTGCTGGTCTTCGGAGCCCCCCTTCGCGGGGTTCCGGTACTGCTGATCTCGGAGCTGGTCACGACGGTCCCCCCTCGCGTGCCCCGCGGCCCGACGCGCTGCCCGCACTGGTCGGGATATGCACGGCGGTGCCGACGATATCCGCCCCGGCTATCCCCATTGCAGACAAAACGCACCTGATCTGGTGCGCAGTGTGACCGGCGTTGGTAGGAGTGGTCCCACGGGAGATACCCGTTCCCGCGGGGGACCCGACCGATTGGCGACGCATCGGCCGCGGTTCTGCGTTGTTTGCCCGGTATTACCCGGCTATTTGATCCATGCCCGTCGCCTCGGGTCCGGACGGCGTCCACTCGGCGACCAGGGCCGAAAAAGTGCGATATCTCGCGATGGTGTAGCTGGCGGACACGACGCCACGGCGGTCGAGCACGGCGACGGGGTAGCCCCGTTCCGCGCGGTAGCCTCGCTCGCCGATGATGATCCGCCCGCCCAGCCGGACCACGCCGACCACGCAGGGCAGCGCGGTCCAGCGCGGCCGGCGCGCCGCGGCGAGGATCTCCGGGGTGCGCCAGGCGTACAGGCCGCACAGGCAATGCTCGTCCGGCACCCGGTCATGACCAGCCGGGGCCGGTTCGCCGGCGGCGGTTGAATCGGGCCGCTTCGTCCGCAGGCACTGTGCCTGCGTGATGCCGTCGGGCCGCCACAGCAGCATGCTCGGCGGGAACGGCGACCACGGAGTCCAGGCCGGGCGCAGCTGCCCCCGGTCGTCCACCGCCCATTGGCGCCAGCCGAGCAGGCTCACCCGGGCACCGGCTCCCGTTCCGGCGCCGGGGCGGCCGGGACGGCCGGGATTGTCAACGGCTCGGCATCGGGGAAGCTGATCGGCTCGTCCTCGACGATCCGCTCGGGTTTGCCCACATCGCCCACGCTTCCACGGTGGACGCCGGGGGCCGCCGACGTCAATGGCAACTCCGGGCCGCGTGACCCGCCTGCGTCGCGGCGCGAGGGGTGGCGTCGCCGCCCGGGACGGGGCCGTCCGCTGGTCGTGGGGAGCGCGGTAGCCGGTCGCGGACGCAGGCGCGGCCCGGGGAGCATCGCCGAACCGGCCGGCACCGACGGGTGTGTCGGGCTAGTCCGACACTGGTGTTCAATGTGGCCCTCACATAGTCCTATGGGGTGATGTCGTTGCTGGGCACGTCCGCGGCCGATCGGCTGCCCGATTCCTTGTCACCGAGTCCAGACAGCACCGTGGACGTCACGACTCCCGCGGAGGCCACCGGCCCTGCCGACTCCACCGGCCCTGCCGACTCCACTGGCACCGTCGGCGGTGCGACCGCTGCCGCCGACCCGGCGGGGGACGGCCCGTACGAGAGGGCGGCAACGCTGCTGTGGGCCCGCGTGCTCGGGATGACCGCCATCGGCCCGCACGACGACGCCGTGGGGGCCCCCGGTGGCGAGGCGGCCGCGGGCGAGCTCGCGGCGGTCCTGCGCGACGAGTTCGGGGTGGCGCTGCCCGTGTCGGAGATCGTGGCGGCCCGCACGCCGGCCGGGTTCGCCGCCGTCTGGGCCGCCCATCAGGGTGAGGCGGACCGCCACCCCACCGTGGTGCCGCTGACCGCCGCCGCACCGGGCACGCCGCTGTTCTGCTTCCCCGAGGCCGGCGCGCCCGCGATCGCCCTGCTGCCGTTTGCCCGCCATTTCGCCGCTGAACGCCGCGTCTACGGACTGCAGGCGCACGCCCTGGAACAGCGCGGCCTCCCGGACTGGTCGGTGGCGGCCGCGGCTCGCCGCCATGTGGCCGAGCTCCGGCTGCTGCAGCCGACCGGTCCGTACCTGCTGGCGGGGCACTCGTTCGGTGGCCTGATCGCGCTCGAGGTAGCCCGGCTGCTGCGGCGGGCGGGCCATGAGGTCGGCCTGCTGGCGCTGATCGACACCTACCTGCCCGGCACCGCCCGGCTGACCCGTACCGGCGCGATCATCCCGACGAGCCAGTTGGAGGGCCGGCACCCGGACCGGCCGCAGGACGTTCCACGCTCGGACGGACCTGGGCCGCTCGCCGCCGACGAAGGCCCCGCGCTGAGCCCGCGGGTGGTGGCCGACCGGCTGCGCCAGCTCGTCGAGCTCCCGCTCGCCGGCGTCGTCCGCTTCCGCGGAACGCACCGCTACGACGTCTTCCACAATCAGGGTCGCATCCTCACGATGGCCTACCGGCCGCATACCTACGAGGGGCGCACGGTCGTCTGGCTCGCCGACGACCACGACGAGATCGAGGCGTGGCGCGGGGTGCTCGCCGGTCCCGCGTCGATCCGGCGCATCCCCGGGGACCACCGGACGGTCCTGCGCCAGCCCCTGCTCGCCGAGGTGGTCGCCGACCTGCGTGCGGATCTCGCCGCCGTGCCCGGAGTCGACACCGCCGGTAGCTGAACACCGCCGGTAGCTGAACACCGCCGGTAGCCGAGTGCCGCCGGTAGCCGAGTGCCGCCCGCTCGTCACGAAGCGCGGCGGGCGGCGGGACCTCGGCCGTTCGGTGGCGCCCGGGACGGTGTCGCTGGATGGATTCGGGCGGTGCAGTGCCCGTAAAGGTGACCCACGTCGCTCGCTCAGCCCCCACTATGGAGCGAGAGCTCGGGCGCCGACGGATCCCGGGCCAGGATGGAGCGGGTGATGAAGGTCCGGATCGGCATTGGCTTCGGCAGCGTCGCGCCGGCCGGGTTCGCGGCCTTGGTGGACCGGCTGGAGAAGCTCGAGATCGATTCGCTGTGGCTGTCCGAACAGCTCTCCACGCCCGCCGTGGACCCGCTCGCCGGGATGGCCTTTGCCCTGGGCCGCACCAGCCGGCTGAAGGTCGGCTCAGGGGTGGCGGTGCTGCCGGGCCGTAACCCGGTGCTGCTCGCCAAGCAGCTGGGATCGCTGGCGCTGCTGGCCCCGCGCCGGGTGCTGCCGGTGCTGGGCCTCGCACCGGGCCGGCCGGAGGACCGGCCCGCCTACCCGCTCCCCGAGGGGCGCAGCGGGGTCCGGCCCGCGGGGACCGTGGGCCGTCGAGGTGCGGTGTTCGACGAGGCGCTGGACGTCCTGCGGCGGCTGCTACGCGAGCCGCGGGTGACCTTCCACGGCGAGTTCTTCGACTTCACCGACGTCGGCATCGGGGAGCTGCCCACCCGGCCGCTGGACATCTGGCTCGGCGGTGCGGCCCCGGCCGCGCTGCGTCGGATCGGCCGCTTCGGCGACGGCTGGTTGGCGAGCATGGTCAGTCCCGAGCAGGCGGCGGCCGGCATCGCCGAGATTCAGCAGGCCGCAGTGGCGGTGGGCCGGCGGATCGACGACGATCACTTCGGGCTGAGCCTGCGCGTCGCCTTCGCGCCGCCGCCGGCCAACGCCCTGGCGGCGCTGCGGCGGCGCTACCCCGACGTCGATCCAGCGCGGCTCATGCCGGTGGGGTGGGCCGCGGCGCGGGAGTTGATCGGTGAGTACCTCGCCGTCGGGGTGAGCAAGTTCGTCGTCCATCCGGCGACGACGCCGGACGGGTGGCCGAGCTTCCTCGATTCCTTCGCGGCCGAACTGATGCCATTGGAAAGCTGACGCCATCCGCGGAACTGACGCCGGTTGACCCAAGCCTGCCGGACAATACGGACGTTCGATGTCCGGCAGGCGGGAAGAGGTCCGGGTTCCGGATCAGACGTGTGCGGATGGTCGGCGGTGCTCCTCGGGGCCGGATCACGTGATACTGAAACCGCCATCCACCGCGAGCGTCTGCCCGGTGACGAAGCTGCCGGCGTCCGACGCCAGGAAGAGCAGCGCGGCGGTCAGTTCTGCAGGCTCCCCGAAGCGGCCGTCGAGGACCCGCGCCAACTGCGCCTTGACGTAGTCGGGCTGGTACTCGTCCGTCATCTCGCTGCGGAAGAAACCGGGGGCGAGCGCATTCACCCGGATGCCCTGGCGACCGGTCCACTGCTGGGCCAGATCCCGGGTGAGCCCGATCAGGCCGGCCTTGCTGGCCGTGTAGGCGGCCTGAGGCAGCCCGGCGGTCGTCAGGCCCAGCACGCTGGAGATGTTGACGATGCTGCTGCCCGGCCGCATCACCCGGGCGGCGGCCTGCGCCATCCAGTAGCTGCCGCTGAGATTGACGTCCAGGACGGAGCGGAACTGTTCGGGCGTCTCGCGCAGGGCGGGCACCGCCGTTCCGACCCCGGCGTTGTTGACCAGTACGTCCACCCGGCCGAACGCCTCCATCGCGGCCGCCACGACACGCTCGGCGCTGGCCGGGTCGGCCACGTCGGCGGCGACGGTGAGGGCACTGCGACCGGCCGACTCCACGAGCTTTGCGGTGGCGCCGAGCCGCTCGACCCGCCGGGCGGCGAGGACCACGTCCGCGCCGGCCTCGGCGAGGCCGCGGGCGAAGTCCACCCCGAGCCCGGATGACGCCCCCGTGACTATCGCGACCCGGCCGTCCAGCCGGAACCGGTCCAACACCGACATCTGGTGCTCCTTCGCGCCGAGGTTGCCACCGTCGTGCCGGCGGCGATCGTCACGCGGCCCTGCGCCCGCCGGTGCGGACCCGCCGCGAACCGCCGGCGGAACCCGGCCCGCCCTGTCTGAAGCGTCGCAGGTGAGGCCCGTGGGCACCCGCGGAACACCGGAGGTGATCGCCTGCGTCTCCTCGGTCACGACTGGTCGGTTTGGCCCACTGGTGGGAGCACTCCAGGGCCCATCGTTACCGCCAAGGTCTTCCCCTTTCCGGTTTCGCCCGCCACAATCAACCGGGAACGGTGAGCGGCTGACAGGCGGTGCGGACCCGGCATCTGGCGGCATTACCCGCCAGCGCGGCGGGCGTCGTGCCCAAACGCGATCCGGAACAGATGATCTGCGGGTAGAGGGGGTACTGACGATGTGTCGGTATCCGCGGCACCGCAGGCCGTGAAGCGAGACAATCCCGTTCACACCGACAGTCGATCGACGGCACTGGGGAAAGCCTCGCTGGAGGAAACGTGGAACGGGCAGAGCGAACGAAAGCCACCCCCCGGGTTCGGACCGAACGCCATGTTGTGCTCGGCGTCCGCTTCGGTGATCTGTCGGATATGGCTGATGTATTGCTGGCCGCTGACCTGGCGGCGCGGCTCGACGGCCATCTCGTGCTGATCGCGACGATGGACCGCTGGTCCCGATGGGCGCGGTGGACCGCCGGGGTGTATTGCGCATTCGGCGTCGAGACGGTCATGTGCGCCGCACGGATCGCCGAGGAGGAGACCCGGGAGGAGCTCAAACGGCGGCTGCGGTCGCTGCTCGACCTCGTCGGCGTCGACTGGAGCGTTCAGTGGGCCAGCGGTTCTCCCCGCCGGGCCGCCGTGCGCTACACCCGCCGCCATCCGGACGCGATGGTGATCCTGCGTCCCGAGCGCACCCGCTGAGTCAACGGCGGTGCGGCGGCCGCTCACCGGTCACCGCCCACCGGCCACGTCGAGCACGGCCCCCGTCACGTAGGACGCCTGCGCCGTGCAGAGCCAGGTCACCGCGGCCGCGACCTCCTCGGCCCGGCCCGGCCGGCCCAGCGGCACGGCCGCACCCAGCCGCCGGGCCCGCTCCGGATCTCCGCCCGAGGCGTGGATCTCCGTGTCGATGTATCCCGGCCGAACGCCGTTCACCCTGATGCCCTCGGCGGCCACCTCCTGGGCGAGCCCTTTCGTCAGCGTGTCGAGGGCTCCCTTGCTCGCCGCATAGTCGACGTAGGTCCCCGGGCTGCCGAGCCGCGCGGCCGCGGAGGAGACGTTAACGATCGATCCGCCTGGCCCGCCGCGGCGCGTCGACATCCGGCGCACCGCCGCTCCCGAGCACAGGAAGGCGGCGGCGATGTTGACGGTGAACATCTGGTTCAGCCGCGCGGCGTCCATCTCGTCGACCCGGGCGGCGGGCGCGACCACGCCTGCGTTGTTGACCAGGGCCGTCACCGGCCCGAGCCGGTCCGCGGCGGCGAACAGGTCGGCGACGGCGCCGGCGGGCTGCGCCAGGTCGGCGGCCACCGACGCGGCGGCGACGCCGAGCTCCCGGCACCGCCGTGTCACCCGTTCGGCGGCGGCGGAGTCAGCCCGGTAGCCCAGGCAGACATCCCAGCCGAGCCGGGCGAGTGCGACCGAGCAGGCCGCCCCGATGCCGCGGCCACCACCCGTCACGACCGCCACGCCGAGAGCGCGCGGTTCGGGCATGCCCATCACTCCTTGTACTCATTAGCCGTACTCATTAGACGATCTTGTGGGCGACTCTGGACGCCGTCCTGCTTCCAGCGAAGCGTCGAGGATGCCCGGGGGGTCGTGGTCCAGTAGTCCACCCGCGACAAGGGAGAGCTACCACCAGTGCGCCCGGGCGTTGAACATCCGACACTGACGGTGTCGAACCGCGACGTTGCCATCACGTTGCGCCTGACTGGCGTGTCCATGTCGGGACGTGACCGGCTCCGCCGTCGATCGAGCGTTCACGTGATGCATGTCTGACAGCGCATATCACGTGGCGTGAAGGTGGTCCGGAGGTGCACAGTCGTCATCAGCACGGTGACCGGTGGGTGCGCGCTGGCCGGTGACCTGCTCGCAGGGGCGGGGCATACCAGGCGGTTCGTGGTGGTTGTCGGTAGCGGGCAGGTGGCGGGACCGGCGTGGCCGGGTGTTGGGTCGACTGTCCGTCGCTGGTTGATCGGCGTGACGCGTCGTGGTGGCCGCGAGACGTTGGGAGGAACACCGATGCGCTGGGCCCCATCCACGGACTCGGCCGATGGCCGCCGTCCGGCAGTGAGCTCGCCTCTGGTCCGGCACGGGCTGGGGACGCTGGGCTGCCCACCGCCCCGAACGTCCACCGCGCCGCCCGACCAGCTCGGCGGGATGAACGCGGGCGCCGTCGCGGGTGCGGGTGCGCCTGGCGGCCCGCTCGCCCGGATGCGCCGGGTGGCCGGGGCGGTGGCCTACGCCGTCAGCCAGCTCCTGCTCATCGCCGTGCTCTACGGGACGTACAGCTTCAGCCGCCACCTGGCCAGCGGCCGGGAGTCGGCGGCGCTGGCCGCCGGGAAGGACGTCTGGCGGCTCGAGCGCTTCCTGCACCTGCCCAGCGAGGCCGCCGTCCAACGCCTGGCGTTGCACTCGCACCTGCTGATCCGGGGCGCGGACTGGTTCTACATCCTCGTCCACTTCCCGTCGGTCATCCTGCTACTGCTGTGGGTGTTCATCCGGCATCGCCGGCACTGGACCCGGGTCCGCAACGTTCTGATCATGACCACCGGCATGGCACTGATCATCCACTTGTTGTATCCGCTGGCGCCGCCCCGCTTCCTGCCGTCGGTGCCGCACGGGTCGCTCGTCGACACCGGCGCGGTCTACGGCCCCTCGCCCTACGGCGAGGGCAGTGGCGGGATCGCCAACGAGTACGCCGCGATGCCGAGCCTGCACGTCGGTTGGTCGCTGCTCGAGGCCTGGGCGGTCATCACGATCCTGCACCACCGCGCCCGGTGGCTGATGGTGCTGCACCCGGTCCTCACCATCGTGGTCGTGGTCATCACCGCCAACCACTACTGGCTCGACGGCTTCGTGGGCGCCTCGCTGGTGGTGGTGTCGATCGTCGTGCTCGACCAGGCCAACCGCGCGTGGGCCGGGCGTGGGCTGAACCGCCACGAGACATCCCTGCGGATCCCCGCACCCGCACCATCGGTAGAAGCGCCGTCACCCGCGGTGCCGTCACCCGCGGTGCCGCCGCCGGCCACGTCGCCCGAGTCGGCTGCGCAGTCG
>NZ_JANEZT010000207.1 GCF_025403405.1 Frankia tisae
GCTGCTGCCCGTGCTCGTGACGCCGTCGGTGGCGCTGCTCGCGAGCGAGATCGCCGATCTCACCCGCCGACACCGGGCGATCGGCGAGGTCCTGTTCACCGCGGCGGTCAGCGGCGCCGTCTGGGCGCGCCGGTTCGGGCCGGTGGGCACCCGGGCCGGCACCCTGGCCACGCTGCCGTTCATCGCGCTGCTCATCACGCCCGTGCCGCCGGGTGGGGGAGCCCTGTCACGGCTCGACCTCGTCGCGATCGCGTTCGTCGCGGTCGGTTGGGTGACGATCGGCCGGTATGCCGAGGCCCGCCTGTTCCCACCCGTCCGGCCCCGCCAGCCTGGACGGCGGCCACGAACAGCCGCTGCCTCGGGAGCGTCCGACCGGGCCGCGCCGCCTGCGCCGGCCGGGGCCGCCGTGCGACGCCGGCGGCGACTTCCCGCGAGCACCCGGATGGCGATCCAGCTGGCGGTGGCCCTCGGGGTGGCCTTCGCCATGGGGCGGCACCTGTTCAGCGAACACCGGTCCTGGCTCGTCCTCACCGCCTACCTGGTGCACAGCGGCAACCGCGGCCGAGGCGACGTCGCCTACCGCAGCGCGCAGCGCCTGGTCGGCGCGGCGGCGGGGACGGCGGCGGCCACGGCCCTCGCCGGCTGCCTCCCACCTGGCGACGACATGTCGATCGTGCTCATCTTCGTGCTGCTCGCGTTCGGGGTGTGGCTGCGCTCAGTGTCCTACGCCTACTGGACGGGCTGCGTCACCGGCGTGCTCGCCCTGCTCTACGGGTACTACGGGCAGGCCGGCGCGGGGCTGCTGCAGGAACGGCTGGCCGCGGTCGCGCTGGGTGCGGCGATCGGGCTGGCAGCGGCCTGGTTCGTGCTGCCGGTGCGCACGGGCGACGTCCTGCGCCGCCGGATCGCCAACCTGCTCGCCGCCCTCACGGACTACCTGGTCGTGTGCCAGACGGGCCGCAGCCGCTCGCTGCGCCCGAACGGCCCGGCGCCTACCCCGGCCACGGCAAGGCCCCGCCCGGCCAAGGCGACACCCGAGGTGATGCGGGCCGCCCTCGCCGATGCCGACGCCCGGCTGGAAGCCGCCTTCGACCAGCTCGCCCAGGTTGCCCCGCCGCTGCGGGCGCACCGGGCACTGACCCGCCGAAAGCGCCGGCACCGCCCGCCCGGCCAGGCCGCGCGGCCGCCGCACCGGTACGACGCCGTCGCGGCCCTGCTCGCCTGTCGGCCGGCGCTGCGTGCACTGACCCGCGAACTCGACGCGCGCGGCACACCACCCGGCCGCGTCGCGGCCCGCGACATCGCCCGAGCGCGCGCCACCGTCGTCGAGACCCGCCGCGCCATGGGTCGCGCCGCTGCCGCCGCGGCCCGTCACCGCAACCCGCCGCTGAGACCACCGTTCCAGCGGCTGCCATTCCAGTTCTGGCCGTCCAGGGTTCACCCCGCCGAAGTTCGGGACGACCTGGGTGCCGCCGCCGCAGCACCCCGGACAACGAACCATCATCGGTAACGGCCGGTCGCGGTGCACGGGAGGCGGGTTGCGGTGCGATGCGCACGATCCTGGGGCTCAGACCGTGCAAAACGCACCGCAACCAGCCCCTGTCCTGGGTCCCAGCCGGGGATGGTTGCGCCTCAGGAGGTTCGGGTGGCCTCGGCGAGGTCCACGGCGATCTCGCCGCCGAGGGCGAAGCCGGCGAGCAGGTCCAGCGCGTCCCCACTCCAGAACCGGCCCGGGTCGTACCAGTTCGGTGCCCGGCCGGGCGGCAGCAGGCCCATCGCCTCGAAGGTGACGGCGACGACCTCGGCGCAGTAGGCGGACTGCAGCGCCCGCGGTGACACGGCCCGGCGCGGACGCGGGAACCGGCCGCGCAGCCAGCGTGCCGCGAGCTGGGCGGTGGACGGGAACGGGGTGCCGTCGAGGCGGGCGATCGTGCGCAGCGCGGCGTCCTCCCGTTCGGCGCCGACCGCCGGCGAGAGCTGGCGCAGCCAGGCGCGTTGACCGTAGCGGCGGCCCCAGACCTCCACCGCCGCCCGCATGTCGTGCAGCTGCACCCCGCGGTGGTGCGTGCCCGCCCAGACGTCGGGCAGTGCCCTGCCCAGTTCCGCGTGCCACAGCAGCGGGGGCAGGTCGTCGAGCACGATCGCCATGCCGACGTGGTTGACCGGGCTGTTCGTCGTCGTCTGGATCGCCCGGTCCGCCGCCGTGCGGCCACGGAACAGCCACAAGTCGCCGGTCCGAGACAGATCCAGGGCGTCGTCCAGGCCGATCCGCGCATCGGGCATGGCGGTAAGCATGCCTCAATGCGATCGGGCGCACCGTAGCCTGACGGGATGCAGCGACGGGGAGAGACGCGTCGGTCTGGCGGGAGGCGTCGCGGCAGGTGGGGGAAGCTGCTCGGGGTCGCCGGCCTCGCGGGGGTGGCCGCGACCGGCGTCCTGGTCGCCCGCGACCAGCGCCAGCGCGGCTCCTACTCCCCCGACGAGATCCGCGCCAGGCTCCAGGAGCGGGCTGCCGCCGACGGGGGCTCGGTGGCCACCCCGCATACACCGGGCGTCGTCGGCGAACCGGCCGGAACTCGGCGTGCCCGGCTGCTCGGCCGACTGCCGCGCCGGTTCACCCGACGGAGTTCTGACGCCATCCGCTGGTCGCCCGACCGGGATCTTCCCCGAGCACGCCGGGGACGGTGTTGAGCGCGCGGTGCAGGCTGCCGAGTTGCTTGTGGTGCTCGTCGAACGGGACGGCGACGGTGTAGACGCCGAACCGGGACAGCACCGGCTCGGTCCACGGCGCGCTGGCCGTCGACACCAGCGCCGCCGGCTCGTCACCGCCCGCCGCCCAGCCCCCGCAGCGTGCGCCGGGCAGGAAGAACACCCCCGCGGCGAACGCGGCGACCATCTCCGGCGCCAGCGGGCAGACGGCCAGTTCGATGGTGCGCAGCGCGTCGACGAGGGTCGTCTCCCGGCTGGCCGCTCCATAGCCCTCGACGACGGCGGGCGCGTCCAGCCGGTCCGCGGCGACGAGGGCGATCCCCGGGCCGAGCCCCAGCCAGTGGTCCAGGTGCGGTTCACCGGGGCGGCGCAGCTCGTCGCGGACCCGCACGACCCGACCGAACGCGGCGAGCAGGTGCGGGCGCAGCAACCCCCACACCGCCGGGCTGGTCCGCGCGCCGGTGCCGAGCACAGCGACGCCGTCACAGGTGACGAGGTCACCGCCGGACAGGAACAGCGGTTCGGGTACCCGCACCTCCGCCGACCGTCCCCGCAGCCCGCGCAGGACCGCGGCCATCACGACCGTCTCCCGTGCGCGCTCGCGGCGGCGCAGCCGGCCGACGGCGACTGCCCCGCCAAGGTCGACGTAGTGGTCGCGGGGGAACATCAGGCCGGCGAGTGGGCGCAGGGCGTAGCTCTCGTCCGCCTGGCCGGGGCCGATGACGCCGCCGCCCGCACCGGGTTCGAGCAGCAGCCGCGGCTGGCGCAGCACGACCGGGGCGAGCGCCGGGACGGACCAGTCGCGCAGCACGTCGCGGGCCGCGGCCAGCCGGGCGTCGTCGTCGGCGCTGACGGCGCGGGCGGCCAGTTCGAGCAGGACCTCCCGGGGCAGGGCGGCGAGGATCTCCGACGGCGCACGGGGGTCGACCCCGAGGTCGGCCAGTGCCGCCCGCACGGCGGCGGACTCCGCCGCGGCCCGGACCGGATCGTAGGCCGGCCGGCCTGACCGGAACACCGACGTCTCCACCGGTTGCACGACGGTCGGATTCTGGATCAGCACCATCGGCCTGCTCACCACGCACGGCCACACTTCATTTAGGCATTATGGCAATTGGCATCGGCCCACGGAACGACGACGCCCACCGGCCCGCCACGCCACCGCGACAAAAGCCGGCCAATCGATAGTCCAACCCATCGCCGCAAAAAAGAAGATTCCTGCTACGGAATGCGTGAAGAAATCGGCTTGGCCGCCGCCACCGGCACCGGCAGCAGCACCGGCAGCGGCGGAGTCAGAGGGCGAGCTCGCCGACGGCCCAGACCGCCGCCATGGCGACGCCCGCCACGAGTTCGACGAGCACGCCAATGCCGAACGCGACGATCGCCGCCCAGGTCGTGCCGCCCGCGGTGCGAAAGTCACCGAGCCGGATCAGCTCCGCCACGTAGATCCCGAAAACCCCACCGATCAGCAGACCGACGACCGGCAGGACGAAGAAGCCGACGATCGCGCAGACGACGCCGACGACCAGACTCTGCCAGGGCACCCCGCGCCCGGCGGTGGCCCGTGCGGGCAGCACGTACTTCGTCAACGCACCGATCACGAACAACGCCGACATCAGGGCCAGCACGATCCAGCGGCCCACCCCGCCGCCGTCGGCGATCACCCACCACAGCCCCGCGCCCCAGACGAGGACCAGGCCCGGCAGCACCGGCAGGACGATCCCGACCAGGCCCACGGCCATCACCAGGGCGACGCCGAGCAGCTCACCGGTACTTATGGCGCGTCCTCTCTCGAAATGCCTTTCGGAGAAGGTACCGGCCCCGGGACGTCCTCGGGCCCGGCTGACAAAGTGGCCGGAGCATTGCGCGCGGCGAGGCGTCGCGCGGTCCCGGCGAGGGCGGCGCGCAGCTCCTCGGGCGCCAGCACCTCAACCCCGTCGCCGAGCGCCAGCAACTGGGCCAGCGCGACCTCCAGACCCTCGGTGACCAGCTCCACCACCCGCCAGCCGGCGCCGTCCGGTGTCGACGCGCCCGCGAGGGCGTCACGGGCGGCGAACGGGTCGACCGCGTGCCGCAGACCGTGCAGCGCCGCCGGGGACAGCCGAAGCCGGCAGGTCCAGCGCAGCAGGGAGCGGGCGAACTCGTCGCTGCCCGCCCGCCACCAGGCGGCGAGGTCGAAGTCGCCCGGCCGGTCGAACGTCTCCGCCCGCACGCTGGCCTGGGTGATCCGCCCGACCCGGTAGCTGCGAACATCACCCCGGTGCCGGGCCACCAGATACCAGGTGCCCGCCTTGCAGACCAGCCCGAACGGATCGACCCGCCGCGCCACGCCCCGCACCGCCTCCTCCCCCCGATCGGCCGAATCGGCGGTGGCTGCGCCGTCGCCGGGGCGGGCGTAGCGCAGGTCGACGCGGCGGCCGGCCCACACCGCCTCGGCGAGCGTGGCCAGGTGCGGCACGGCCTCCGCCCGGTGGAACCAGCCGGGCGCGTCGAGCAGGAACCGCTGGCGGACCTGCCCCGCCTGGGCGCGGGGCCGCGGCGGCAGCGTGGCGAGAACCTTGGTGCGCGCGGCCGCGGCGACCGAGGCGAGCCCCAGTCCGCCGAGCACCTCCGGCCCCGCGCCGAGCAGTAGCAGCGCCGTCGCCTCGTCGCCGGTGAGCCCGTCGAGGCTGGTGCGCCAGCCGTCCAGCAGCCGCACCCCGCCGGCCCGGCCCGGCTCGGTCCACAGCGGCACCCCGGCGTCCTGCAACGCGGCGATGTCGCGGTGCACCGTGCGGACGGACACCTCCAGCTCGGCGGCCAGCTCCGCCGCCGTCGCCCGCCGCACGGCCTGCAGGTGCAGCAGCAACGCGGTCAACCGGCTCGATCGCACCCCGCGATGCTAGGCGAGCAGGTCCTAGCTACTCGGGGTCGCAGATAATCAACGCCGAGTACCGGTTGCGTCGTCACACCTACCCCACCGTCGAACCTCGGACCGTACAAAACGCACCGCAATTGGCCTCGCCCTGGTGCGGACTCACGCGGATCAGGCCGGAAACCATGACGGATGCTGGCAGGGTTTCCGGCGCAGGATGGCCCGGTGACCCCATCCACGACCTCCTGGCGCGGCTTCGAGACCGCCCACCCCGCCCTCGCCGAGACCGTCCGCACCCGGTTCGAGGCGTTCCGCCATCACATCCTGGCCACGGTCCGCGCGGACGGCTCCCCGCGCACCAGCGGCATCGAGGTCACGTTCCGCTCCGGCGAGCTGTGGCTCGGCAGCATGCCCGATGCCCGCAAGTCCCGCGACCTGCGCCGCGACCCCCGCTTCGCCCTGTCCGCCAACCCCGGACCGGGCACCGGCATGGCCGGCGGCGACGTCCGGATCGCCGGCCTCGCCCGCTGGGTCGACGACCCGCAGGTCCTCGCCCTGTTCGCGGAGGAGGTCCAGCCCCCCGAGCCGTTCGACCTGTTCCGCGTCGAACTCACCGAAATCGTCCGCACCACCGTCGACGAACCCGCCGAGGAGATCGTCCTCGCGAGCTGGCGCCCCACCTACCCCGCCGTCCGCGTCCAACGCCGCGGCAACGGCTCCGCCACCATCCACGAAACCTGGGCCAAGGCAAACCCGTGACCTGCGCCGACGCCGGACTTGTCACGAGCGGAAGGAGAACCCCTTCCATTGCCGGCCGGCGGTGATCCGAATATGGCATGCTCGATAAATGCCGGACGGGGTGCCACAGGCATGGCAGTACGACTTTTTCATCAGCTACACCGGCGACGACAGAGACTGGGCGGTCTGGGTCGCCTGGCAGCTTGAAGACCTGGAGCGCACGCCGGGTGAGCCGTTCCGGGTCTTTATCCAGACCTGGGATTTCGTCGCGGGCACCGACTTCGTCACGTGCATGCAGGACGGCCTGACCCGGGCCGAACGGATTGTGCCCATCCTGTCGGAGGCGTACCTGGAACGGTCTCCCTACGGACGGGCGGAATGGCAGTCCGGCTTCCGCCGCGACCCGCTCGGCGCCGGGCAGGTGGTCGTCCCGGTGCGAGCACGGCTCTGCACGCCGGAGGGCCTGCTCGCCGGCCGCGGCTACATCGATCTCGTCGGCCTGGACGAGGCCACGGCCACGGCCACGCTGGCCGCGCGGATGTACGCCACCGTGACGGGTCGGGCGAAGCCGGCGGCCGCTCCCCCGTTCCCGGGTCCGCCCTCCCCGGCCTCGACCCCCGCGGCTGGGCTTCGGGGACTGCCCGCGCCGTATCCCGGTGCTTCCGTCGACATCCCCCCGCCAGCATCGTCCGGATCGGCCGCCGCGGTGGTGGCGGGTTTCGCCTCGCGGCCGGCGGCGGCCGGCGGCCACGCGGGCGGCCGGCGACGGCGGTCCATCTCGGTGCTGCACCTGTCCGACCTGCGCCTTGGCGGCGCCGATGGGACCGGCGGCGATGTGCTGTCGATGCTGACGCCGATGCTCGACGACTTACGCGGCCTCGGCGCGCAACGGTCGGGCGTCGACGAACGCGCCGCGATCCCCGACCTGATGGTCGTAACCGGGGACCTGACCCGGACGGCGTCGGAGGACGAGTTCGATCGGGCATACGACTTCCTGACCGGTCTCGCCGACGGCCTGGGCCTCGCCCGGGAACGGATCGTCGTCGTGCCCGGCGACCTCGACGTCAACGCCGCGCTCTGCGAGGCGTATGTCGCGCGGGAACGCGCCTACAAGCGCGCGGCCGTCCCGCCGCACTGGCCGAAGTGGGCGTTCTTCGACGACTTCCTGCGGCGACTGCACGGAGAGGAGGCCGATTCCCGCTTCCGGCTGGGACGCGAATGGTCGGTCGTCGCCTTCCCCGAGCTGAGGGTCGTCGTCGCCGGGCTGAACTCGACGATGGCGCAGACCCATCGGGTACGCATCGGCGAGGTCGGCGAGCGCCAGCTCGGCGCGGTGGCGGAGGAGCTGGATCGGGACGGGTGGCAGGGCTGGCTGCGGATCGGCGCGGTGCACCACGGCCCGGCGAGCGTCGCCGGCACGGACGCTGGGGCCTTCCTCCACGATGGCGGGGATCTCCACGATGGCGGGGAGCTGGACCGGATCCTCGGCCCCCGGTTGCACCTGCTGCTGCACGGCGGCCACGGTGACGGTCGCATCGGCCGGCTGCCGGTCGGCCTGCCAGCGATCCCGGCGGGGCCCGGGCAGGCGGACCCGCGCGCCGCCACCGCCGCCGATGACGACGACGACGCCGACGCCGACGCGGCGCAGGCCCCGAGGCCAGGTCGCTACCAGCTCATCGACATCGACGCGGCGGGATTCGATCGCAGGTCACGCGTGTTCGCAGCGGACACCGCAGCCGGTTTCAGCGCCGAGGAGGCGCTGTCGGCCCGAGTCCAGGTCTCGTTCGACACGGCGGGCGAGACGTTCGGTCACGCCCGCCGGCCCGCTCGGGACATGGTCCCAACCGCAGCCGACCATGGCGAGCCTGACGACGCCGACGCCGACGCCGACGCCGACGCCGATGACCGGCCGCCCACCCGGCCGCGGGACACCTTCGACGAGCTCCTCGAGGTGGCGCGGCTGCACCATCGGGACGCCGTCGTCGAGCGGGTCGAGGCCGCCGGGGGCACGCCGACGCATCTGCGGGTGCGGCGAACGGAGGGCCGCATCGTCGAGCTTCGTCTGATCGGCCTGGTCGAGGGCGGAGTCGACGAGCTCGCCGTCGCGTCCTTCGCGGCCGAGATGGGCCGGCCCTACCTGGCGTTCTCGTTGCGGCGGACGGATCTGGTGTACACCGGCGACGCCCCGGCGTCGCCGGAGCTGGTGGCCTTCGCGCGCGGCCGGGACGTCCGGCTGTTGAGCATGCCGGAGTACCAGGGCGTGTTCGACCTGCGCGGCTACCGCGCCCGGCAGACCGAGGAGCTGCTCAGCGACCCGGGCTACCCACCCGCCGCCTACGTCCCGCAGCGCATCCGCCGCATCGACCGCAGCCGGGCACCGGTCGGCGACGACGCCCTCGAGATGGTGCTGGACTGGCTGGCCACCGACGACGCGCGGTTCATCCTGGTCCTCGGCACGTTCGGTCATGGCAAGACGTTCCTCGCCCGCCAACTCGCCCTCGCCATGCCCGAACGCCTCCCGCACGTCGACCCGATGCTGATCGAACTCGGCAAGCTGGAGAAGTCGTTCGACCTCGACCGGCTCGTCGCCCAGCACCTGGTGGACGCCGGGGTGCGCCAGCCCGACCTGGACGCCTTCCGGTACATGGTCCGCGAGGGCCGCGTGGTGCTGATCTTCGACGGCTTCGACGAGCTGGCCGCCCGGGTCACCTACGCGCGGGCGAGCGCCTATCTCGACGGCCTGCTCGCGATCCTCGACGGCACCGGGTCGGCCGCCGGCGGCGGCGCGGCCGGGCCGAATCGAGCGAAGGTCGTCGTGACCAGCCGGACCGAGTTCTTCATCAACGACGACGAGGTGCTGACAAGGACCGGCGAGAAGGTCGAGCGGACGCTGGGACGCTTCATCGTCCGGCTGGAGGACTTCACTCCGGCGCAGATCGAGCGTTACCTGGTCGGGCACTTCACCCGGGCGCTGACCGCGGGCCGGCCAGCCGACGAGGCCGCCATCGCCGAGGCGGGCCGGCAGGCGGCCACCCGCCTCGCGCTCATCGACGACGTCGACGACCTGCTCGAGCTCGCCCGCAACCCGCGGCTGCTGTCGTTCATCGTCGAGATCGACGACGGGCGGCTGCGCGCCGTCCGGGACCGGGCCGCGAGCACCGGTGACGGCCGCGTGACCCGCGCCGCGCTGTATGCCGAGCTTGTCGACCAGTGGTTGACGTACGAGACGGAGCGGTCCCCGGAGCTCAGCCTGGCCGAGCGCCGCACGGCGGTCCGCGAGCTGGCGGTCGCGATGTGGCGCGGCGGCGAGGCGGCCGTCGATCTGGCCCGGCTCACCGAGATCGCGGCACAGGTGCTGCGCGTGATGGGCCGGCCCCGCGGCCTCAGCATCGACGAGACCGCGCATCTGCTGGGTTCCGGTACGGCGCTGCGCCGCGATCCCGACGGCCGTTTCTCGTTCATCCACCGGTCGGTGCTCGAATACCTCGTCGCGGTCGAGGTCGCCGCCGGGCTCGCCGGGCCCGTCCAGGAGGGCACGGCGTCCCGGCGCGGCGCATCCCCCGCCGAGGCCGTCAGCGGCGACGCCCCGGCGACCGCCGCCGACCTGCTCGCCGCCGAGGAGGTGTCCGAGCTCATGCTCGACTTCCTGGTCGATCTGGCTTCCCGGAGCCGGTTGATCGCCTGGGCGGAGTCCACGGCGAGCGCTCCGGACGCACCCACGATCGCCCGGGAGAACGCCGTACTGGTGGCGCGCCGCCTCAACGTGCTGCTGGACGACGGCGCCCGGCTCGCGGGCACCGATCTGTCCGGGCGCGATCTGTCCGGGCGCGCCCTGCGCGACGCCGACCTGCAGGGGGCGAACCTCACCGACGCCCGGCTCGACGGCGCCGACCTGCGCGACGCCGACCTGAGGACGGCGACCCTGCACGGGGCGTCGCTGCGGGGTACCCGGCTGTCCGGCGCCGATCTGAGGGGGGCGGATCTCACCGGCGCCACGCTCGTCGACGTGGTGTCCGACCACGTCGATGCGGGCGGGGCCGTGCTCGACGGCGCCCGGCTCCAGGGCGGGCGGCACAGCGGCCTCGTGCTCACCGACGCCTCCCTGCGCGGCGCCGAGCTGACGGGCACCGTCCTCGCCGGCGCGGACCTGTCGGGCGCGGACCTGTCGGGCGCGACCCTCACCGCCGTGACGATGACGGACGCCAGAGTAGGGGGCAGCCGCTGGTCGCGGGCCGCCATCCTCGGCGGGTCACTCGGGTCCGCGGCGGGCGCGGCGGAGCTCGGCGCGGCGGCGATTCCCGGACCGGACCATGCG
Organism: Frankia tisae; assembly: GCF_025403405.1. Lineage (GTDB taxonomy): Bacteria > Actinomycetota > Actinomycetes > Frankiales > Frankiaceae > Frankia > Frankia tisai. Next base: position 10,614 of record NZ_JANEZT010000207.1, read on the forward strand.
GACGCGGTGACGGCGCCGGCCACCGCGGCCCAGAACTCGGTGGCGTTCTCCCCCGACGGCGCCGTGCTGGCCACCGCCGCCGCCGACGGCACCGCCCGGCTGTGGGAGGTCGCCACCGGCCGGCCCCTGCGCACCCTCACCGGCCACGACGGGTCCGTGTGGTCGGTGGCGTTCTCCCCCGACGGCACCCTGCTGGCCACCGCCGCCGACGACCGCACCGCCCGCCTGTGGGACGCCGCCACCGGCCGCCCGCTACGCACCCTCACCGGTCATGACAACTGGGTGTGGTCGGTGGCGTTCTCCCCCGACGGCGCCGTGCTGGCCACCGCCTCCGCCGACGGCACCGCCCGGCTGTGGGAGGTCGCCACCGGCCGGCCCCTGCGCACCCTCACCGGCCACGACGCATCGGTACGCTCGGTCACCTTCTCCCCCGACGGCACCCTGCTGGCCACCGCCGCCGAAGACCGCACCGCCCGCCTCTGGGACGTCGCCACCGGCCACCCCCTGCGCACCCTCACCGGCCACGACGCATCGGTACGCTCGGTGGCCTTCTCCCCCGACGGCACCCTGCTGGCCACCGCCGCCGGCGACCGCACCGCCCGCCTCTGGGAGGTCGCCACCGGCCACCCCCTGCGCACCCTCGCCGACCACGACCGCCCGGTGCGCTCGGTGGCCTTCTCCCCCGACGGGACGCTCCTGGCCACCGCCGCCGGCGATCACACCGCCCAACTGTGGGAGGTCGCCACCGGCCGGCCCCTGCGCACCCTCACCGGCCACGACGGCTGGGTGTGGTCAGTGGCGTTCTCCCCCGGCGGCACCGTGCTGGCCACCGCCGCCGAAGACCGCACCGCCCGCCTGTGGGATGTCGCCACCGGCCACCCCCTGCGCACCCTCACCGGCCACGACGGCTGGGTGTGGTCAGTGGCGTTCTCCCCCGGCGGGGGCGTGCTGGCCACCGCCTCGGACGACCGCACCGCCCGCCTCTGGGACGCCGCCACCGGCCACCCCCTGCACACCCTCACCGGCCACGACCGCCCGGTGCGCTCGGTGGCCTTCTCCCCCGACGGCACCCTGGTAGCCACCGCCTCGGACGACCGCACCGCCCGCCTGTGGGACGCCACCACCGGCAGACCCCTGCGCACCCTCACCGGCCACGAGGCGTCGGTACGCTCGGTCGCCTTCTCCCCCGACGGCACCCGCCTCGCCAC